>NZ_JASJXB010000022.1:0-75292 GCF_035018885.1 Variovorax sp. LG9.2 | reverse complement strand
CACGACGGCGATGGGAAGTTTCAACAGCGAGAACCGCATGTATGCCTCCAATCGCATGAGTCGCACGATTGCGTGATCGAGAGCGCCTATGTATCGCTCCACCGGGTCGTTGGCGCCAACGCGGACTGGCCCAACACGATCGGACTTAACAGATGGCACCTGACTCAGCGCAGCGATGTGTTCTTTTAAAAAGCCAATTACTTTGTGCAAGTGTTGCCAAGTCCAAAGCAAGTAGGCCGCCAAAATGCCGAACACGAAAAAGGACGAAGGGAGCCAGATGCCAAGTAAACCGAGCATCAAAGCGCTGAATGCGACGCCGATGGCAATGAAAGCCAGCCCCACCAGAGGCGCAGCCTTCGGTAACTTATCGAATGCAAACAGTACCGCCAAGATTGAAAGTGCCATCGCCAAGCCCAGCACCACCGGCGGCGCTACTGAAACGTAAGTGCCCTGCTGCAACGCGTCAATGGCACTCGCGTGAACTTCGGTCGAAGTCACCAGCGTGGCTCCGGAGGAGCCTGAAACGTACCACTGCCGTCCCAGCGGTACACCGTTAGTGGGTCCAACGACAACAATGCGCCCCTTGAGCCGATCAGCGGATAGCTTGCCTGCAAGGACCTCAGAATAGGAAATTGACGGGTGCGCTGCTTCGCCATTGAAAGGAATTCCAAATTGCAGATGCGTGCCGTTGGCGATAGCGCGATGCAACGGGGGAGCCGGAGCAACCATCGCGCCCACATAAGGTAGTGAGTTGTCCGGAGCAGGCGCAAAGAGGCTGATGAACCGAAGGCGCTTGCTTGAGTCGTCGGCGCTAAGGCTGGAATGCCCGATGCCTTGGACAACTGCCGAAAAGTGTCTTGTTCGAGAGCGAAGGGCTTCGCTTTGGTTCACGACAGCGCCGGATTGATAGCTTGGAATTGTGAGATACACCGGCAGTTTCCGCAGCGCAGCCGCCAACGCTACATCGTCGTCGCCTTCGAGCTTTGGAAAGCCGAGCCTGAAGTTGAGCACCACGGCGTGGGGCGCCTGCTGAGCAAGCTGGCGCAAGAATTCCGTGTGGATTGCTGCAGGCCACGGCCACGGCCCGATTTCTTGAATACTCCGAGCGTCAATCGAGATGATCTCGACCTCGGAGTTCACAGGCGCTGCCACGCTGGCCATTACGCGGTCATACAGACGTCCGTCCGCAGCCGTGGGCGTGGTGTGATCGACTTTCCATACGATGGCCAGCGGCAACAGGACAGCCAGTAAAACTCGCAATGCAACGCGTGTTTTAAGCTTCCGAAGCATTGACGCAAATTGCCTAAACATCTGCATCGCCAACGTCCGTCTGATCAACTCTTCTGTGAATGAGCCGATAACCCCGGCCATAAATCGTTTGCATCGGGAGCTCGTTACTTTCGAGTGCAAGCTGTCGGCGCTGTTTAAAAATCTGGCTGTTTTGAATTCGTGTGCTGCTGTGTCGCTGGCTTACGCTGGTAGCGTCCATCAAGCGGTTGTGCGATAAAACGCTCCCGATGTTTCGAAACGGCGCTCTCGCCAGCCCGAACTCAGCGAATGAAAACGGAAACGTCCGCGGGAAAATCAGCTGCATGTGAAACGAGTCCGTGCGAAGCGATTGCCGGCTATAAACCCGGCACACGTCAAGGCTTCAGGGCCGGCAATCGTTGGGAACCTCAGCGGCGAGACCCGCTGCCGCATTTGAGCGGATTCTTCTTCAAGCAGAGGTGTGCGCATTTCAAATTCCAACGGCTTGAAACCCGAGCACCATGATCAGTGAATCCGTGTACCAAATTATGAACAAAGTTTTCGAATTCATTCTCTTTAAATCTATTCCAACGAGGTCTTGTCTTGCTGTCAAAAACGTGCTCGATCGTTAGTTAGGGAGACGCTGATTTATTCCTTAATCACGGCATGCATCCTGCATGCGCAAGAGGGCAAGATTCCCAAGGGTGCCCGGCATGTTCCAACGCAGCTTCGCCAGCGCCGCGTACGCATTGAAGAGGAAACGAACTCGCCGGGAGAAGTTCCTCTTCGACATTGAACGCGTCGTGTCCTGGGCCCGGCTGATTGCCGTGATCGAGCCGCTGCACCTCACCAGTTGACAAGTCGGTCGTCAGCCCATCCGCGTACCTAGGATGCTGCGCATGTACTGTCTCCAGCAGTGGTACGCCTTGGCCGACGAAGCGCTGGAAGACTTCCTATACGACAGCCAGAAGCGCAAGGGCCAACCTGGCACGTGGCGGGGTTACGCCGAACGCGCTGGCAAGGTGCCCGAGAGCGTGTGGCTGACTGGCTCGCCTTTGGGCTATCGAGGCGCATGGGAACCACCTGCGCATCGAATCTGCGTTCGCATTTCCAGTCCATGACAGCTGAGCAATGGGTGCATTACGCGGGGTGCGGGCGAGCGAGCCGCCGAAACATCAACGCCGACAGCAGTGTGATCGCGCCCACCGCCACGAAGGTGAATCGAAAGGCGAGCGCAGTCGATTCCAGCTGCGGCATGAAGAAGCCGGCTGCGACGATCCAGAGCGATGCCCGGTCTGCGCGTGGTCTGGAGATCTGCTCTCAATCACGCATTCAAACGGCTTTGCATGAACTCGATGAACACCCGCAGTTTGCGCGGCGTGTGCGCGCGGCTCGGGTAGTAAAGATAGAAGCCCGGAAACGTCGGCCACCAATCCTGCAGCAGCGGCACGAGCTTGCCTGCGGCGAGGTCGTCCGCAACCAGCGCCTCGAACGTGCAGGCGATACCGGCGCCACCCCGGACCGCGGCCATCAGGATGTCGCCGTCGTTGGTCAATAGTGGCCCGTCGACTTCGATGTCGAAGTCGCGACCTTCTTGCGAAAACTCCCATCGGTAGATGCCGCCAGCGAGGCGCGCATTGAGGCAGCGATGTGACTTGAGGTCCTCAGGAGTCTGCGGCGCAGTAAGGCCCTTGAGGCCCTTCAGGTAACGCGGCGCCGCGACGGTCGCGATGCGATGTTGCCCTCCGAGCGGCACCGCCACCACATCTTGTGCCAGGTTCTCGCCGAGGCGAATGCCGGCATCGAAGCCGCCCGCCACCAAATCGATCATCGCGTTGTCGCAGCTCATCTCGAGAGTGATGTCCGGGAAGGCTTCCAGGAAGGCAACGAGGTGCGGCACGACCAGGATGTCCGACGCCGTGCGTGACAGGTTCAGCCGCAGCAGACCGACAGGCTTGTCTCGCGACTCGTTGACGCCGTCGATGGCGGCCGCGATCGTTGCAAGGCCGGGTTGCGCATCGAGCAGGAACCGTTGGCCGATCTCCGTCACGCCGACGCGTCGCGTGGTGCGGTCGAGCAGGCGCACACCCAATCGAGTCTCCAGCGATCGCATAGTTTGCGACAACGCCGAAGGCGAGACACCGAGTTCGGCGGCCGCCTTGGTAAAGCTCGAATGGTGCGCGACGCGGGCGAAAGCGGCGATGGCCGGAAGCAGATCGGACGACATGGTCAATTATGAAGTTGGACTTCATGCCGCATCCCGATCACATGGCTTTATCCGAAGGAATGCGATGCCTATCGTCGAGACAGCTGTTGATTCAATCCGTTCTTATCTCTTTATCCAGGAGCATCTTCATGAGTTCACTCGCAGGCAAAGTCGCCATCGTCACCGGTTCATCGCAGGGCATCGGCGCCGGCATCGCCGAACGACTGGCAGCCGACGGCGCATCGGTCGTCGTCAACTACTCACGCAGCGTCGAACACGCCAATGCGGTCGTGCAACGTATCGTCGCGACCGGCGGCAAGGCCGTTGCCGTAAGAGCCGACGTTTCCAAACCGGCTGATATTCCGCTGCTGATCGACGCGGCCATCGAAACCTTCGGGCGGCTCGACATCCTTGTCAACAACGTCGGCGTCTACAAGGTCGACTCGCTCGACACGTTGACCGCGGAAAGCTTCGACGAGCACTTCCACCTCAACGTGCGCGGCTTGCTGCTCGCCACTCAGGCAGCCGCACGCGTGTTGCCGGCCGGCGGCGTCATCGTCAACATCAGCTCTGGCCTCGCCAAGAGCCCGTATCCGATGGTGCATGTCTACAGCGCGACCAAGGGCGCAGTCGACGTGCTGACGCGCACGTTGGGCATGGAGCTCGGTCCGCGCAACATCCGTGTAATCGGCATCGCGCCCGGCTTCGTCACGACCGAGGGCAATGCAGAGTCGGCTGCGAGCATGACCGACGTGCTGGTCGGCAAGACGCCGCTGGGCCGTGTGGGTCAGCCGCGGGACATCGCGGCAGCGGTGTCGTTCGCGGTGTCGGACGATGCGGCATGGGTCACCGGCAGCACGATCGACGTGGCGGGCGGCATGGTGTTCTGAAACGCCTGAGCCGCCAGCTCAACTATGCGCGCGCGGCGGTGCCACGCTGGCGCCTTCTATGCCGTGCCGCTGCAACGCAGCTGCGACGAAGCCCGACGCCTTCATCTCTTCGATGTAGCTGCTCAACCAGGCCTGCGCTGCAAGGCGACCCTTCGGCACGCCCATGGCCTGCTCGATGACCATGAAACGGCCGGGCAGCATGCGCAGGCCAGCTCCACCACTGCCGTTCAGTCGCATGGCGTCCGCCTCGAGTTGTTGCCGCACGCCCGCAGCCACTTCGAGCTTTTGCGCGATGAACTGGTTCGTTACCTCCGGTGAGGTCGGTATGCGCACCAGCGTGGCGGACCTGATCTCGCGCGTGAGATAGAGGTCGTAGGCGCTGCCACGGCCGACCACGATGCGCGTGCCGGCGCGGTCGACTTCTTCATTTCGCTGAAGCGGCGACTCGTTGCGTACGAGGTAGGCGCCTTCGATCACCACGTACGGCGCCGTGTAGTCGGTGTCGGCAGCACGCACCGGATCGATCGCGACGAAGGCCAGGTCGACCTGCCGCGCCTTGACGGCTTCGACCACGTTGCCCGCGGAGTTGAACGGCACAAGTTCGATGGGCAAGCCCAGGCGGCGGGCTGCTTCGCGTGCGAGGTCGACAGAGACACCTTGCGGCTCGCCCGACGGCCCACGGCTCGCGAGGATCGGGTTGCCGAGGTTGATCGCGGCACGCAGCTTGCCGGTGCTGCCGAGTTCGGCGATGGCTGCGGCACGCGTATCGAGTCGGATGCTTGCGCAGCCGGTCAACAGCAGGCCGCCTGCGGCACCGTGGAAGGAACGTCGGGTCAGGTTCATCGGTAAGACTTTAGTGACGCCGCTCGTCATGCTGCCCGACGACACCTAGGGAAATCCCTGAGTAGCATGCGCGCAGCGGCACATAGGATGCAAAGTTACATTTATTCACACTTGTACTCCATGCAATCCGATCTGAGTTGGTCACGGCGTTCCTTTCTGGCTGCTATGGGTGCGGGCGCATGCGCGCAAGCGGTGGGCGCGGCGGAGAGTGCAGCGCCCGGTGCGATGAAATGGATCGTCGGTTATCCGGCCGGCGGCGGTGCCGATTTTGTGACGCGCGTGCTTGCGGCGCAGCTCGGCTCCCAGATGAAGCAGGACATCGAAGTAGTGAACATGCCGGGCAAAGGCGGCACGCTCGCCGCCGGTGCCGCGGCGCATGCGGCCGCCGATGGCCGCAACCTGTTTACCGCTGACAACGGCATCCTGGTCTACAACGCCTCGCTGTTCAAGACACTGCCCTACGACCCGGACAAGGATTTCGCGCTCATTGGCTTCATGGCCCGCACGCCGTTGCTGCTGGTGGTGTCGCCCAAGTCCGGCTTCACCAGCTTCGAGCAGATCCTGAAGGCGTCGAAGGCCGGCCGTACGCCACCGCTTCAATACGCATCGCCGGGCGAAGGCTCGCCGCACCATCTTGCGATGGAACTGCTCAAGAGCCAGACCGGTCTCGTGGCGACTCACGTGCCTTACCGCGGCACCGGCATGGCGCTCCCCGATGTCGTGTCGGGCAAAGTGCCGATGCTCGTCGTCGACCTGGCAGGCGGGCTCATTCCGATCAAGAGTGCGGCTGTCGTTCCGGTGCTTTCGATGTCGGGGCGGCGAGTGACGCAACTGCCCGACATGCCGACGGTTCCGTACGACCTGACGGGCCCACTGAACGCCTATGCGACCGTCGGCCTGGTGGCCCCGGCCGCTACGCCCATGCCGATGCAGGAGCGACTCAACGCAGAACTGCAAACCGCCATGCGCGTCCCCGAGGTGTCTCGCAAACTCAACGATGCGGGGTGGGAAACGGCTGCGGCCGATGCGACCTTGCTCCGCGCCTACATGGCTGCCGAACGCGCCATCTGGCCCGCGCTGATTCGCAATCGGGGCATCACCGTGACGCAGTAAAAAAGCGAATCGCACAGAGTTCGCGGAACAGCCTCGCGCGCTCACTCGACGGACGCGGCATCCGTTTTCTGTTTGCTCTCCAGCACAAACGCCTCCGCCTCGGAATACGAGTGGAGCACCAGATCGATCAAATCCTCGACCTGCTTTTCTTCGACCGAAGAATCGTCGAGTGCCAGCTTGATGGTGGCAAGAATCGCGTCCGGCAACGCGGCGCGCAGCTCGGCCGCCTTCTGCCGCCACTGCGCCAACCCGTCCTGCCGCGGATAGACGAGGAAGACAGTGCCCACCAGACTGGCCTTGTCCGCCGTCTCGGGGTCTTGGGGTTCGTTAGTCGACACGCTCCGGGCGTCCACGCCCTCCTCCCGCAGCGCCCTGACGAGCAGTTCCATCAGCAGATCGTCACGGTCGGTGCCAAAGCCCATGCACAGAACGATCGAACGCGAGGGCACATCGAGCCGACCTTGCCACCGGCCGAGGCGCGCTTCGCGCATGTGCCGCAGATGGGCACCCATGTTGGCGTCGACCAGCGAAGTCGGGGCCCGACGGCGTGCCGTGCGCCGTGCCGGCTGCTCCCTCGACAACGATTCGGCCAAGGCGACGATGTTCGCCAGGATGCGCTCGCGCTGCTGCTGGTCGATACGCCCGATGCGAAAGTCCGCTGCGCCGAGCGCCAGTCCCGGAAACAGAACGTGATCGCAGTACCTGGCAAAGCTGCTGCGCCGTAGAAACGCCCGCGCCTCCTGCAAGTTGACAGACGCATTGCCCGACAACGCTCGCTGATAGAAGCGCTGGCCGGCAGACAGCCCCGGGGCATCGCTGAGAAGAATCGTGAACGGCGCAAGTGCTTTGACGTGTCGGCCCATCACCACCAGACACAGTGTCAGCGGCGTAGACAACAGCAGTCCGACAGGCCCCCAAAGCGCGCCCCAGAATAGCGCGGAGACAATGACCGCCAGCGGCGCCAGGCCCGTGCTGTGTCCGTAGACCTGCGGCTCCAGGACATTGGCGAAGACGAGCTCGAGCACACCGAAAAATCCCAGGCTGGCCAGCACGAGCGTCCACCCGGGATCGACCGCAGCCGCGAACACCGCGATCAGCGCGGCTGCGCCCAGCACACCCACATACGGGATGAATCGCAGCAGCGCGGCGACGCAACCCCATAGCGCGGCATGCGGCAGTCCTATCGCCCAAAGTCCCACGCCGACCACGGTGCCGAAGATCGCGTTGACGATCGATTGCGACAGGAAGAAGCGCGACACGCCTTGCGCCGCCGCGCTCAATGCCTGCACCGTCGTCCCCAGCTCCGCCTCGCCGACCAAGCGGATGAAGCGGTCGCTGAGCGACTCGTGCTCCAGCAGGATGAAGACCAGCAGCACGAACACGATGCCAGCCTGCCCGACCGGTCCCCATAACGTCGATAACAGTTTTGTGACCCGCTCCCCAGCCGACTGCGGTGCCTGGACGGCCGGTGCGGGCGGCGGCGCAACCACCGTGGCCCGACTGCCTTGACGCCGCGGTGCGGTCGCGTCGGGCGGCGCGGTCTGCGGCAACATTCCTTTGAGTTCAGACTCGATTCGTTCGAACGGACGGACCGTGAACTCACGGATCGCGTCGACCTTGCCACTGATGGCCGCCGTGTATTGGGGCAGATCGCCGGCGACCGCGACGAGCTGTATCGCCAGCACCGCGCTGATCCAGGCGACGCACGCTGCGGCCAGCACCACCGACACCAGCGTGGCCACGGTACGACCCAGGCCCGCGACCGCGAGTCTTCTCACCAGCGGCGCCAGCACCAGGCTCAAGACTCCCGCGATGACGATGGGCTTCAGAAAGTCCTGACCGAAGTGCAGCAAAAGCAGCACGCACGTGGCTGGGACGATCAGGCCGAACTGGAAGTTCTTGAGATTGGGCAATGGGCGCAGACAGCGTTGTGGCGATGGTGAAGATGTTCTTGGGAAGCGATAGCTATGCCGCCTCCGGCATCGCCAGCACGGCGGTCAACGCAAAGTCCACCAGCAGCAGCCATGTCATTTCGAGATCGATGATGCTGTGGTGATCCGAGCCCGCAATCGTCTTCACCGATACCGGTGTCGGCCATGCCGCGATGAGCTTGGCGGAGCGCTCCGGCAACACGACGTCATCGCGCTCGGCCAGCAGCACTTGCGTCTTGGCCGCGACGCCGAGGCAATGCGCCAGCGAGTTGAACTGGTGCCGCAACAACAGCGACAACGGCACCAGCGGAAAGCGCTTCTTGGCGACCTCCAGCATGGAGTCGTACGGGGTGATCAGCTGCAGGCTGGTAAACGTCTGCTGCGCCACGAGTTGAATGGCCACGCCCGAACCAAGGCTGCGACCGACGACATGCAATCGTGCATGCGGAAAAGCCTTGCGCAAATGATTCGCGAACTGAACCGCGTCTGCGACCGAGGCGATTTCCGATGGATGCCCTTCCGAGTCCGCCATGCCCCGGTAGTTGACCGCGGCAAAGCCGAAGCCTTCAGGCAGCCAGTGCAGTGCCTTGGCCGTGGCACGAACATCCTCGCCGCGGCCAGCGAAGTAGATGAAAAGGTCTTGCAGCGCCGCCTCGCCGTGCGGGTGATAGACATAGCCGCGCACCATGCCGCCCGGCACAGTGTGAGAGTAGGTGGAGAAGTCGGCGGACAAGGCGACGACCGGCAGCTTGCGCGTGTCGAAAAGGATGTGGCCCTGCCGGGCGGAAAGCAGCGCCCAGTAAGCAGCGATCGCACCGAGCGCGGCGCCCGATGCGGACAGGGCGACGCGATAGGCTTTGGATGACAAAGTGGGTTCCGAAAGCGCATGACGGTATGCGCGTCCGAGTATGCATGGCGCGCGGATGCGCCGGATCTCGGGAACCTCAGGCCAGATAAGCCTCGAGCACGCCGGCATCGGCGCGCAGCGCGTCCACCGTTCCCTCCGTCACGATCGACCCGCGCTTCATGAGATAGGCGTAGTCGCAGACAGACAACGCGATCTCGGCGTTCTGCTCGACCAGCAGGATCGACTGGCCCTCGCGATGCAGGGTGACGATCGCCTGGAACACCAGGTCCACGATCGATGGCGCCAATCCCATCGACGGTTCGTCCAGCACGAGCATGCTGGGCTCGGTCATCAGTGCGCGGCCGATGGCGAGCATCTGCTGCTCGCCGCCGCTCATGAGGCCCGCGATCTGGCCGCGTCTTTCCTTCAGACGAGGAAACAGGTCATAGACACGCGCCATCAAGTCGCTCGCGTTGCCACGCCCGGCGTAGCTGCTGAGCTTCAGGTTCTCTTCCACCGTGAGGGGCGCGACCACCATGCGTCCTTCAGGCACCAGCGCGAGCCCACGCCGGACGACACGATGCACCGGCATCGCAGAGATCTCTTCACCGTCGAGTTTGATCGAGCCCTTTACCGGCCGATGCAAGCCCGCGATGCTGCGCAACGTGGTCGATTTGCCCGCGCCGTTGGCACCGAGGATGGCGACCATGCTGCGCGGCCGGACCTCGAAACTGAGGTCGGTAACGGCGCGAATGGCGCCGTAGCTAGCGCAGAGCGCGGATACGGTCAGCATCGGCAGTGTTTCCAAAGTAAGCAGCCTGCACATCGGGGTGCGCCATGCAGTCTGCGGGTGTTCCATGGGCAAGCAGGCGGCCGAAGTTCATCACCGTGACGTGGTCGCAGAATTCTTTGACCAGCCGCACGTTGTGCTCGACCATCAGCACCGTCAGTCCGCCGTCGCGCAGGCTGTGGACGAGACTTCCGATCTCGTTCGATTCCTGCACGTTCATTCCGGCGGTGGGCTCGTCGAGCAGTAAAAGCCGCGGGCCGGTGCCGAGTGCACGAGCGATCTCGACCCGGCGCTGTTCTCCATACGACAGCGTTTCCGCCAGCAGATGCGCCTGTCGGCCCAGCTGCACGCGCTCCAGCAATTCGTAGGCATGAAGCTCGACCGCCTTGCGTGCCGCGCGGGCCTTCGGCAGGCCAAGGAACGACGCCCACAACGACGCACCGCGCCGCAGATAGCAACCCGCCATCACCTGCTCCAGCACCGTCATGCCGCTGAAGAGCCGCACGTTCTGATAGGTGCGGGCGATGCCCTGGGAAGCGATGTCGTATGCCGCACTGCGCTGGATCTCGACACCGCCGAATCGGATGGTGCCGGTGTCCGATGGCAGCAAGCCGCTGATGAGATTGACCAGCGTCGTCTTGCCGGCGCCGTTCGGGCCCATGACACCTGCAACGCTGCCCGCTTTGACCGTCATCGACAGGCCGGAGACGGCAGCGACGCCGCCGAAGTTCTTGCCGATGGCCTCGACCGCCAGCAGCGGCACATCGGATGCAACGCTCATCGCACTCAAAGCGCGGCTCCGGCAGCTGACGATACTTTTGCGGGCGCGCCGTCTGCATCGGCATTTGCATTTGCATTGCGTGCGGCGCGGCGCAAGCGAATGGCGCGCGGATCGACCAGCCCTCGCGGCAGGAAGATCATGATCAGCAGCAACACGACCCCGTTCGCCACTTCCTGGAAGTGAGGCACGAAGGCTTGCGCGATCACCGGCAATGCAGTGAACACCGCCGCCCCGATGATCGATCCGATCCAGTGATACGACCCCCCCAGCACCACGGCCGCGATCATGGTGAAAGCGATGTTCACAAAGTAAGTGTCGGGCGAAAGAAACTGCAGGACCAGGGCGAGCAACATGCCGCCGAGGCCACCGACTGCCCCCGAGATCACGAACGCGATCGTCTGTATCCGGCGCGGTGCGATGCCCAGGCTGGATGCAACCGCCGGATCTTCGCGCACCGCCTGCGCCGCGATGCCGTACCACGACACCGACAGCCGGTAGAACACGATCATGGCCAGCGCCAGAAGGATGCCCAGCACGCCGATCGGCAGTGTGACCGGCACGCTCAGTCCGTTAACGCCGCCGGTCAGACTCGGCACGTTGATGACGGCGACGCGGACGATCAGGATGAGCGCCAGGCTTGCCAGCGCCATCCAGTGACTCTCGAGCCTGAGAAAGATCAAGGCGACGACATAAGCCAACAGCGCACCCGCCGCCATGGCCGCGGGCAAGAGGATCAGCGGATCGAGACCCGTCTGCAAAATCAGCCGCGCGCCCACGAAGCCACCGATGGCGGCATAGGTCACGGTGGCGAAGCTCAGGATGCCGGCCGACAGCACGGAATAGGTGCTGAGTGCGAAGAAGGCATTGACGATCGCGAACGCGACAGTGCTTTGGTAGGTACGCCAGAAATCGGCAAGTGCTTGCATGGTTGCTTGTATGAAATCAGGCCCGAGAAAAACCGAGACTGCCGAACAGGCCGCGCGGTCGTACCAGCAGAAAAGTCAGCAACAGCGCATAGGTGATGCCGTCACGCAGACCCGACGACAGGTACTGCGCCGACATCACCTCCAGCACACCGAGCCCGACACCGGCGACTGCGGTGCCGCGAACGTCGTCGTAGCCGCCGACCACCACCGCGGCGAACCCCTTGAGCAGCAGGCCCTCGCCAAGCAGGAACGAAACGTTGTGCGTGGTGATGCCACCGAGAACGCCGGCCAGGCCTGAAGTCGCACCGGCGATGAAGGCGGTGACGATCACGACATAACGCGGATTGACGCCGCCCAGAGAGGCGGCCGTCTGGTTCCAGCCGACCGCACGCATGGCCGCACCGAAGCGGCTGCGCCGGATGAGGATGTGGAGGCCGAAGGTCACGACGAGCATGACCGCCACGGTGATGAGCTGCATCGCCGGAATAGGAATGTCGCCCAGATGGAACATGGTGCCCGGATAGCTTCCGCGGGGAAAGCTCAGGCTCTGCTGCCCGGTAGCGGTACCGGCCAGGTTGTCGAGAATGAGCCAGAACGCAATGCTGGTAATGAGCGCGCCCAGCATGCCGCTGCCGCGTTTGCGCAGCGGCTGGAAGGCGATCTGGTCGACCACGACCGCGAGCAGCCCGCCCCCGACGACACCGACGACCAGTGCCGGCAGGAAAGGCAGCTTCAGCTGTTCGACCGCTGCCAGCGCCGCGATCGCGGCCCAGCTCGCATAGCTGCCGTGCGCCGCATTCAGGATGCCGAGCGTCGAAAAAACGATCCCGAAACCGAGGCCGAACAGCGCGTACAGCGCACCGAGCGCGCAACCATTGATCAGTTGCTCGATGAAGAGTTGCATGACCCCGCGCCTACTTGGGTGCGACCCAGGGCACGATCTTGCCTTCAGCAGACCAGGCCACCACCAACGTGCCAGCCGTCTCTGCCTGGCCGTTGTTCATGGCCTCCCCGCCATAGACCTGATGGTCGATCTTCGTCACCTTCGACAGTGCCTGGCCCAGCGCCTCGCGGGTCGGTTTGCCGGAAAGCGACTTCAACCCCTGTGCGATGAACCACACCACCTGGTAGCCCTGGGCCGAATAGATGTCGGGCGCCGCGTTGAACTTCTTCTGGTAAGCCGCGACGAAAGCCTTGGCTTCTGGCGTTTCCACGATCGAGTCGGAGAAGCTGACCGGGAACGGTACGCCGACGACCGAGTCGCCCATCTTCTTGAAGATGGAAGCCGGCGACAGCACGTCGTTGCCGACGATGGTCTTGGCGTAGCCGCGATCCTTCAGCGCGGTGATGGCACCGGCGGCAGCACCCTGCGTCGCATAGACCAGGATGATGTCGGCCTTCAGACCCATGGCTTGCGTCGCGGCCGCGGTGAAGTCCGTGTCCTTCGTCAGCACGCTGACCACCCCGGCGGTGGTCACGCCCTTGGCCTCGAGCGCTTCGCGGGTCGCGTTCATGCGACCCTTGAAGGCGTCGTTGTCGGCCGCGAGGATGTAGGCGGCGGTCTTCGGCTTGACCGCATCGACGATCGTGAGCGCGGTGGCTTTGTCTTTGGGGCCGGGCAGGATCGTCATGCTGTAGACATAGGGCAGCTGCGGCAGGCCGGCCGCCGTCGCGCCGAAGATCACGAGCGGTGTCTTCGCCTCCGTCACGATCGGCTTCAGGGAGCCGGCAACCGGCGACAGGATGCAGCAGCTGATCGCCAGCAGCGAAGGGTCGGCCACGAACTGATTGGTCGCCTGGATCGCGCGGGCGGCATCGCTGCCGCTCTCCTTCGGGTCCAGCACGATCGAGGCGCCGCCGAGGTACTTCTGCGTCTTGACCTCCTCCGCTGCCAGCTGCGCGCCGTTCCAGTAGGACTGGCCGGCCGAGGCGATGGCGCCGGTGTTCTCGGTAACGAATCCGACCTTGTAGTCGCCCGGCGCGAGGCCCTGAGCGGACACCGGTCCGACATGGACGAACAATGCAGCCAGCGCTGCACCTACCAACGAAACATTCTTCAAGTTCCAGCTTTTCATCTCTTGTCTCCTCAGGGTGGTTGTCTTGGTCGGCTGTTCAAGGTTGCGCATGTTGAACAGTCCGCGTCTTGTCGGCGAGAAATCTTTTCTTCAGATAGGTCTCGAGTCCGCCCGCTTCCAGCATGTCGAGGTCGGCGCGCGGCAGCGGCTCGAAAGCGATCTCGGCGCCCTGCGTCAGGTTGCGCACGCAGTGGCCCGCCCAGTCGACTTCCAGTTCATCCCAGCGTTCGGCGAACTGGAGGATGCCGGGGCACGGCACCTGCGGAAAGCCCATGCTGATTTCACCGCGCCAGTAGCCCGGAGAAAACGACTCGGCAATGACGCCCGCGATGCCCATGTGACGCATGGCTTTCATCGGCGGATAGTGAGGATGGCCGTAGCCGAAGTTGTGGTTGCCAAGCAGCAGATCGCCGGGCTTCACCAGACTGGCGAAGGCGGGGTCGTATTCCTGCATCGCAGCCTTGCTCAGCTCGTCGATGTTGGTGGTCTTGATGTTCTTGACGCCGACGATCTGGTCGACGTCGAAGTCGATCTCGTCGAACTTGAAGGCCACGCGGCCGCGCAGGTTCATGAGTGCCATGCTCTTCTCCTTGGCCGTTAACCGTTACCGGCGAGGTACGGACGCGGGTCGGCGATCTTGCCTTCGACCGCAGAGGCCGCGAGCACCGCGGCGTTGCACAGGTAGATCTCCGAATCCGGGCTGCCCATGCGACCGCGCACATTGAGCGTGCCGGTGGACACGGCGCGCTGGCCCGGTGCCATCGTCGCGATGCGGCCGAAGCAGTAGTCGCACGACGGCGACGACACGAAGGCGCCGGCCTCGACGAACACCGACAGCAGACCTTCCCGCGCTGCGGCAGCCATGATTTCCTGGCTGGTCGGTACCACGTGCAAAGCGAAACCCGGTGCGACCTGTCGGCCCGCCAGCACCTGGGCAGCAGCGCGCAGGTCTTCGATGCGACCGGAGGCGCAGGAGCCCAAATAGCCTGTATGAACCGGAAGGTTCAGGTAGTCGCTCAGGTCGCGTGTGTTGGCCGGACTCGGCGGGATCACGATGATGGGCTCGAGCGTCGACAGGTCGATCTCGTGTCGCGCTGCGTAGTGCGCGTCCTCGTCGCTGTAGACGGGTTCGAGCTTGATGCGGGCGCGCGGCATGGCGTATTCGAGGCGCTTGGCATCGGGATTCACGATGGCCGTCACGGCGCCGGTGAACATCGCCAGACCGGTGATGGTTTGCAGGGCGTCGTTCGACATGTCGGCCACCGCCGGCCCACCGATCTCCAGCACCTGGAAGCGACATGAAGCCGCACCCAGCACACGCACCAGGTGATGGAACACATCGCGCGCCATCACGCCGGGCTGCAACTTGCCGACCAGATCGACGCGTGTCGTGTGCGGCACGCGGATCGAGACCCGCTCCAGTGCAAAGGCCTCGAGCACGTTGCGCCTGAGACCCATGGCCAGCGTGCCGAAGGTGCCCAGCTGGCTCACATGGCCGTCGAAGTGAACCACGAACGCGCCTGGCGTGGCGTAGCCCACTTCGGACGACACCTGGTGCCCGATGCCCTTGCGTTCATACAGCTTCACGTCGTTGATGGTGGTCCATTCACGCGTGCCCTTGTGCAGCTCTTCTTCAGCCGGCGAGATGGCTGGGACCATGTGGTCGATGAAGATGCCGAAGCGTTCCGGCTCGGGCATCTTGGTGATGCCGAAGTCGTCTTTCAACTGCTTGAAGATCACGTCGGTGTAGCCCGGGAAGTCGTAAGCCAGCACGAAGTCGGGCTTTGCCATGACCTCGTCGCCGGCCTTGACGGACGCCAGGCCCGACACGCGCGCGAGGATCTTTTCGGTGATGGTGAAACCCATGGATTTGTCTCCAGTTCGAGAGTGTTTTTCAGTGCTCGGCGCGCGTGGACTCAGGCCGCGTTGCGCAATCCGAGCGAGCCGGGATTCATGAGGCCCTTGGGGTCGAGTGCCCTCTTGATAGCCGTGAGCATGTTCCAGGTCGCTGGCTGCATCACTTGTTGCAGCGGATAGTCACGGCCGATTTGCCAGTTGACACCGCCCAGTTCCAGGTAGACCTGCTGCACGCCCTTGCGCAAGGCGATCACGGCCTCACGCGCAGGCAGATTGGCGGGACGGTCGAGCCATGGCCCGACCACGTCGTCACCGAGACTCTGGCGGTGCAGCGGCGTGATCTCGTCCTGCCAGTAGAAGGCCGGTTCGAGGAAAAATTCGTTGCCGACGGTCATGGTGAGGTGCGACAGGATGATGCCGTGCTGCTTCATCATTGGGGCCTGACTCTCGAAGTACGCCGCACTCGCCTCGACCACGCGCGCGGTCTCGCTCATCGGGAACACCGCATGGATCGGGACCCAACGCTGACCATCCGCGCCGAGCATGCCGCGCACCGGGTTGAAAGGACGCGAGCGCATCACCCGCGCTGCGGCGTTCTCGATCTCGATGCCATGCTTCTTGCCGATGGCGCGCAGCGCTGCCAGGTTGGCGGTCAGCGCATCGGCCGTCTTGCCCTCGACGACGAGGTGCAGCGAACACGCATGGTCGGCCAGGTAGTTCGCGCCGGTCGTCGCCACGTTCACTGCATCCTTGATGCCCTGGAACAAACCTTTCGACGAACGCGCAACACTGCTCAGGATCTTCACGCCGTCTGACAACTTGTTGACGCTCGCCGAGTTCAACGCCTTGGCGCGGTCGATGCCGAAACCTTCGGAGATCGCCTGTACGGCGCTCATCTCGGCCTGGGCCAATGCCATCGACTTCATGTCTTCGAAGCCGAAACCCAGGTAGTCCAGATGCTGGGGCGCCGCGTCGAGCTTGAGCGTGGCACCGAGCTTCAGACCGAAGGCGCCGGTGTCTCCGAGAAACAGGCCCGTCATGTCCGGCCCTGCATAGCGGGTGAAGGGCTTCGTGCCCACACGTCCGCCCGAACCGGTGGTCACGACCTCGCCGCTGGCGAGCAGCACGGTCACGCCCAGCACGCTGGCGGCGACAGTCCCGTGCAAGGTCGATCCGAAGAAGGCGCTGTTCTGAGACAAGGCGCCGCCGACCGTGGCGTTGATGCCAGACAACGGACCCCAGTAGCCGGTGTTCATGCCGGTGGCCTTCAGCGCTTCGTGCACCTGCGCCCAGGTGCAACCGGCCTCGACCGTGATGTACCGGTCGGGCACGTTGATCTCCAGCACCTTGTTCAGCTTGCGCGTGTCGATGACGATGGTTTGCGTGCTCTCCGGCAGGTAGCCCTTGGTATAGGACATGCCGCCGCCGCGCGGCACGATGGCGATCTCGTGCGCCGCTGCAGTCTTGACCGCAGCCACGGCCTGCGCCTGCGTTTGCGGCAACACGATGCACATCGGCACGATGCCCGGCTGCCAGAAGATATCGTTGGCGTAGTACTCGCACGTCACGCTGTCCGACAGCACCTGGGCGGAGCCCACGGCGTCGCACAGCGCTGAGAGAAAGGATTCGTTTGGCATTGGGAATGAATCTTTGTGGTGACCGTGCGATGTGAGAAGACCGGACTCAGCCGGCCACCACGAGGTCGTCGGCAGGCCGGAAGTCGTAGCCGGCCGCATGGCGCTTCACGTAACCGCCGTGCGGCGCGCCGAAGTGGGCAGGAAGCAGCAATGCGTTGCGGTCGTGGCAGTAGTCGAGAATGGAGCGGCGCGTGGCGCGAGCCTCGCTCGCCATCTCGCAGAAGCGGCTGTTCCAGTCGGGGCGAAACACCTGCATCGGCTGGTGCAGCGAGTCGCCGGGAAAGATCGCCGCGTCGTTGCCGGATTCGAGCTTCAGCATGCCGTGACCGGCCGTATGGCCGATCGCGTCATGGAAGAACAGGCCTTCGATGATCCTTGAACCGTCGTCGATGAACTCGGCTTGCCCGGCCTCGATGACCGGCATCACGCTGTCTTCTATGACCGCGATGTTCTCCGGCATCGTGAGGTGGCCGCCGGTCGGCGATTGCCAATGCTCGAATTCGCGGCGCGAGAAGATGTACTTTGCGTTGGGAAAGGTCGGCACCCATTTGCCGTCCACCCATCTCGTATTCCAGCCGACGTGATCGATGTGCAGGTGCGTGCAGATCACGAGCGTCACGTCCTCGGGACGCACGCCGGATTCGGTGAGCCGGTCGAGGTACGGCAGATGCAGTTGATGGAAGCGCTCGAACAACGGAAGCGCACGTGTCTTGTCGTTGCCGCAGCCGGTGTCGATCAGGATGGTGTGCTTGTCGTCGCGGATCATCCACGAGTGCATGCTCGACATGACCTTCTGGCTGGGCTCGTCCCAAAACCGCGGCGTCGACAGCACCTTGTGCTCTTCGAAGATGTCGGGCGTGTAGTCAGGAAAGAGAAACTCAGGCTTGAATCCGGGCGTCAGCATTTCTTCAATGCGCGTCACGTGATACGAGCCGATCCGGAATGTCTTCATCTGTTTCGCCGTGGTCTCTTGGTGCGTCGATGTTAGGCAGGCCGTATCGGTCGCCTTACAGGGTAAACGTCCATGCCACCACAATGTGGCGAAAGAATTCCAGGTGTCAGGCCTATGGTTTGGAGTGAATGGGTCGAGCCGAGGGCTCGATCACTTCTCCACAATGTAGAGCCTCAATCGGCACTGAGGAATGCCTCGAGCAGCGTCGTGGCTTCGATGCCAAGAAGCGCTGCGGCCTCCTCCATCACAGCAGCAATGTGCGCGGCGCCTCGTGGATCGATGCGTGCCGAGCCGCCGATGCCCGGCAACTCGATCACCGTGATCGCCCAGCAGGCGGTTCGACTTGCTGAGCGTCTTCATAGACTCTATGCCAGGAGTCACCGGCACTCGCTGTACTCAGGGTTATTGGTTAGCAAACCACAATGTGGACTCCATATGATGTGAGCGATGGTCGCAAAAACACGAACAGCAACTGATCAGGCAAAAATCCTTCCACAAGGTGGAGAGTCCAGATCCGGTACGCAGAGCATCGAACGGGTGGTAGACGTGCTTCGCGTGATCGCCTCGCGTGGACGTCGCGGCATGCGTGTCGGCGAAGTCGTCGCCACTTCTGGACTGGCGGAAGCAACCTGCTTTCGGATGCTTCGGAGACTGGAGTTGGAAGGGATGCTCGATCGCGACCCGCACAGCAAAAAGTACTTTCTCGGGCCGCTGCTGCATGAGCTGGGCTTGCTTGCGCGCCCCCGCTACAGGCTCGCTGAACTGTGCGATGCAACATTGCAGCGCCTGGCTGAATTCACGCAAGACACGGTCTATCTGAGCGAGCGCAGCGGACTGGAAGCTGTTTGCGCCAACCGTGCACTCGGCGACTTCCCGATCAAGTCGCTGTCGCTGGACATCGGGGTGAGAAGACCGTTGGGCGTCGGTGCCGGCGGACTGGCGATCCTCTGTGCATTGCCCGCGTCCGAAGCCCACGCACTGGTCGAGGCGAACGCCCATCGCTATGAAAAGTTCGCGTCGTTCACAGCCGATTTTCTGTATGGCGCCATCGCGGAAGGCCGAAAGCGCGGCTACTCTTTTCTGGAGGGCGCCGTCACGCCCGGCACTGCATCGATCGGCGTGGCATTTCCGCCCGACAACCCGGTCGCGGCCATCAGCGTGGCAGCGATCGCTGGGCGCCTGCTGCCGGAACGCAGGCAGGAGATTGCGCGGCAGATGCACCGGGAGGTCGAGAAGCTTGTGGTTGCCTTGGCGGCTGCCAAGGTATCCGGCGACATGGCAGCAACGGACGCTACGCAGAAGTGACAGCGCTACCTTGCGCTTGACCTCGACTTTTTCGTATCCGTCTTCAGGTCATCATTTCGTAGTGCGTCTGCCGTTCCTCGATGGCCTTCCAGCCGATGACATCCTTGAATGCCGGCATGGACGTCTGACCGCAGGGAAGACTGCCGATGTCTCCGCCCCGGCGACTCGCCATCACCCGCAGGTTTTCCTGCAGCGCATGGACCGTGCTCATCAGCGTGATCAGCGGATAGCTCGCGAAGGCCGCGACGGACTCGATCTGTTCCCGCGTGAGATCGGCCATCCATAGGCCCTGCATCAACTGCAATGACAGCCGACGCCCCGTCACCTCTTTCAGCTTGACCAGATCCTCGTAGCGACTGAAGGTGCGCGAGATCGGCTGGATCAGATCGGCGCCCGCCTCCGCATACTGTGCGCATCGGTCGATGGCCTCGGACGGATCGAGCACGTCGGTGCGCGCAACGATCAAAAAGTCGGGGTCGGTTCGCGCGTCGACTGCTGCCTTGATCTTTGCGACAGCATCGCGCACCGGAATCACCGGCATGTTCGATGCCGCTGCGGGACAGCGCTTGGGACTGAACTGGTCTTCGAGTTGAATGGCGACCGCCCCCGTCTTCTCGAACTCGCGCACCGTGCGAGCCATGTTTATCACGTTGCCATAGCCGGTATCGGCATCGGCGAACACGGGCTTGTTCACCAGATTGACGATGCGATCCACGACAGCCACGTTCTCCGTGAGCGTGTAGATCTCCACGTCGGGCTGGCCCAACAGCGCCGCTGAGATTCCGAATCCGGTGGTGAAGATGCCGTCGAAATCCGACTGGTCGACGAGCAGTGCAGACAGTGCGTCTTGCGCTCCCGCCATCCAGAGAGTGGGTCCTGACTGGATGCGCTGGCGCACCGCCTTGCGATGGTTTTTCATGGGGGCTCCTTGCGAATTGAATGGACATCGGCACGTCAGCTTGTCCCCACAATGTGGCGACAACCGGGATGCCATCGAGGCATTAATTACATTGCCCGCACGACCGGTGCTCTACAAGGTTTACCCTCAAGTCTCCACATCGTGAACAAGATCTACAGGCAGTTCCGTCGAAGAGCTACGGTGTTCATCTAGCACCCGTCAAGGAATCACGCGCTCAGCCCTCAGCTTGTCGAACAAATCCGTGAACGCATCCGGCGTGCTCTGGAAATCCAGGAACCCCGCCTTGCGACTCTTGGTCATGTCGGCCAGCACCTCCATCGGCCGGCCGAGGTCTGCGTCGGTGTGCCACCACGACACGAGGTTGTCGACATTCGCCTCTTTCAAGGCATGACGTTCGGCGATCTCCTTCCATTGCCCTGCGCAGCCTTGCATCCGCTCGGCCAACGGGCGCATGGTGCCGTCGAAGTCAGCTGCTTCGATGCCGAAGTATTCGGCCAGCCGGGGCCACAACCATTTCCAGCGAAACACATCGCCATCGACGACGTTGAAGTCCTGATTGCGTGCTGCCGCGGTGTCTGAGGCCCACGTGAGATGACGGGCGAGCAGCCGCGCATCGGTCATGTCGGTGAGACCTTCCCACTGCGCCGCAGACCCCGGGAATACGAACAGTTGGCCCGTCTGCTTGCAGAGCGTGGCATAGACGGCGAGCGTCACACCCATGTTCATCGCGTTGCCGATGGCGAACCCGATGATGGTGTGCGGCCGATGCACGCTCCAGCTGAAGCCATGGCGCTCGGCGGCCGCGAAGAGCCTGTCTTCTTGTTCGTAATAGAAGTTGTCGACCGGCTGCCGCCCTTGCTCTTCGCGGAACGGCGTCATGGGCACGTTGCCGGTGCCGTACGCCTCGAAGGGGCCGAGGTAATGCTTGAGCCCGGTGACCAGTGCCGCATGGCCGCCGCGCAAGCCGGGGCCGACGGCATCGAGCACGTTGCTCACCATGGCGCCGTTGACGCGGATGTTCTCTTTCTCGTTCGCCTGTCGCGCCCAGGCAGTAAAGAACACTTTGGAAAACTCGATGCCATCGAGTGAGCCTAGAACTTCAGCCAGCGCGACAGGATCGGTCAGGTCTGCCGTGAGGGGCTTCACGCCGGCAGCGACGGGCGTTCTGCCGCGGGAGAGACCATAGACCGATGCGCCATCGGCGAGCAAATGCACTGCAAGTGCACTTCCAATGACACCGCTGACCCCGACGATGAGCGCGTTTTTCTTCATTCCGACAATCCTGTTCATAGTTCGCCATGGACAATAGACGACTGGCCTCGCAATGGCGACCTCAAGGTCTTCCGGCAATGAACATGACCCTGTTGAATCCTTCGACCATCGGCAGCTGGCACGCCCACGTGTACTTCGACGCCGCGACAGGAGCGGCGGCCTGGACGCTGCGCGAAACCATCGAGATCGAATTGGCCGGCCGCATCGCCATGGGCCGCTTCCACGAGAAGCCGGTGGGACCACACCCGATGTGGAGCTACCAGCTGGCCATCTCGCCTGACGACTTTCCGCACGTACTGGGGTGGCTCGCACTCAACCACGGCACGCTCGACGTGTTCGTTCATCCGAACACCGGCGATGCGCTGCGCGATCACCGGGACTGTGCTGTCTGGCTGGGCAAGTCCCATGTCTTGAATCTGGCGGGGTTCACTGGCTGAGTTCACTGGCTGAATATTTTTCAGCCCGAGTGCATCCAACCGCACATGGGCTAAGTCTGAAGGTTTGACCCGGATTTGACTCGCCTAAAGTGCGACAGCCACCGAGTTTGCCTCGATGTTGACCTCAAATCGACCCGGAAACTCGTAGCATTGCGACATGGCAAAGAGCAAAGAAAGCTTTAAAGGCAACAAGGCAGCGCTGCCCAGCAAACCCTGCGTGAGTTGTGGCCTGACCATGACCTGGCGGCGTCGATGGGCGAAGAACTGGGCCGAGGTGAAGTACTGCTCGGATGCCTGCCGCCAAAAGCCACGTCCGGCCCAATAAATCCGGCAGCACACAGCCCGCTGATCTCACCCAACTCAATCACCGTCGCAATACATCCCATGACTTCGATCGTTCTCATCACGGGCGCCAGCGGTGGCATCGGCCGCGCCTTGGCACACCAACTGCACGCACAGGGCTTCCGCGTCGCCGCGGCAGGGCGCGACCTCGACCGCCTGGCCGATGTGGAAGCCGCCGTGCGGATCGCCGCCGACACCACCACGCCCGAAGGCGCAGCCCAGGCCATTGCCGCCTGCCAGGAGGCGCTCGGCGCCGCGCCCACCTTGCTGGCGCACTGCGTGGGCAGCACCCTGATCGCACCGCTGCACCGCACCCGAGAGGATGCCTACCGCGAGGTGATGCGCGTCAACCTCGACAGCGCCGTATTCATGCTGCAGGCCTGGATTGGCGCTTTGCAGGGCGGGCCCGGTGCGGCAGTATTCGCGAGCTCGGTGGTGGCGCGAATCGGCGTTGCCAATCACGAGGCGATCGCTGCGGCCAAAGGTGGCATCGAAGCCCTGGTGCGCAGCGCCGCAGCCACCTACGCCGCGCAGCGTCTACGCATCAACGCCGTGGCACCGGGCATGACCGAAACGCCGATGACGGCCAGCATGCTGAAGCTGCCCGCCATGCGTGACGGCGCCGCGCGCCAGTACCCTTTGGGCGGCGTGCAGACTGCAGAACAGGTGGCTGACGTCATGGCCTGGCTGCTCAGTGACGGCGCAGCCCGCCTCACGGGGCAGGTGATTGCGGTGGACGGCGGCTTCACTACCGTGCGGCCTCTCGTAAGGTAGCAGTCGGGCACTCCGGAGCGACATCCGTCACCGAGTCGTCGACCGGACCGACGCCGCTCACGCGCACTGAGCTTCAGTGCGTGCCGTGCACGTGCTTCGTGACTGCGCGCTTGAAAGCCCGGGCCGGCCCCTCGCTCGACAGCTCTTTCAGAATGCCGCAATCGCCCGAAGCGGCGGTCGTCGAACACTGCTCCAGAAGGCCCTTCAGCTGCTTCTCCAAAGCACGCAATTCGCGGATGCGCTGGGCGACGTGCCCGAGATGGTCTTCCAGCAGCTCGCCGACCCCGCCACAGTTTTCCTGCGGCGATTCCTTGAAGCGAAGCAGCGCACGAATCTCGTCCAGCGCCATATCCAGCGAGCGGCACCGACGGATGAACATCAGCCGTTCGACGTGCTCCAAGCCGTAGATGCGGTAGTTGCTCTCGGTCCGCGCCGGGGTCGGCAACAGCCCTTCCTTTTCGTAGAAGCGGATGGTCTCTACGGGTGTGTCCGTGGCTTGCGCCAGTTCACCGATCTTCATCGAAATCCCTCCAAAAAACCGTTTGGAAATTTGCGCTTGACTCTAAACCCGCTACAGGGTTTCCAATCGAGCCAATGACAAAAACCGCAATGCCTGAAATGAAAGAGAAGCCGCCCGCCATCGCGGCCAAGACAACCGTTCCCGCCGGCGCAACGGTGTTCCGCATTCCGGCTATGGACTGTGCGGTGGAAGAAAGCGACATCCGCCGCGCGCTCGACAAGGTCGTCGGCATCAAGAGCCTCAACTTCCAGCTGGGCGCACGAACGGTGGCCATCAACGCGCCTGCCGAGGTGATTCCGCTGGCTGTCAAGGCTATTCAAAGCGCAGGTTACGAACCAATGCCGGTGAGCGCGTCTCGAAGCGACGCAGGCCAAGCCGCGACCCACACAGCCGAGGACGGCCACCACGGCCACGACCATGCGGGGCATGACCACGACCACGACCACGATCACGGCCACGCTCATGTCGAGCAATCGTCCAGTGTGATTCGCCTCGGCGCCGCGCTCGCACTGGCCATCGGCGCCGAGACGCTGCATTTCTTCGCCAGCGATGTCCCCGCGATGAAGTACGTCGGCCTCGGCATGGCCGCAATCGCAATCTGGCTGTCGGGCGTCGAGACCTATTCGAAGGGCATCAAGGCGCTGAGCCGCGGCCGGCTGAACATCAACGCGCTGATGAGCGTGGCCGTCACCGGCGCCTTTGTCATTGGCCAGTGGCCGGAAGCCGCGATGGTCATGGCGCTCTACGCCATCGCCGAGTTGATCGAAGCGCGTGCCGCCGATCGCGCCCGCAACGCGATCAAAGGCCTTGTCGCTCTTGCGCCGGAAGGAGCCGACGTACAGCAGGCGGACCGCAGCTGGAAGACGGTGCCATCGGCCGGCGTGGTGCTCGATGCCATCGTGCGCATCCGTCCTGGCGAGCGCGTGCCGCTCGACGGCGTGGTCACCGAAGGCCGCAGCGCGGTGAACCAGGCGCCGGTCACGGGCGAGAGCCTGCCGGTCGATCGCAGCGTCGGAGACACGGTCTACGCCGGCACCATCAACGAGACGGGCGAACTCCAGTTTCGCGTGACCGGCATTGCGTCCAACACGACGCTGGCCCGCATCATTCACGCGGTCGAGGAAGCGCAGGGAACGCGCGCACCGACTCAGCGCTTCGTCGACCGCTTCGCGGCCATCTACACGCCATCGGTCTTCGTGCTGGCGCTGGCCGTGGCCCTGCTCATGCCGTGGCTGACGGACGCCACCTGGCTCGAAGCCATCTACAAGGCACTGGTGCTGCTGGTGGTTGCCTGCCCGTGCGCGCTGGTGATCTCGACGCCCGTGACGATCGTCAGCGCGCTGGCGGCGGGCGCGCGGCGTGGCATCCTGATCAAGGGCGGCACCTATCTGGAAGAGGCACGCAACCTCAAGGCCATCGCGCTCGACAAGACCGGCACCATCACAGAGGGCAAGCCGAAGCTGGTCGACTGGATGGTGCTTCGCCCTGACGCGGACAAAGAGCAGGTCGGCCGCATCGCGACGAGCCTGGCGGAGCGCTCCGACCACCCTGTGTCGAAAGCCATCGCGCAAGGGCTCGGCTCGCCTGCCGCGCGTGCAGAGGCCGACACGGTTGAAGGCTTCATCGCCCTCCCCGGCCGCGGCACGCAGGGCACGGTAGGCGGACGCGACCACGCGCTCGGCAACCATCGCCTGATGCAAGAGCGCAACCACAGCAATGCAGAGATCGCGGCCCAGCTTGCCGCGCACGAGCAGCAGGGCCGTACGGTCACGCTGCTGGCAGACGATCGCGGCGTTATCGCCCTCTTCGCCGTGGCGGACACCATCAAGGAATCATCGCGCCAGGCCATCGCCGAGCTCAAGGCACTCGGCGTGACGCCCGTCATGCTGACCGGCGACAACACCGCGACCGCGAAGACCATCGCGGCCGAGGCCGGCATCGACGAGTCTCAAGGCAACCTGTTGCCCGAAGACAAACTTGCCGAGATCAAGGCGTTGCAAAAGCGCTTCGGCGCCACCGCGATGACTGGCGACGGCATCAACGACGCACCGGCGCTGGCGCAGGCCGACATCGGCTTTGCGATGGGCGCCATGGGCACCGACATCGCCATGGAAGCCGCAGACGTGGTGGTCATGAACGACGACCTGCGCCGCATTCCGGAAACCATCCGACTGTCGCGCAAGACGCACGCGGTGCTGGTGCAGAACATCTCGCTGGCGCTCGGCATCAAGGCCGTTTTCATGGTGCTCGCTCTGGTCGGCACGGCCACCATGTGGATGGCGGTGTTCGCCGATATGGGTGCGACGCTGCTGGTCGTCGCCAACGGGTTGCGGCTGATGCGGGCCCGGACGACTGCGGATCGGGCTTGAGGCGCGGCTTTGCAACTACACCGGCGTTGCAGCCGCCGCGGCCGCGCCTGTGAACGCGGGCCCGCTCACCTCCCTGGCCTCGTATCCCCGGTTCACATCGAGCCCGGTGATGCGCCAATCGTGAGCCGGCAATGCGATGGGATGCACGATCCGCTCGAACGACCGCATCGGCCACGTCACGCCAAAGCGGCGCTCATGCTCGAAGGTGTCGACCTCTGCCACCGCCCCTTGCGTGTTGGCGAAGCCTTCCAGCGTGAAGCGCATTCGATGTACGAGCCCGTCGCCGCGGTCGATGCACAGGGCGACGCGGTCGGTGGCGACTCGGCCCAAGCCTGGCGATAACCAAACGTCGACGACATCGCAGACGCGGCCATCGACGCGCTCGGTGCCGCCCGACTGCATGCGCAGCCCGCGGTCGTTCAACCAGAGCGGTCCGAGCAGAAAGAGCCCATAGCCTTCGGCCACGAGAGCCGCCGCCTGCTGCGCAGCGTCATCGGCGCTGCGCACGCCGTTGAACCACACCGCAACCTCGCCTGCGTCGTCCGGCGCCGTGCCACCCCTGCGCCACCAGACGTGCTTGTTGCCCTTCGCCCCGGTGTAGGCCTGTGCCACGACAGCGGTCGAAGGCAGCAGCCTTTCCTGCGAACTGCCGCGATAGCCTTCGTCGACGACTTCGGGCTGGATGCGACCCACCAGCGGCCGCCACTTGCCGCTGTAGCTGACATTGATATCGGTCATCTGCCGGTATGCGGCAAGGCCGTGCGCCTCTGCGCTGTCACGCAGCCGCGATACGGCACCTGCATCGTTCGCTGGTGGTTGCACGAGCGGCAGCGGCGTGGTGCAACCGCCCACGAGCCATGGCAGTGTCAGCGCGCCGAGCAACGTCCTGCGGCTGATCGCGCGCGAGGCCATTGCGTGCGAGTTCGTCATCCCTTTTTCGCCCAGGCGCTGCACCATCCCTTGGCGCTCACCTGTTTGCCGGCGAAGAGCGGGCAAGCACCGTTCGCGTCGGCGGGCTTGCCCTGGTACAACGCGCAACTGCTGCACATCTGGCCGGCGGCGTACTTCGGAAATTTCTTCGCGTCGACTCGGCTGGCGTCTGCCACATAGCCAAGCGCTGCAGCCTGCGGATCTTTTTCATCGACGGCGGCTTGCGCCATGGCGTCGAGCCCGAAGCCAGTGGCTCCAGCGGAAATGGTCAGCAGAAAGATGCGGCGTGTGGTCTCGGTCTTGTTCATCGTGGTCTTTCATGGTTGTGGGGAACTGGCACTGGCGGCTAGTAGCGCGCTCTCTGCTTTATTATTCATTTTCGTGAAACGATAATGAAGCGTTAAATGCGATTTTTCATATCGAATAACGATTCAATACCGCGTCATTCGAATTAGCGCCACAACGCATCGGCGGTCGAGCACGTTTTGGCGGCAACCCTACTTCGCCAGCGCCGCACCCCGCCACAACCGCACTGCCCGTTTCCAACGACACTGCCAATCCTTCGATAGCAGAATAGTCCCCATGCAAGAAGTCATTGAAGTCCTGGTGGACGAATCCGCCATCGTCGCCGCTGCCCATGCCCTGCGTGATGAAAGCGTCGCCATGCTGAGCGCGCTGGTCAAGCACCCTTCCCTGCTCGGCCACGAGAAGAGCGCGCAAAGCTTCATGGCCGAGCGCTTCGGCGAACTCGGCCTGCAAGTGGACGAGTTCGAGATCGACGAAGAAAAGCTGAAGGCGCACCCCGGCTATTCCCCTTCGATCGTCTCTTACGACGGCCGCACGAACGTGGTGGGCATCCACCGGCCGAGCGGCCGGTTCAAGGGCAACTCGCTGATCTTCAACGGCCACATCGACGTAGTGCCGACGGGCGCCGAGGTGCTGTGGGAGGGCTCTCCGTTCTCCGGCCGGGTCGAAGGCGATCGCGTCTATGGCCGCGGCGCATCGGACATGAAGGCCGGCATCATCGCGTACACGATGGCGTTCAAGGCGCTCAAGTCGATCGGCCTGGAGCCGGCGTCTCCCGTGTACTTTCAGTCGGTGATCGAAGAAGAATGCACCGGTAACGGCGCCCTCGCGTGCCTGGTGGCCGGCTACCGCGCCGACGCCGCCGTCATCACCGAACCGATCTCCGAGAACGGCATCATGACCTGCCAGATGGGCGTGTTGTGGCTCGCCATCGAAGTGCTGGGCAAGCCGGTGCACGCCTCCGTCGCGCAAACCGGCGTGGGCGCCATCGACTTCACTCACTACCTTTTCGGCGAACTGAAAAAGCTCGAAGACAGATGGAACGCACCGAGCGCGCGCTACCGCTCCTTCGCCCACCACGACCATCCGGTCAACTTCAACCTCGGCAAGATCAACGGCGGCGAATGGGCATCGTCCGTGCCTTCAGCCTGTCGCGCAGACGTGCGGATCGGCTTCTATCCGGACATGAAGGTCGGCAAGGTCAAGGCCGAAGTCGAGGCGGTGCTCGCCGCCGCCTACGAGGCGCATCCCGCCCACGCTGCACTGAGCTACAAGATCGTCTACGAAGGCTTCCAGGCCGACGGCTGCCACGTGCCGGACGACGCACCGATCGTTGTCGCCATCGCCAAGGCCCACAGAGACATCGTCGGCAAGGAAGCGACTTCAACGTCGTTCACCGGAACGACCGATGCCAAGTTTTTCAACCTCTACGGCGAGACGCCCGCCATCTGCTACGGCCCTTCGGGCGGCGCAAACATCCACGGCATCGACGAGTGGGTGTCGATCGACAGCATGATGCAAACGGTCGCGGTGCTGGCGGTGTTCATGGCACGGTGGTGTGGGGTGAATCGGTTGGGGTGAGCGAACGCAACACCACCGTCCTGAGCGGCGCGCGCACACGGCATAAAAGCGCCCGTTGGTGGACCCCTAGTGCGGTTGCGCACTCCGGCGAAGAGCGGTTCGTCGCCGGAGTTCGCGCACCAGCACTGAGCACAGAACCAGCCAAGCCGTGCCCCAGGCCGCTGCGGCGACCACGTCGCTGAAATAGTGGGCGCCGAGGTAGATGCGCGTCGTTGCCACCAACAGAACTGCCAGGCAGGCCGTCGCGTAAAGCGTCACCTGCCAGCCTAGCTTGGGCGTTCGCGTCGCGAGAAAGACGGCCAGCACGCCGTAGAGCAACGTTGCTGCCGTCACATGGCCGCTTGGAAAGCTATAGCTGGAAAGGCCCAGCAATGGCTCTTCGAGAATGGGGCGCCCGCGTTGAAAGATCTGCTTGAGCACCAGGTTTAACAACATGCCACCCGGCAGCACCAGAAGCAAGGTGAGGAGCCAGTACCCCTCTCGTCGCCACCCTAAGTAAACCGCGAACGCAAGGCCGATAGCGCTGATGGGAATGGCGTTATGGGCGTCAGTGACAAGCAACATCCAGCGCGTGACGCCGGCTGCCGAGTGCCGCTGAAACCAGTGCGTGATCATTTGATCGACCTTGACGAGCGGATCGCCGGTGACGACGTCTTCGGCCACCCCTGCGAAGAGCCACGTCGCGCCGATGAACAGCAGAACGCTCAAGGTCAGCCTCAGCCCCACTTCGCTGCTCGGGGACAGGCGGGCACGAGCGAAATCCAGTTGCGGCGCGAAACGCCGTATGGCGGCGGCGACATGCGGCGACGCGAGTCGGTGTTTGATCCAGTCAATCACCGCAAACGAAGCGGGGCGAACCGCAGGCCGAGCAGCGTCAACACGCAGAACGCCGCTCCGGCGATGAATGTTGCTGGAGCACCCAAACCGTCCCACAGCAAGCCGGCGAGAACGCTGGCTACAAGCACAGCCAACCCGCTCATCAGGTTAAAGAAGCCAAACGCCGTGCCGCGCAGATGATCCGGTGCCGCGTCGGCAACCATCGTCGCGAGCAGGCCCTGCGTCATGCCCATGTGCAGGCCCCAAAGCGACACGCCCAACAGGACACTGACCCAGTGCGAGTTCGACGCAAGCACCAGGTCGGCAGCAATGAGTATCAACAGACCCATCGAAAGTAACGCTCGGTGGCTCATACGGTCGGAGAGCTTGCCGAACGGATAGGCCGATAGCGAGTAGACCAGGCTCATCACAACCATGACGAGCGGCACCCAGGCCATCCGGATCCCGCTCTGTTGCGCCCGTAGGACCAGAAATGCCTCGCTAAAGCGGGCAAGAGTGAAGACTGCGCCCACTGCAACGACCCACCAGTAAGCGCGGTCGAGCTGGCGCAGGTTGTCTCGACGCAGAGGATTCGTCCGTTTCAAGCCGGCTTCACGCGCAGGCTCCCGGACGCCGACGCCCAGCAATGCGACGGACGCTATCGCAGGTATGACGGCGACCCAGAACACCGCCCGGAAGTCGTTTGACCAGGCGATCATCAGCCCCACTGCTACAAGGGGCCCGATGAATGCACCGACCGTATCGAGTGATTGGCGCAGGCCGAAGGCCGCGCCTCGAAGTTGTGGCGGCGCGATATCGGCGACCAAGGCATCTCGCGGGGCGCCTCGCACCCCCTTGCCAACCCGGTCCACTAGTCGCGCCGTCAGGACCATGCCTGTGGTCTGGGCTATCGCAAATAAAGGCTTAGAACAAGCGCCCAACGCGTAGCCGGCAATGGCGAAAGGCTTGCGCCGGCCGAAGTAGTCGCAAAGCACGCCCGAAAAGACCTTCACCATCAAGGCTGTCGCCTCGCCCACGCCCTCCACCAAGCCGACCATGAAGGCACTTGCACCAAGTGCAGACACCATGAATAACGGCAGCAGGCTGTGCACCATTTCCGAAGAGATGTCAGCCAAGAGGCTGACGAAACCGAGCGCCCAAATGCCTGCAGGCAGTCGCGTGGTGTTGATCGTCTCCGACGGATCTTCGTCTGTCGTCATCCTGGATGGCCTCTGGAGCCTTGTAAGGTGTTTCAGCGCGTGGTGGCCGACGCCGAACGATAACCCCGATAGGCGCCCTCAACTAAAGAGCTCCAAGGAAGGCGACCCCTCGTGCTGGCGCTCCGGCGCTCCCGCAATACCTGTGTATCCGCCGTCAACAGCGCCTGTCAGCAGCACTTACCTCTTTGCGACGCCTGGACGCGAGCCTGAAGCCGCCCTTCGCTTGCGTCGGCAACTGGCCGTTCAGCAATTTTGACGAAGGTCGGCTTCTCTTATTAATGCTGAAGGAACGCAACGGGCCCTGCTGCCGGCCACATTGATGGACGTACGACGGCTATCCGGCTTGAACCGGAAGTTCAACGCATATTGGCTGGCCAACAGACGCCTCGCGCAACCGCAGATGCGCGACCCCATCCCACGCGACAGGCAACTGATTCTTCGCCTGAAGATAGTGGTGCGTGAAGACCGCGAGGTACGCGTCCAGCGTTCGCTGCGCAATGTGCTCTCCCGCCAGATTCATGCAGAGCGCAGCCACTTCGCTGGTGCAGAAATGATCGTCGCGGCCGGAGCGGCGCAGCTTGTAGTGCGGTACCCGATCGGGCTGCAGACTGAGCACGGGCAATGGGTCGAGGTACCGGCTTTTCCCAAACATCTTGCGTGCCTCGGCCCAGGTGCCATCGAGCAGGATGAACAGCGGGCGCTTGACCGGTTCACCGTCGGCGGCGCTGGACGGCGCCACTGCATGCACCACCCGCTCCGGCGCTGCGTACTGGCCTGGGAACACGACGTAGGGTTGCCACTGCGGGTCGCTCAGCAAGGCCAGAAGTTCGGGGTCGGTTTCAGTGCGCGACCATCCGAATGCGAAGGTGTCGACCACCACATCGGCGATCAACCAGCCCGTGTTGCTCGGCTTGAGCGGCTCGATATCGGCCATGAGCAGGCACACGCCTGCACGCGTGACGACGGACGGACGCAATGCGCACATGCAGTGGCTGGTAACGAGACGGCAACCCGTGCAACGCTCACGCTTGAAACCACCACGGGCGAGGAAGGGTTTGGCACTGCGGGCCAGGCGCGCGGCGCGCAAGCGGGAGACGGCGTGAGGCATGCGGGGATTCTCAGGCGTCTTCGGCCCGTCAGAGAGCGCCATGTAGCATGAGCGATTGGAAAAAAGTCAGGGAAGTCAGAGACATATGGTGCAGAGAATTTGGGTGCGCGCAGCATTCGTCTTGGTTGCCGCAGTGAGTGCGATCGTGTTGGCAGGTTGCGCGAAGGATCAGCCAGCGAGCGTCAAGAGCGCCGCAAGCAAACAGAGCGGACCTCGGCAGGCGCCCGCAAAGCCGGGACCGTCGGAACAAGCCTCGCCGGCAACAGGCAACAGCAGCTTCGTGCGCCCCGCGGCGGGCAACACGATTGCAGGCTATGACGGGGTGCGCAACAAGGGCATCGACATCGACGGCAGCCGCGGTGATCCGGTTATCGCGGCTGCATCGGGGCGCGTCATGCTGGTCAGCAATTCGCTGCGGTCATACGGCACGATGATTATCATCAAGCACAACGCCAAGCTGATCACGGCCTATGCGCATCTGGATCGCGTGCTTGTGCGTGAAGACGAACAAGTCAAGCAAGGCCAGAAGATCGGCGACATGGGCAGTACGGGTACCGACCGCGTCAAGCTGCATTTCGAAGTCCGGAAGGATGGCGTTGCCACGAATCCAGCGCCGTATCTGCAAGGGAGATAAGCGACATCGATGTTGACGATGTCGCCCCACTTCAGAATCTTGGCCGGAGACGGGATGACACAACACATGGTTGACTGAGGTGAGGATGGTTTTAGGATCCTCCTGATACCCAGATACACCGCGCTGGTTGGCATGGCGCCGCACGTTCTCGATGTGGTCGTGGCAGATCCGTTCGAGCGTGTCCGTGCAGCGTTAAGCTGAAGCATGCCTCGCAGCCGCGCCGACCTTCATTTTCAGACGTCAGACAAGCGACTCACTGCCGTTTGCGAGTTGCGCGCTCTCGACACGGTGTGTCATCCCTACGCAGCCTTGACCCAGCTTGCTGGAGACTCCGCACAGACCTTTGCGGAGCAGGCCTCCGACGGCTGGCAGCGATGGGACGGCGAACTCAGGCGGACCGCACCCGATGCGCCCACGTCCCACGCGGTCATCGGTCGCTGCACTGTCTACTGCTTTCCATCGGACATGGAGCGCGACGAGTTCTGTCGCATGACCGGATCGAGGGCCGCGACGCTGGTACGGGTGTCGGCGGCACGGGGCTGATCAACGTCGGCGTTAGCGTCGAGTCGGCGAGTTCATTTGGGTGGTCCCCGCAGGCAGGCCCTGGATCGAAGAGCCCTGGGCTCGCGAACTGGAGGGCGGCGGCGTGCTGGGCGGAAATGCCGGGGCCACCTGCGGCTGCACAGGCGTCGAGCCCGCCCCACCCTGCGACTGCACACCTTTGCGTCCGACGCATGGCCGCCTCGGGTCGGAGCTGAAGGTGCCATCGGCACACTGCGCGGTCGTACCGGCGGGCGCGCCGCGGGTCGCTTGCGCGGACGCTTCGTTCACAGCACCCACGCAGAAAGCAGTTACTGCGTAGAACAACAAAAATCGACTCATGCCTCACTGTATGGCAGCCACCGAATCACTTGCGTCGGCGTGGGCAAACGCATCCCCGCAAGCACACCAGGATGTTCCGACCGCGTGCGCGGGCGGTGTCGGGGCAAGATCGAGCATCTCCAACCCTCCTGAAAATCAACTGTGCTCACCATCCATCACCTCGGCAAATCTCAGTCGGAGCGCATTCTCTGGCTCTGCGAAGAACTCGGCCTCGACTACGACCTCGTACACCACGTCCGTGACCCAGTCACCGGCCTTGCCCCGCCCTCGCTCGTGGCGCTACATCCCATGGGCACGGCACCCGTCATCGAAGACGGCGAAATCGTCCTCGCGGAATCGGGCGCCATCATGGAATACATCATCGGCAAACATGGCGGCGGGCGCTTGATGCTCGCGCCCACGCACCCCGACTACGCGCAATATGTTTTCTGGTGGCACTACGCAAACGGCAATTTCCAGCCTGCGATGGGCCGCAACATGGTGATGAGTCGACTGAACCTGCCCGTAGACAACCCGATCGCCGCGCGCATCCGGAGTCGACTGCTCGATGCTTTCACGATGATGGAAATGCGGCTCGGCAAGACCCCTTTTCTGGCCGGCGAGAGCCTGACCGCCGCGGACATCATGATGGTTTTCTCGTTGACCACCATGCGTTACTTCTTCCCGTTCGATCTCGCGCCGTACCCCAATGTGCGCGCCTATCTGCAACGCGTGGCGGCCCGCCCGGCGTACCAGCGGGCGATGCAAAAAGGCGACCCCGGAATGAAGCTGCTGCTCGAATGACCAAGCAACTGACAAAGTGAAGGGCACAGCAAAAGTTCCGCCACTTTTGCCAACTAGTTCCGAAAAAGTACGACAACGTGTACCTTTGACCGACTTGGCGTGTTGCAGCCGCGTGACTACGCTCGGGGCTTGGTTCTCCAAGGTGGTTTCAAGGGCCACACTTCCAAAGGCCCGCCTCGCGCGGGCCTTTTTTTGTCCTCCACGAGCGGGGTGGTTCGTCGACAGCAACCCCGCGTACATTTACGGACCATGAAAAACGCTCTGCTCCTGATGTTGCTGCTTGGCACAGGCGCGATCGTCTTGCTGCTGGCAGGCCGCCTGATTGACGCACGCAAGCCGAAGGGCGGCCACTGGGACATCGCCATATCGGCGATCGTCATTGCAGCGATTGCGGCCGTCGGCATTTTCCTGTCGACAGATCACGACGACTGGCTCCGCTCTATCGCGAGCAGCAAACGCTGAAGGTCCGCGGCGAGACATCGGTAAGACCTCGGCGCCCAGCCTGCCAGGACTCTTTTCTTTAAGCGTGCCCTAAGCCACGCGTGATTTAGTCGCTTGGACAATTTCGGAAGGAAAGAGGCTCCCATGTTCAAACGTCTGGTCATTCATCTCAGTCATCTCGCTCTGGCGCTCGCGCTGACCGTTCCGGTTCTTGCGCTGGCACAGGCCGAAACCGCCGCGACCCGCGCTCGTGAGCCTTCCATCGACGAGATCTACAAGGCGGCGGAGAGCGGAAAACTCTCCGAAGCCGACAGCATGATCGCCACGGTGCTAACGGCGCATCCGGGCAGCGCCAAAGCTCATTTCGTACACGCGGAACTGCTCGCCAAAGAAGGCAAGCTCGGGGCGGCGAAGACAGCCTACGCCAGGGCCGAGGCGCTGGCGCCAGGCCTGCCTTTTGCCAAGCCAGAAGCGGTTGCAGGCTTACTCCAGCGGATCGATGGACCAGCGTCCGCAGCGCGGCCCGCGTCCACAAAGGTGGTCGAATCACAGAGCGTCGCGTCGTCCGGTCTCGGCGCACCGGCCAAGACAGGCATCGTGGTGCTGCTGATCGCGGCAGGCTTCTTCATGTTCAAGCGAATTTCGGGTGCAAGGCCTGGTGCAAGCGGTGCACCCGGTGCGCCGGGCAGTGCGCCGGTCACTGCGCAAACGGGCTACCCGAATCCTTCGTATGGCGGCGTTCCGGTTGGCTACGCACCGGGATCGACGGCACAACCCAATTACCCCTATGCCCCACCGGCGCCCGCCGCGCCATCGGCAACTTCCGGCCTGGGTGGCGCGTTGATGACGGGCGCCGCCGTTGGCTTGGGCGCGGTCGCAGTCGAGCAAGCCGTGCGGCACTTCAGCCAACGCGACAGGTCTGACGACATAGCCGAAAAACGTCGCGATCAGCCTGCTTTCGACAACAATCTCGGACCGGATACCAATGCAGACATGGGCGGCTCCGACTTCGGAATTTCCGATGCCGGCTCATGGGACAGTGGCGGTGGCGGCGGCGGCGGCGATTCCAGCAGCGATTGGTGAGTCGCTTACGTCGCTTAACAGCGAAACAGCACCAGCGCATCATCTTCTTTGAGGACGTCTTGAGCCGACGAACGGGCACCACGAAAGCCAGGTAAAAAGCATCATTGAACAATGGTGCTGACCCTTCAATTCCTGTCGGTGGACGACAAGATCCAGGCCGATTGCCGCTCTGGCTCACTGAAGACCGACATTTACGAACACGTCGCGATCTTCGTCGGCCACCACCTCGATCGAGCACACGCCGCAATGCTCAGAGCGTCGCGCTGCGAGTTGGTGGAAGGCCGGTATGCCCGGTATACGGGCGATGTCTATCGGCCAGCACACGGCGACCCGGTTGAAGTTGGTCAATGCTTGGTCGGCGTCTTTCCGACAGCGGGCGATCGCGATGCCTTCACATTGCTTTCCGGTGCGCACCGTGCCTACTTTGCCCGGGCTATTGCGCAACTCGATTGATTGACTGATTAGTAGCCGAGCAGGCGTCCCAGCGTATCCCCATATACAGCGTTGCCACGTCGGCGTTCATGTGCGGTTCCCTCGACCTCACCTCGACTGTCATTTCATGTAGGAACGAAGCACGGAGACGATGGCCTCGACGTCTTCCATACGGTCATGCGATGCGTCGCTCCCTGGCCCTATGTGCTCGCGGAGATGCCCTTCGAGCACTTGCGACATAAGGCCTTTCACCGCCCCGCGGATCGCCGCGATCTGCTGCAGCACCGCCATGCATTCGGTGCCGGCTTCAAGTGCGCGCTCCAGTGCCTCTGCCTGGCCTTTGATGCGCCTGACGCGTGCGAGCAAGGGCTTTTTGTCGGTGATCGTGTGTGCCATGGTGCATTGTAAAAGGCACCGAACGAATACTGGGGTAGAGTATGTGAATGCAAACAGACGACGCCGCCCAGTCACCTTTGAGCTGGCAGCACTCCCACGCTTTCGACGAAGGCAATCCACTCGCCGAACGCCTGACCAAGTGGGTAGTCGTTTTGACCGCCGTGATGATGGTGGTCGAAATCGCAGGCGGCTGGACCTTCAACTCCATGGCCCTGCTGGCAGATGGATGGCACATGAGCTCGCATACGCTGGCGTTGGGTTTGTCGGTCATCGCATATGCAGCAGCCCGACGCTTTTCTGGCGACAGTCGCTTCGCTTTCGGCACCTGGAAAATCGAAGTGCTCGGCGGCTTCAGCAGCGCGATCCTGCTGACGCTGGTCGCGGCGCTGATGCTCTACCAATCGGTCGAGCGGCTGGCCTCGCCGACCACGATCCATTACGACGAAGCCATCGCGATCGGCGTGATCGGCTTGCTGGTCAACCTCGCTTGCGCGTGGCTGCTACGCGGCGGTCATCAGCACGAACACCACGGTCACGGTCACGACGACGCCCATGGTCATGCGCATCACCAGGACCTGAACCTTCGCTCCGCCTACGTGCATGTGGTGGCCGATGCCGTGACGTCCGTGCTGGCCATCGTCGCGCTGTTCGGCGGCAAGTTGTGGGGCGCAGCGTGGCTCGACCCCGTCATGGGAATTGTCGGTGCCGGGCTGGTGGCAGTGTGGGCCTACGGGCTGATGCGCGATTCAGGTCGGGTACTGCTGGATGCAGAAATGAACGCGCCTGTGGTGCAGGAGATTCGGGAGGTGATCGATGCCAGTCCGGTCAAGGCGACGTTGTGCGACCTGCATGTCTGGCGCGTCGGCAAAGGCAAGTACGCCTGCATCGTCTCGCTCGCGACGACGGCGGCTGTCGAGCCAGACTTTTTTAAGCAGCAGCTGCGCGTCCATGAAGAGCTGGTTCACATCACAGTCGAAGTCAACCGCGTGGAACACCGTGTTGCTGACGTGGCTCATCGCCCGATCGCGTCCTGAGCTTTCTCCGACGACTCAACGCTGCTGACCCCAGCGCCGAACGGTCAGCCGCTCGAACGTCGCGGCCGGCAATGCGATGCGGTCCTTGTCGGTGAAATCTGCGATGGTCTTGATCGCAGTGTTGTTGCGCACCAGGTAGTACGGAAAGTGGCCTAGCGACGCCATGCGCTTCACGTTTTGCTTGCCCTTGGTCCGGTCCTTGTTGCCTGACAGCAAGGCGTCGTTGATGGCCGCACCAACCGACAGCTTGATCCACTCGACCTTGGCGTCGAACTCGCGAGACGAAGTGCGCAGCGACCTGGGGGCGAGCAGCTACCTTGGCGTGTCGCCAATGACCGTTGTGCGATAGAGCTTCCGACGAAGGTTGCCCGCCGTACCAGCCGCCAGATGCATCAACGAACGGTTGTCCCAGAACACCAGGTCGTGCGGCTTCCACGCGTGGCGATAGACGAACTCGGGCTTCACGCTGTGAGCGAACAGCTCGCCCAGCAGTGCGTCGCTTTCATCTTGCGGGAGGCCGACGATGCGGGTCGTGAAATGCTCGCTTACGAACAGCGCCTTGCGGCCCGTTTCGGGGTGGGTGCGAACCACCGGCTGCACCGCAGGTGCGACCTGATCGATCTGTGCCTGCGACAGCTTCGGCCGCCAGGGATTCTTCGCACGCAGGTCTTCGTACTTGGCGAGGTAGCTGTGCTCGGCCTTCAAATGCAAGACCTTTTGCTGGAGCTTCGGGCTCAATGCTTCCCACGCCAGATGTTGATCGGCGAACAGCGTGTCTCCCCCTTCCGCTGGCAATTCCTGCGCATGCAACAGCGAACCCAGGCTCGGCTTCGGCTTGTATGAAATGTCGGAGTGCCAGTACACACCGGCGTCGCCAAGCCCGATCGGCTCGTCGTTTTCCTTGATGTTCGAAACGATCAGGATCTCGGGATGATTCTTCAGATGGAACTGGTGCAGCACATGAATCTCGAGAGGGCCGAATCGGCGGCTGAACTCGATTTGCGCTTCAGGTGAAACGTTCTGGTCGCGAAACACCACCACGTGATGATCCAGGTGCGCGCGATGGATGCGCGCAAAGTCCACCGCGTCAATCGGTTTGGAAATATCGAGCCCGACGATCTCGGCGCCGACAGGTGCGTCGAAGCGCCGGACTTCGAAAGCTTGCGATGAGATCGAGTCGGCCGCCGAATCGGTCGATGTTGCCGTTGGCATAGTTGATGGGACTGTAGCAATGGCGGTCATGCGAGTCTTGTTCTTCAAACGAGACCCTTACTTTAGGTTTGCACCCGGCAAACACGAACGATTGATTTCTTGGTTGCTTATGACAAATCGGTCGATTGAAAACCGATCGGCCGCCCTGGGGCGCAACCGTTGTTCGAGCCGAAGAGCGCCTCGGAAGCAGCGCGCCAACCGGTGGTGTCCGGGCTGTCGTTCCAACGCAGTCCATCCGACCGTGTGCCGACTCGATGTGCGCCATGTCTGACGCAGGGTTTCTGCGGGCGCCTTCACGCGTCTGCGCCGCTCCGGCAATGATCGGCTTAACGAAATATTTGGCCTCGAAATTCCATGAAGTTGCGCACGTCGAAGACCCTCCGCACCACACTCCCGGTTGCCGCGCTGGCCCTCGCAGCGATCGCGCTGCTTGCCGCATGCGCCACATCCCCTTCTGCGGGCCGAAGCCCTGTCGCGCTGGCACCCATGGTGGACTTGCCGCGGTTCATGGGCGACTGGTATGTCATCGCGAACATTCCGACATTCCTGGAAAAGGGCGCGCACAACGCCAAAGACAGCTACCGGCTCGATGCCGACGGCACCATTCCGACCACCTTCAGCTTCAACGCCGATGCGCCAGACGGGCCGCGCAAAAGCTACGGCTCGCGTGGCTTCGTGATGGATGGTGGAGCGAACGCGGTGTGGGGCCAGCAGTACGTGTGGCCGATCAAGGCGGACTACCGAATCTCTTACGTTTCGCCGGATTACACCCAGACGGTGATCACCCGCGACAAGCGAGACTACGTGTGGATCATGGCGCGCACGCCGACGATCCCAGAAGCTGACCTGGCGCGCCTGACCGCATTCGTCGGAAGCCAGGGCTACGACGTCGACAAGCTGCAGCGCGTGCCGCAGGTCGCGATCAAGTGAGGCGCACCGCGTTTGCCGATGCCGTACCGGTGATTCAGTTCGGGTAGAACGCCTGCTGGCGGTCGTTTCGCGCCGGCGATTTTCCCGCCGAGTGCTCCGGCGAACGGCCCCAGAAGCGTGGTGTCATCACAGCTGCAAAAGGCGCAATGCGCGGATCCCGGGCACGGCCTCCAGTGGCGGCCATCTCTATCAGGGCGGCGTATTCGGACGTATCGGTGTCAGGAATCTGCATGCCCCGATGCTAGGCCGTTCTTCTCACCAATCCTCTCCTCCGACTGCCGGGGCGTACGCATAGCGCGTTTTACGTCACACATTTGCCGGAATGTTGGTCGCCGGCGCTCGACGAACCATAGGTCAAAGCCCTACGGATCCACCCCGTGCGGGCCGACACGTCGTGAGGTCGTCTCGCCGCCAAACTGACATCCACGGGCGACAAGGTGTCTCCCTGTCATTCAATAGAGGTGTTTCATGAATCCAGACAACGTCAAATCCCCATCGCAACTAGCCGATGAAGCTCGTGGAACTGCAGGCGACGCGCTCGACACCGCAAAGAATTTTGCGCAAGCCTCCCGCGCTGTCAGTGACGACGCACTGAGTTCGGTAAAGGACTCTCTGCAGGACAGCGCCGATGACGCAAAGGTGCTCGGCCACGATGCAGCCAGCGCGGCCCGCAGTTATGTGCGCGATGCAAGGCAAACCGGGAAGGATGCGATCGAAACAGGCCGCGCCTACGCGAAGGACGCCGTTAACGCCGCCGGAAAAAAAGTTGCCGACATCAAGGATCAGTTGTCGACCGCGCGCAAGCAAAGCGAGCAATACATCATGGACCAGCCCGTGCGCGCGACCTTGATCGCAGCGGCAGGCGGTGCGGTGCTGACAGCGCTGCTCGTGTCGTTCATGCGAAAGAGCGACCGTCGGTAGTCGTTAGCTTCCGGGAAGCCGCGCGCGCGAGTGCCGCGGCGACCCGATTTCGTCGGCCGACGGTATCGGAACGCATTGAACCGAGCGTCGTGCTACCCACGATGAGCGACTTTCTGGTCCTGTGGTTTGCAGACGCGGGAAATCGCGCGTGAGGGACACTGCCCGTGCCGACGCGCCGCAAGGTCCGAACACGAGGCAAGATACGGGCGAAACCAAGCCTGGATCACAGAAGACTTCGATGACAAAAAACCCTGCAGCCGACATCGCACTGAATGACGGAGCCGATGCTGTCGCCGCCACAGCAACCGCCGCAAGCACCCATGTCACCGTCCGCACCGCCGTGCTGGACTTGCTCCGCGCGTTCCACATGACCACGATGTTCGGTAACCCGGGCTCTACGGAGCTGGGCCTGTTCCGCAACTTCCCCTCAGACTTTCGCTACGTGCTGGGCCTGCAGGAAGCCGTGGTCGTGGCCATGGCCGATGGTTATGCGCAGGCCACGCGAAACGCCAGCTTCGTCAACCTGCATTCGGCGGCCGGCGTCGGTCATGCGATGGGCAACATCTTTACCGCGTACAAAAACCAGACGCCGATGGTGATCACCGCCGGCCAGCAGGCAAGGTCGATCCTGCCATTCGACCCCTTCCTTTTCTCCGGTCAGGCGACCGAGCTGCCCAAGCCCTATGTCAAGTGGAGCGTGGAACCGGCGCGCGCCCAAGACGTGCCGCTGGCGATGGCCCGCGCGTACTACATCGCCATGCAGGAGCCGCGCGGTCCAGTGCTGGTATCGATTCCAGCCGATGACTGGGACTGCCTGACCGAGCCGGTGTTGCCCCGCGTGGTGAGCACCGAGTCCCGTCCCGAACCGATGGTGCTCGGTCTCATCGGCGATGCACTGGACGCGAGCCGACGCCCTGCTTTTGTCGTGGGCACCGCGGTCGACCGCTGCCAGGCCTGGGATGCGGTAGTGGCGCTGGCCGAGCGGCATAACGCCAGCGTGTGGGTGGCGCCGATGTCGGGCCGCTGCGGCTTCCCGGAAGACCATCGCCTGTTCGCCGGCTTTCTGCCCGCCATGCGCGAGAAGATCGTGCAGTTGCTCGGCGGTCACGACTACATCTTCGCGGTCGGTGCGCCTGCCTTCATCTATCACGTGGAAGGCCACGGCCCGCACGTGCCCGCCGGCGCCACGCTGGGTCAGTTGATCGACGACCCGACGATGGCGGCATGGACTCCGGTCGGCACCACGGCGGTTGGAAATATCCGGCTCGGCGTACAGGACTTGCTTGAGCGCCCCCTCGCCCCGCAACTCGCGCGACGCGCCCTCCCCGCGCCACGTGCCGCCCGACCGCTGGCGACACCACCGCAGGAAGGCGAACTGATGTCCGTCGCCTATGTCCTGCAGACCCTCGCCGGCCTCCGTGCACGCGACAGCATCGTGGTCGAGGAAGCGCCCACGGCGCGTTCGGTCATGCACGCGTACCTGCCGATGCTGGAAAGCGGCGGCTTCTACACGATGGTCAGCGGCGGGCTGGGCCACAGCATGCCGGCCGCCGTGGGCGTGGCGCTGGCCGAGGCGCAGGCGAACAGCGGGCGCAAGGTGATCGGCCTGATCGGCGACGGCTCCAGCATGTACTCGATCCAGGCCTTGTGGAGCGCAGCACAACTGAACCTGCCCATCACCTTCGTGATCCTGAAAAACCGCCGCTACGCCGCTTTGCAGGACTTCGCGCCGGTGTTCGGTTTCGAGCCCGGGGAAGCACTACAAGGAACCGACTTGCCCGGCATGGATTTCGTCGCGCTGGCGAGGGGTCAGGGATGCGATGCGGTGACGGTACGCGATGCCGGCCAGCTCGCCGAGGTGCTGCGAGCAGCGCTGTCCGGGGCCCGGCCCACGCTGGTCGAAGTCGACGTGGCCTAGCGCCTACCGTGGCGGCTACCGCCGACGACTAACGCCGCTTGGGCACCGACACGGTGAAGGTCACGCGGGTCCCGTCGTGGCTGTACTCCAGCTTGCCGCCATGCCCCTTCGCGATTTCGCTCGCGATGTACAGCCCCAGCCCGAGACCGCCGGGGTTCCGCACGTTGCCGATGGAGCGCGGCTTGAACGGATCGAATAGCGTGCTGATCGACGTCTCCTCGATCGGCGGCGCCATGTTGGCGACGCGGAGCACCACCATCGTGTCTTCGTCGGCCAAACGAACCCAGATCGACTCTCCAGCCACGCCGTGGTTGCGCGCGTTGCTGATCAGGTTGTTGACCACCTGCGACATGCGATCGGCATCGAAATCGGCATGCAGGAACGGCGGCAGCTCAGTGACTATCGCCACCTCCGGATGCGCAAGATGCGCATCCTCGACCAGGCCGCGAACGAGCGCCGACACATCGCCCGGCACGCAGTTGAGTCCGAGCCCCAGTCCGGCCCGCAAGCGGCTCATCTCGAACACTTCACCGATCAGCCGCTGCATGCGGCCGATGGACGTAGAGATGCGTTTGCCATAGCCCGCGTGCCGATCGGGACTGCCCTGTTCCAGCATCAACCCCATCATGCTGATGGTCTGCAGCGGATCACGCAGGTCGTGTCCGAGCACCGCAAGCAATTGCGCCCGCGCCATTTCCATGCGCGCGGCGCGTGCCGCACCGGCGCGCGCCAGCGACTCCATGAGGTCGTGCGCGATGACGCGGTCGGCGTCGTCCCAAGCCACGGAAGTGCCTTCGACCGTCTGCCGCCATTCAGCCAGCGAGCCTTGTGGCGTAAGACGTGCGCCGAGCGGGCCGATACGTTCGAGCTTGGCCGGAATGCCGCTCCACACGATGGTTTCGATTTGTTCGCGTCGCAGTAGAACGATCCAGCCGCGGTTCACCCGGTCGATGCACAGCGCCATGAATCCGCAGAACGGTTGCAGTGCCAGACGCAGCGCTTCGGGCAGCTTGGCGGATTCGTGCAGCGCGATCAGGTCCTGCTCTGCGGTGTCGAGCCAGTGCAGCAGTTGGGCTGCGCTTTCCTTGGGCAGCGCGTCGCACGACATCAGTCCGCCATAGCTGCACAAGGTGGCGTCAAACGACATCACGCTGCCGAGCGCGTCGGTCATGTCCGGAAAGGCGGTCGCGAAGTCGTCGCTGCCAAGCAAGAGTTCGGTCAGATTTTTGCGAACCTCGACTGCAGCCAGCCGTCGCTTGGCGGCCAGCCGTTCGACCGCGCTTTGCACCGAGGACGACAGCACGTGCGACAGTACATCGCACGTCATGCGCACCGCATACGGCACGCGGTGTGCCACGCCGTGATGACAGGCGATCAAGCCCCAAAGCCGTCCATTCACCACGATAGACAAGCTCATCGAGGCACCGACCTGAATGTTCTTCAGGTACTCGATGTGGATCGGCGAGACGCTGCGCAAGACCGAGTAACTCAGATCGAGGGCGCGATCGGTCGGATCGTGCGCATCGATGGGCACCTGCTCGTCGTGCACGTCGGCAATCAAGCGCAGCGGATTGCGCACGTACAGCGCGCGCGCCTGCACTGGAATGTCGGAGGCCGGAAAGCGGCGACCCAGAAACGGCTCGAGCGCCGGGACGCGCACTTCTTCCACAACCTCGCCGCTGTCGTCCTGATGAAAGCGATAGGCCATCACGCGGTCGAAGCCGGTGAGCTTGCGCACCGTTTCGACCGCTTCCGAAAGCATGGTGGAGATGTCGCGCCGACTGCGCATCTGACCCATGCTGCGATGGGCCAGCAATGCGAATGCGGCAAGATCCTGGTCGCGTGCCGCACGCCGTTCGAGCTCCACGATCACGCGGCCATCGTAGGTGTGGAGCACGACGTCGAAGACGCGCTCTTCGGATGCCAATTCCATGATGAGCGGCGCGCTCTCCCGTCCGGTCTCGGCGTCTCGCAGCGCGGCAGTTATCGCAGCCCAGAAGGCGGCTTCGGAATCAGGAAACGTGATCGGCAAACCCTGGCCAGGCTTCGGCAGGCTGGTGATTACATTGCCTGCATTGCGGCTCGCATGGGTGAGTCGGCCCCGCAGATCGAATGCAATGAGCGCCCCGTGCGGCTGGATGTGCCCCGGCACATGGATCGGCTCGCGATCGCAGTTGTCCAGGTCGATGGTTGAGAGATCGACCACCACCCGCGTCACGACACCTCTAACGACGCCGGACAGAGCGCTCGGGAAAAGTGAGTCGGACCGCAGCCGCAGCGACGTGCCCGCCTGCGGGGCAATGAGAGCGGGTGACGAGCAGTTAACATTTGAAGGGAGGGTACTCTCATTTGCTTACTGACGAACCTGCCGTCGCGCACGCCGTATGCACGCAGCCGAAATAACTAGGCCGCCCCGCTTTCGACGATGCGCACGTAATCAAGAAAAGAGTCGAGTTCCGTCGACTTGTCGAACACCGCATCGGCTCCGAGCGCCGCGCAACGCGCACGAAGATTCGGCGTGGCGTAATTGCTCAGCACCACCACCCGCTGCAGCGGACTGCGCTCGCGAATTGCGCCCAAAACCGCGAGCCCGTTGCCCTCTGCAAGAAACAGATCGACGACAGCCAGATCCCAGGCGTCGCGGTTGGCCTGCAACCAGCGATTGGATTCGAGTGCCCCATTCGAAAAGCTGACGACCTCGATGGCGGCCAGCTCGACCAGTGTTTCGATCAGGTTGGTCCTGATTAAAGGGTTGTCCTCGACAATGAAAACGCGAAGCGCCATCTGATTTTTTGGTCCCGCAGGATGGTTGCAACGCTCGACGCCCGGGTGGGCGACGCGCCCTGATTTTCAGCTTCAGGCGACGCCCGACGCTGTCGGACTGCGCGCCGTTCAGACCAGCGCACTTTGCAGCGCGCTCACGGCCGCGAGCGTGAGCCCGATGGCGCTTTCTATCTGCGTTGACGATAGACGCTGTCGGGATTGGCTGGTCGATCTCGCGATGCCCAGCATGGATGCGGATGGTGCTGCGCTTCGACAAGGCACGGGTCGCCCACGTTGCCTATCCCTGCGGCAATCAGTCGGTCATCGAGCCGTCGAAAGCAAGTAACTGCATGACGGGAGCGGGACTCGAAGTGACTCAGACGCCTTCGATGATCCGAATGTCGCGCTCGGCGCCATCGCCCAGTGCTGCCAGCGCCTCCTGATAGGCCGCACTGTCATGCGCAGCCATCGCCTGCGCGACGCTGTCGAACTCGATCAGCACGGTGCGCGTCATCAGGCCGTGTTCGTAGACCTTGGCCGGGTCGCCGCGCGCCAGGAAGCGGGCGCCGTTGGCGGTGAGCGCGGGGCCGGCCAGCTTGGCATAGGCGGCCAGCTTGTCGGAATCTTTGACCGCGCGGTAGGTGCTTACCCAATAGGCTTTCGGCATGGTGTTCTTGTGTCCTTGTTTTCAGAGCAATTAGAACCCGCGACTGTGCCGCGGGTCTTGGAGCGCGGCAAGTCCCGCCGCGACTTGACGTTCACTTCTTGCAGTCGCCACCGGCCGAGACGGAGCCATCCTTGCACTCCGTCAGGATGACATCTTTCTTGGCCCGCGGAACCGCAGCGGGAGTGCCGGCTGTTGCGCTGGCCGAACCGCTCATAGTCGATGAGGACGGCGCATCCATCTGCTGGTACACGATCGACTTGGCGCCCATCTCGCAACTCCCCACCACCTTGCCGCGTGTGCCGGAAGCGGCGCCTGCGTCCACTATGGTCACGGCGAAATTGGCCACGCCGGACGTTGCGATCTTGGCTTCGATCTGCGAGCGCAATGCATCACAGTTGCCGGCGGCGCTCGCGGTGCCGACCGTACCGGCCGCAGCGGCAAACGCGAGGACCAGTGGAATCAACGGGAGTTTCATCATCGGTGCTTGCCTCGAAAAGGAGTGCATGGGCAAAACAGTCTAGCGCTCAGACCGAAAGCGGCCTGCACTTGCAAGTGCTCGCGCCGAAGGCGCTGTCGAAGGCGCTGTCGATGTCGATCTCGGTGTCTTGCCTCCGTGGTTGAATTCACGAGATGCCGAACGCTCAGCACCACCGCTCACCCTGCCCGCACGCAAGCACGCCATGTTGATCATCGATGCGCCGACGACGCAGCAGGCGTTGCCCTTTCCCACGTTGATCGTGGCGTTACGTCGCATGTTTCTCACAGGCTGCGAGGTACCGCGGCGCCATGTCCACCAGGTGGCGGCGATCGCACCCGAGCGACCGTCGGGCGTCACTTCGCTGGTCATGCCGGCATGGAACGCGCGCTACTACGGCGTCAAGATCGTCAACATCGCGGCGGGCAATGCAGCGCTTGGATTGGCCGGGCTTCACTCCAGCTACCTGCTGCACGACGCGACGACAGGCGTGCCCCTGGCATTGATCGATGGCGATGCAATCACCGCACGGCGCACGGCAGCCGCCTCCGCCCTCGCGGCCTCCTGGCTGGCGCGTGATGACGCACGGCATCTGCTGGTGGTCGGTGCGGGAAAGGTCGCTCGCCTGCTTCCCGAAGCATATCGCGCGGTGCGTGCAATCGATCGCGTCAGCGTCTGGGCGCGGTCGCCGTTGCAAGCAACGACGCTGGTTCAAGAGCTTTGCGGTGAAGGCATGGACGCGGCGGTATCGACCGACCTCGCCGCATCCGCCGCCGAAGCCGATATCGTGAGTTGCGCCACACTGGCCACGTCGCCGGTGGTGTTCGGCCAGTGGCTCGCAGCCGGCAGTCATCTGGATCTGATCGGCGGCTTCACCCCGGCGATGCGCGAGGCCGACGATGCCTGTTTCATGGGCGCGAGCATCTTCGTGGACACCGAAGAGGCGCTGCAAAAGAGCGGCGACTTGCTGGGGCCGATAGAACGCGGCGTGTTCGAGGCGACCGACGTCAAGGCCACGCTGGCGCAACTGATGGCGGGCGAAAGATCGGGCCGGAGCAATGCATCGGAGCGAACCGTGTTCAAGTCTGTGGGCACAGCACTCGAGGACCTCGCTGCAGCGGTGCTGGTCTACGAATCGCAACGCGTGTAGTTGCCCAAGTGCCAGCCGGTGCTGCCACTTCGCCAGCGAACGCCGCATAACGCTACACCTCTTCCGCTTCCGCTTGACTCGTCCTTTCCAGACACTGGAAGCATGACTTCCAGCCGCTACCCCACCACCCTCTACCTCAGCGCCCCCGAGATGATCCGGCTCGTGCAGCGCAAGGGTCTGTCGGCCTGCATCGCAGGTATCGCCGCCCGCATCGAGCGCGAATTCTTGCGCTGGAACGACTTCGACAAGAGCGCACGCGTAGCAGCTTATTCGGATGTCGGCGTCATAGAGCTGATGCCCATCGCCGACGCTTCGCAGTTCGCCTTCAAGTACGTGAACGGGCACCCGACCAATCATCGCCACGGCCTGCCAACCGTGATGGCCTTCGGCGTGCTCGCTGACGTCGCGACCGGCGCACCGCGCCTGCTTTCGGAGCTGACCCTCACCACCGCGATCCGCACGGCCGCGATGTCGACCGTCGCCGCACGCGCACTCGCCCGCCCGCAAAGCCGCGTGATGGCGCTCATCGGCAACGGCGCGCAAAGCGAGTTCCAGGCGATCGCGTTTCGCGACCTAGTCGGTATTCGCGAGCTGCGGCTGTTCGACATCGACGCTGCGGCCAGCGCCAGGCTCGCGAACAACCTCGTGGGCCAGAGGCTTCAAGTACGCATCTGCGGCAGCACAGCCGACGCAGTGCGTGGCGCCGACATCGTGACCACGGTCACTGCAGACAAGGCCAACGCGGCCATCCTCACGCCCGACATGATCGAGCCGGGCATGCACATCAACGCCGTCGGTGGCGATTGCCCCGGCAAGACGGAACTCGACCATCGCGTGCTCGACAACGCATCGGTGTTCGTCGAGTTCGAGCCGCAGTCGCGCATCGAAGGCGAGATCCAGCAGATGCCTGCGGACTTCGCGGTGACCGAGTTCTGGCGGGTGCTGGCGGGCCAGCGCCCAGGGCGCGCCAGCACGCCTGAAGTGACGGTGTTCGACTCGGTCGGCTTCGCACTGGAGGACTTCGCGGCGTTGCAGTACCTGCGCGAAGTCGCGACTGAATTCGGCATGGGCGAAGTCATCGAGTTGGTGCCGCAACCGGTCGATCCGAAGAACCTGTTCGGGCTGCTGCACGCAACAAACGAATCGATCGACGATTTCGAGTTGGTCGACACGCATTTGCAACCGGTGTGCTGATGGGCGCGCTGGAACCCGAGAAGGATCTGGTTCCGCTCGAGGTCGGCATCCCGGGTAAAGTGACTGCGCCCACGCAGGAACTGGCCAACGCCATCTGCAGCAACGCGCGCATCGCGGTGCGTGTCCGAAGCCGTATTCCCCGGCAGATTAAAAGCCTGCGCCGCGCGTGAGTCCGAGTGCCGCATAGTGCGTAGCGGACCGGACGCCCACGGACACTCAGCCCACTCGCAGCCCGGCGGCTTTCACCCCCGCAATGCAGATACTTTCATCCTCGTCGCCGGTCCCGCCACTGGCGCCGACGGCACCCAGCGTTGCGCCATTGGCATCCAGAATCAGTACGGCACCGGTCTGCGGCAAAAAGCGACCGTCGGCCGTCGCGGCAAGCGCCACGAAAAAGTTCGGATTGCCTTTGGCACGTTCATGCAGCACGCGGCTTGAACTTCCCATTCCCACCGAGCCCCAAGCCTTTGCCCGGGCCACATCAAACCGGAACATGCTTGCGCCGTCTTCGCGAGCGAAGGCGGTCAAATTACCCCCCTCGTCCAGGACAGCAATGCCCATGGGCTTGTAGCCCATTTGCCGGGCATGCGACAGGGCAGCCTCGATGATCTGATTGGCGTGAACGAGTGTCAGAGATGTCATTGCAACGGGACGGTAGATCGTGAAGAGCCAGATGCTCGGGGCTGCCAAGTTTGCCAGCGTTGCGCGCCGGCGCTCAAGGTCCCCCTGGGCGCAACATCAGCAGGTGCTGCAAGTGCACTGCGGGCCAACACAAGAACGGCTGCAGTGACAACAGATTTGAAGAGGGTTGTAGTGACCGAAAAGCTTGTGCCGCGTTATTCAGGGAGCAGGCCGATTTCTGCGACCACCTGACCGAGTCGTTTGTGCTCTTCCAGCAGATAGGCCTGGAACTGTTTCGGCGAGCCGCCTGGCGTTGCGATAGGACCGACGGTGAGCATCCGCTCGGCCAGCGCCGGATCCGAAAGCAACTTGTTGACCTCGGCATTCAGACGCGACGCAACGGCAGTCGGCGTGCCCGCCGGCGCGACGATGGCCATCCACCCAGTCATGTCGATGCCCGGGAGAAACTCTGCCACCGTGGGCACTTGGTCCCAGCCGGCGATCCGCTTCGCAGAGGTGACTGCCAGCAGTCGCATGCGACCTTCCCGCACGAACTGAGAACTGGAGGCCAGGTCCGCAACGGCCACGTCGGCATGGCCCCCAACGATGTCCGTCAGCGCGACACTCACCGAGCTGTAGCCCACCAGGTTGGCCTGCGCCTTGCCGCGCGCGTTGATCAGGCGCGCAATCATGCCGCCAAAGGTGCGGGGCCCTTCGTTGGCAATCGACACCTTGCCCGGCTCTCGCGCGCTGCGCGCAAGCAGGTCCGGAAATGATTTGATGGGCGACTCCGCTCTGACCAGAATTGCAAACGGGCTGTTGGCTACGAAGGCGATCGGATCGAAATCTTTCAGTGGGTCATAAGGCAGGCTCTTGAAGAGGTAGCTGTTCGTGACGAGCGCGGCGGTTGTTGCGAAGTACAGCGTGTAGCCATCGGCCGGCGCCCGTGTCACGGTCTGCGCGCCAATGATGTTCTGGCCGCCGGGTTTGTTTTCGATGATGACCGGTTGTCCCAGGCTGCGGGCCAGTCCGTCGCCCAACATGCGCGCGATGTTGTCCGGCCCCGACCCGGCCGGCTGCGACAAAACCAGCCTGATGGGCTTGGTGGGCCATTTGTCTTCCGCACTGGCGGAAAGGCACCAGCCAGAGGCAGCCAAAGCGACGGCAGCCAGACTGCCGACCTGGAAATTTCTTCTGTTCATCTTTTTGTCTCCGTTGTAGTTCGAGGAAGGGGGGTCCACTGCAGCCGAGACGCCAGCGTCTGCAGCATCGCGATCAGGTCGACTTGGTCGGCAGCCACCCCGTACACATAGCGGTCGGGACGCACCAGGGCTGCCTTGCAGTTGTGACACTGGAACCAGGCCGCCGCGATGCCTTCTGTCTCCTGCAACGATTCACCCAGGCGCATGAAAGAAAGCGCAGGCAGGGAAAAGTCCGCAGTCGCTGGCAGGCCGCCATCGAAGTCGCTGGCCAGCACAAGCCACCAGCCGTCGCCAGCCACACTGTCAAAGCGAACGCGGTCCCCATCGTGCGCAATCCAGGGCTGCGGGAAGATGGTGCCGTTCGCTGCATGCGGGTCGGGCGAAAGAAGGCCGACCTCGAGTCGGGGAATGACGTCCTGACGCGGTGTATCGCGCACTACGCCGCCGCACTCGGCCAGCATCCGCGCATCCCGCTCGATCGCCTTCGCTTCGTCGCGTTCGCCGATCACGGATCCGATCTCCTTGATCCGTGCTGTGAGATCGCGCACGTGCCGCTGGCGCTCGATGCCATAGCTGTCGAGCAGAGCGTCGGCCCCTGCACCACGCATCTCGCCCCTGATCACGCTGGACAGCTTCCACGCGAGATTCGAAACATCGCGGATACCCTGGCACATCCCCTGGCCGAGGAAAGGCGGCTGCTGGTGCGCTGCGTCGCCGGCAATGAAGACGCGTCCCTCGCGCCACCGCTCGGCCACCAGGGCATGAAAGCGGTAGCTTGCCTGCCGCCACAGTTCGCCATCGCTCGGTTCGAGCCAGCGCGCCAGCAGCTTCCAGGTTTCTGCGGGCTCGGTCACCTTGCGCGGATCTTCGCCCTCGTTCAGCGAGATCTCCCACCGCCTGTGATTGCCCGGTCCGATCACCAAGGTGCATGGCCGGACGGGCTCGCAATATTGAACACTTGTCGTAGGCAGCTTTGCGAGCCCTCCAGCGTTGGCAAGCACGTCGACCACCAGCCAGGCCTCATCGAACGCCAGATCCTCCAGCTGGATGCCAACCAGATCGCGTACCGTGCTGGAAGCGCCGTCACATCCGATGACGTAACGGGATCGCACCTCGGATTGCGCGCCTGTGTCGTCACGCAACGTCAGGCGAACGCATTCTTCGTTCTGTTCGATGCCGAGCAGCGCCATCCCCAACTCGACGTGACCGTGCACGGACTGTTGAACATGCTCGCGCAGCAGCGCCTCGACGGGTGGTTGCGTGAACACATTCGATGGTGTGTAGCCGAGCGGGAATGGCGGCTCGACCATCGTGAGCCGCTTGATCAGCTGACCGTTGGCTCCGAAGTATTCAGAGGGCGTGAACGGCTCGACGTGGCACAAGACTTTATCGACCACGCCCAATTGTTGAAACACGCGCAGCACTTCATGGTCGATGGCGATCGCACGTGGTTTGTCGTAGATCTCCCGCTGACGGTCGCATACATAGACGTTCAGGCCCATGCCTGTCAGCAATCCGGCAGCCACGGCGCCGGACGGGCCGAAGCCGACCACCGCGACGTCGTAGAGCATGTCGCGTTGCGGTTGAGAGCGCATCGCGTCAGTCCTCCGCGCGGATCGGATTGACGAGCGTGCCAATGCGCTCGATCTCGACTTCGAAGCTGTCGCCCGCCTTCATCCAGACCGGCGGGGTGCGCGCCTGGCCCACGCCGGCGGGGGTGCCCATCACGATCACATCACCGGGCTCGAGCGTAAGAACGTCGCTCAGCAGCGCGATGGTCTCGGCCACGCCCCAGATCATGTCGCTCGTGTTCGCGCTCTGCATGACCTCCCCGTTCAGCCGACCCTGAATCTTCAGGCCGGTCGCGGCGTATGGCAGTTCGTCGGCCGTGACCAAGACGGGACCAAAACCACCCGAAGCATCGAAGTTCTTGCCGATGGTCCATTGCGGCGTGCGTTTCTGATAATCACGAACAGACATGTCGTTGAAACACGTGTAGCCGAAAACGTACCCGGGCGCGTCGTCCTGGGACACATGGCGCGGCACGCGGCGGCCGATCACCAGTGCCATTTCGGCTTCGTAGTCGAACTTGACCGACACCCTGGGCGCGATGCCCGCAGCGCCGTGCGCAAGCAGCGAGGTCGCGCCACGAAAGAAGAACCACGGGTACTCCGGCTTTTCGCGGCCCCCCTCCTTTGCGTGGTCGAAATAGTTCAGCCCCAGGCAGATGATCTTTCCCGGCTCCGGAACCAACGGCGCGAGCATCAGGCTCGACATCGGCAGTCGTGGCGCGTTCGAGGCCAGCGCCGCATCGGCAGCCGCAGCCAGATCAACTCCCTGTGCCAGCGCGGCACGCAGACTTGGCGGGACCTGTGTCTGCGCGGCGTGCAAGTCGATGACACTGTCTCCGTCCAAGAGACCAAGCCGCGTCTGTCCGCCCTGAAGAAAGGTGGTGAATTTCATGAATGCTCCAAAGCTCAGGAAGGAATGAAAAAGACTTGCCGCTGTGCGTCTTTCAGGCGCGACGAAGGCGGTTGCGAGATACCCCACTGGTCCACGCGGCCAGCCGGCCACTTCCAGTCGTCCGGCCCGCCGGCCTTGTAGCTGTCGTCGATCTGTTGAACGTCGGCCGTGTACTCGATGACCTCGCCGAACGGACCGATGAAATAGTTGAAGGCGTTGTCGCCAGGCCCGTGGCGGCCTGGTCCCCACTCGATTTCGTGGCCTGCATCGCGCATTCGGCCACCGCCGCGCATCACCGATTCGAGATCGGGCATGACGAAGGCGATGTGGTTGAGTGCGTCGTTGTCGGTATCACCCAGAGCGACGCTGTGGTGATCGGCATTGCAATTGAGAAATGCCATGATCCGCGTGCGATCGGCCAACCGAAATCCCAATGCCTGCTCGAAGAAGTCTTGCGTTGCCGCGACGTCATGGCTGTTGAGCACAACATGCGCAAGGCGCAGGGGCCGGTCCCTGGCTGCGTATGCGTCCCGGTGCGTTTCATCCCCATGAACCACCTGTAAAAGACGGCCGTGAGGATCGCGCACCGTGACGACCTCTCCCTTACCAGGTTCGGAATTAGACGCAAGAGGCGTGTGAATACTGCCACCTGCCCGCAGCGATGCCTCAGCCACGGCCTGCAATGCCGATCGATCACGAGCACGCAAGGTCACATGGCGGATTTCACAGGCTTCGCCGCCGAGGTGCAGGGAAAGCAAGTGATGGTCTGCACCGGTTCCACGCAGGTAAATCGCGCCTGCGGTGCGTGCGACCACGTCCAGGTTCCACACGCGGGTGTAGAAATCTTCGGCACGCGCGAGGTCCGGCACATTGAGCGCAACGCTGCGCAACCCGGCGATCCAAGGCGAACTCATGGCGATTCCTTTGCACCGGCAGCCACCGGAAATGCTCGACTCAGGAAGCGCCGCGCATTGCCGCTCGTCAACTGTTCGCGTACGGCCGCAGACAGACCGGTGGCATCGATCTGCGCGATGGGCGCGCGTTCATGGAAATTGAATGGATAGTCGGTCCCGACCATGAGCTGGGTGCCGCCGAAGGTCGCGACGAGATGCGCCAGCGTGGGTGGATCGAACACGACCGTGTCGAAGAAAAGCCGCCTTGCTTGTTCGACAGGCGACTGTGGCACTTGCTCTTGAAGGGCGGGGAATACGCCCCATCCCTTCTGCAGGCGCGGTAGAAGCAGCGCAAGCGTTCCGCCGCCGTGGCTGAAAGCGATGCGCAGTTTCGGATGGCGTGTCAACAGATTGCCGGTGATCACGGAAGCGGCGGCAAGCCCTACATCGGAGGGGTACGCCAGCACCTGTTGCAGGGGTGCAGGGCCGACGAGTCTGTCCATCCCGGTGGGCTTGAGCGCATGCACAAAAACAGCCGCGTCCAGAGCCTCGCACGCTTCGAAAAAGGGGTCGAAACGCGCGTCGCCGATTGGCGTGCCGTTGACGTTGCTACCGATTTCCACGCCAGCGAAGCCCAGCGTTTCGGTGACATACCTCAGTTCGGCAATGGCAAGGTCGATGCTTTGCAACGGCACCGCACCCATTCCGATCAGCGCACCGCCGCCTTCCGCCACCATCATCGCGATCTGCTCATTGAGAAACCGCACAAGCTGATGCGCATCAGCGGCTTCCATCCAGTAAGACAAGAGCTCAGGCATCGGCGAAATCGCTTGATGCGACAAACCCATGTCTGGCAGATCAGAAAGCCGACGCGTCACGCTCCAGCATTTTTCCGAGATCGTGCGGTAATTTTTTCCTGCAATCATCACGTGCCGGTGACACAGGCCTCCGGCATCCGGCGCTGCAGCGGTCGACGGCCACTGAGCCGGAAGCTTGTTGCCGATATACGCGGGAAGGCGCTCGGGCACCACATGTGCGTGCACATCGATGCCACACGCGCAGCGATAGCGATGGGCGTTCTCAGCCACGTGGCGCCTGACAAACCAGTCTGCTCATTTTTGTCTCCTACGCCCGTGTGTGTTCTTCGCCAGGGCTTTGTTGCGCCAGAGTCTAGGGATTCGCTTGATATCGACAAAGCGGATTTTGCGTATACATACAATCCACGCCATGGATATTCGACGAGTCGATCTCAACCTGCTGGTTGCTTTTCATTCCATGTTGGAGCACCGCAGCGTCACGCAGTCAGCGGAGGCCATTGGACTGAGCCAGCCAGCGATGAGCGCCGCGCTGGCTCGCCTTCGCATCCTGTTCAACGATGCGCTGTTTGTGCGAACGGGCTCAGGCATGCAACCGACATCGCGCGCCGCCGAATTGGAAGGAGCTGTGCGCCGGGTGATCGACACCGTAAAGGCTGAGATCCTGCCAGCGCCATCCTTCGAGCCCCGCAAGGACAGCAAGGTCTTTACGCTGGTGACGCCAGACATCGCCGAGGTCCATTTCCTGCCGAAGATCCTTGCCTGCTTGGTGCAAGAGGCGCCCCATTGCGATGTGCGCACGCTCTCCATGCCAAGACAGGCAGCCGCCGCGGCATTGGAAGTGGGAGCCGCAGAGCTGGCAATCGGCTATTTGCCGGACTTACAAAAGGCTGGCTTCTTCTTGCAAAAGCTATTTCGCAATGACTATGTGTGCATCGTGCGTGGCGACCATCCCCTCGTTGGCGAAAAGATCTCTTTGAAAACTTACCTTGCTGCGTCCCATGCGGTGGTGAGTCCAGATGGGCGCGAGCATTTGCTCGATCAATTTCTGAGTCGCCGAAATCTGAAACGCCGGGTCTTGGTGGGCCTCTCGCATTTCATGAGTTTGCTGCCGATCATCGAATCCTCCGATCTGATCGCCACGGTCCCACGCGACCTTGCGAATATTTGTGCACAGCACGCCAACATTCGCATCGTCGATCCACCGTTTAAAGCCCCCGTTGTCGAAGTCCATCAGTTCTGGCACCGGCGCTTTCACCAGGATGCGGCCAACGTCTGGCTGCGTGCCCAAGTGCTTCGACTCTTTCGGGGATGAGGCTGTTCTTTCACTGCGGCCCGACCGCGGGTTGGCGCCTTGACATTCGCATATCAGCGCAATCGCTTTCAAGCGGGCTCGCGGCTTGCTGACCTTGGCTAAGACGGCCGGCGGTCGAAATCAAAGTTCTTTTAGTGCACCGCCAGGCTCGCGCTGTGATGACGAGTTTGCGTAGTCGACCCGTCTCTGAATTTGCACACGTTCAGCGGTGCCGGTCCGGAAGGCTGATGATCGAATCGTGGTCGCGCGCTCAAGCGACGCAGCGCCACTGGCGCAAGGCGAAAGCAAACACCTCGAAGTACCGCATTTGATGGTTGCGCCCTTGGCCAACTCTTGCGCGACGACGTCGTTGCCTCATCAACCTCCGATCGCGCCCATCAATGCCGCGACCTTCAGTGCGACGTGCCCGTCGCAAAACGCACCGCATCACGCCCCGATGCCTTGGCCGCGTAGCAGGCTGCGTCGGCAGCATCCATCCATCCCGCAAGCGATTGGTGCGTTGCATTCAGTTCGGCAATGCCCAGACTCGCGCCCACTTGCAGGACGCCCTGTCCCCATGGCAGCCGAACGTCGCGAACTGCCCCGCGCACGGCCTCTGCGATGCGCAGAGCGTCTTCATGCGAGCACCCGTCCAGCAGCAGCGCGAACTCATCTCCTCCGATGCGCGCGACCAGATCGCCGCAACGCACCTGACCGGATATGGCCTTCGCCACCGTCAGCAGCATCAGGTCACCCATCAGATGCCCAGCGGTGTCATTTACAGGTTTGAAGCGGTCCAGATCGATGAACACCATGGACGCCGGCTGGGACGATTGAAAGGTGTCTATCAAGCGACTTGCGCGCGATTCAAATGCTTTGCGGTTGGCCAGTCCGGTCAGGGGATCATGTGTTGCCGCCCACTCCAGGAGCTCACGCGAAGCGCGCAACTCTTCGACATCACTGAACGTCCAGACCGTGCCACGCGATGTGTTGCGAATATCCACCGGACTGCATCGCAATGCCGCCCAGAAACTGCTGCCGTCACGCCGGCGCATCTGCCACTCGCCCCCATAGGCCTCCCCCGAAACGAAAGCTGCATCCTGCTGGATCAGGAATGCCTCGAAGTCCGCGTGTGCCCAGAAACGAGCGGCCAGGTCCTCGACCAGCAGGTCATGTTCCGTGCCCGCAAAGAGCCGGCAGAACTCCTTGTTCAGCAACTCGAACTTCAGGCCCTGCGCAAAGGCGATGCCCATGGGCGCCGCCGACATGACCGAGGTGAGCTGACCCATGGTCCGCGCCTTCTCGCGCTCCAGCCGTGTCCGGTCGATCCCCACTCGCCGAAGGACCTTGCTCAGATTGGCAATCTCGCCGCTGGCCCGCGGCCATCCGGTCTCCGGCGGATAGGCTGCGTCGAACATGTGCCGCGCACGATCCTCCAAAAGAGCCAGCGGCCTGAGCAGCCACCACAGGGTGCCCAGCACCAGCGGCAGGAGAACCAGCACCAGTGCGGCGGCGGTAGACAGCGCCCGGACACGGGCGGCGTGGAGGGGCGCCAGCAGATCCGCTTCGCTTCGCACCCGCCAGATCATCCAATCAGGGCCCGGCACGCCCGCTGCGCTGACGACCTCATGCGGTTGATCCAGCGCCAGTCCGGTCGGCTCCACGGGCGCACCCTTGGCTTGCCATGAAGCAAAGGCAACGGCCAGGCGGGGTTCCTCGGACAGAGGCTGCAACAGCCGCGCGCGATTGGGGTGTGCCAGGATCTGCCCCAGCGCGTCGGTCACCACCACCATCGCCGTGGCGTCCTCGCTCTGAGAGTCCACCAACCCCTCCAGCAGGTCACGGTTGTCCAGGCGCATCGCGCCACCGAGCACAGCGAAAACCCCCTGTTCATCGCGCACGGGTTGCGCAAAGACAATCACCGGCGCGCCGCTGAGCTTGCCCGGAAGTGCGTGCGAAATCACGCTTCGAACCTGCATCAGAGTTTGCTGAAAGTAAGGGCGCTGCGAGAGATTGACTGTGGGTCGGCTGGTGCCGGTCGCATCCATCGAAATCCGAACGCTGCCATCCGGTGCTGCCACGAAGACATTGGAGAACAACTGCTGGAGTACGGACTGGCTCAAGGCAAAGCGGTGCAGCGCTTCGGTATCGTCCAACGCCAGCCGTTCCAGCCGGCTCGACGCGGACCCGAGCGCGCGTTGAAGGGCAACCACGTGACCAGACAGGCGAGATGCCGTGCTGGCGGCTTCATCGATTTCGCGTCGGCGCTCAGCTGACAACGTATGGGTCTCCGCGCTTTGCAGGAAGACCAGCGTGATGAGCGTCACGCTCATCACCATGACAACCATGCCGCCCAGCAGCAGGCGAACTTTGAGGAAGCCGAGCCAACGCAAGGCAACCGACCCAGCCTGTTTGATCCCGATTTCCGATCGCATACCCTAAGTGTGACGGCTCAAGCCGGGAAAGCGCGTGAAGTCGTACACGGTCACCGTATAAAGGTGCGCCATCCCTCGCTCAGACGGCCGCAGCTGACGTCATGCTGAATCGTTTGACTGAAAAAGAGGTCAACAGTGATTGCTGTGGGCGCAGGTTGAGATGCGTGCCCTGCGATCGCCCGTCTCAGTGGCTGCGGATGTCGATGCGCTGCCGAGGCGCCTGCACTCCACCCCACACTTCGCAACAGGGCTCCGCCGTCTTCATTGTTAAAGACCTTGTGCCGGCGCCCCGCCAGGTGCTCGGCTCCTGTCATTGTTGGTCGACACCAGCACGCGCAGCATGCGCATGAACTCCTTGCGATCGGCCTTGGGCAGCGGCTCGAGCATGCGCACTTGCGCCCGCAACATCGAGGGAACCACCGCGACGAGCACCTCCCGGCCCTCGTCGGTCAGGGTGAGCAGACGCACCCGTTTGTCTGTCGGCGAGGCACTGCGAAGAACCAGCACGCGGGATTCAAGCCGGTCAATGACGCTGGCAATTGTCGAAGTGTCGAACCCGATGGTCCTCGCCAGTGTCCGCTGGTCGATGCCGGGACTGTTTGCGATTCCCTGCAAAGCGGAGTACTGGACCGGCGTCAGGCCATGCGGCTCAGTCTCCTGCAGGAAGACCGACACCGCAATCTGTTGCAGCCGCCGGATGTAGTGACCTGGCAAGGTTTCAAGATCAAGGGTCGAGGTGCTTGCTTTCGCTTTCATGTCGTCCTGGTTGGTCGAGGGTGAACCCTGATGTCTACAACTGATTTTATCACTACACTAACAATCAGTATACTGACGATCAGTATGCTTTTCATGTGAGAAAAAGAATTCCAATGAATGCAATGGACACTCCGTGCAGTTCTATCTGAATGGTTACGCGCCCGACGATCCCGACGTCGCCGGGAAGGCGTTTCCGGACACGGTCGACGTCCTTGTGATCGGCAGTGGCCCGGCTGGTGCCTTGTTGGCTGCCCAGCTGTCGACCTTCCCGAAGATCACCACGCGGTTGATCGAACGTCGCCCCGCTGCGCTACAGGTTGGACAGGCCGACGGCATCGCCTGCCGCACGGTCGAAATGTTCGAGGCGTTCGGTCTGGGCCAGAGGCTCATGCGTGAAGCGTATTGGGTCAATGAGACCGTGTTCTGGCGCCCATCGAAGCATGACCGCACACGCATCGAACGTACCGGGCGCGTCCAGGACACCGAGGATGGCCTGTCGGAGTTTCCGCACCTCATCGTCAACCAGGCACGACTGCAGCAGTACCTGCTCGACTACATGCGCATGTCGCCCTCGCGGCTCGTACCGGACTACGGACTCGACTTCGTCGGACTCCAGGTCGAACCCGAAGGCGAGCATCCTGTGGTGGTGACGTTGCGTGACGTCGCCACGGGGCGGCAAAACACCGTGCGTGCCAAATATGTCGTCGGCTGCGACGGTGCGCACAGCAAGGTACGCGATGCGATCGGTGCGGTGCCCCGCGGGGACTTTGCCAATCATGCTTGGGGCGTTGTCGACATGCTGGCGGTCACCGACTTTCCGGACATCCGGCTCAAGGCCGCCATCCAGTCGGCGGACGACGGCAACATCCTGCTCATTCCGCGCGAGGGCGGCTATATGGTGCGGCTCTATGTCGACCTCGGCGAAATCGACCCGGCCAGGCGCGACGCGTTCCGCTCCGTCACCCAGGAGCAGGTCATCGAGACCGCGCGGCGCGTGCTGCACCCGTACACGCTGGACGTCAAAAGCGTGGTGTGGTTCGCCGTGTACCAGGTCGGGCAGCGCGTCACGGACCGCTTCGACGACGTACCCGTCGATCAGCTCGCCTCTCGCCTTCCGCGTGTCTTCATTGCGGGCGACGCCTGCCACACGCACAGCGCGAAGGCTGGCCAAGGCATGAACGTCTCGATGCAGGACGCGTTCAACCTCGGCTGGAAGCTCGCCTCGGTTCTCGATGGCCGCGCCGCGCCGGAGCTGCTGCGCACCTACTCTGTCGAGCGCCAGGCAATCGCGCAGGGCCTTATCGACTTCGACAAGGAGTGGTCGAAGATCATGGGATCGGCACCGCAAGACCCAGACCATCCCGAACTTGGCGGTGTCGACCCGCAGGAACTCCAGGCTTACTTCGTGAAGTCGGGTCGGTACACCGCCGGCGTCGCGACGCACTACGCACCGACGACCGTACTGACAGCCGACGCGACCCACCAGGCTCTGGCCAAAGGCTTCACGATCGGCATGCGCTTCCATTCAGCGCCCGTCGTGAGGCTTGCCGACGCGAAGCCGATGCAGCTTGGCCATGCCGCGCGTGCCGACGGCGCCTGGCGTGTCTACGCGTTCGCCGATGCAATCGGCGCGCGGCTGCGCGACCTAGCCGCTTTCCTGGCGGAATCTCCTGATTCGCCAGTGGGCCGCTTCACGCCAGCAGGATCGGACATCGACAGTGTCATCGACTTTCGCGCCATCTTCCAGCAGAGGCACCTCGACCTCCGGGTGGACGAGCTGCCCGCGCTTTTACTGCCGCGCAAAGGGTGCTTCGGCCTCATCGACTACGAGAAGACCTTTTGCGCCGACCCCAGCGCCGGTTCAAATATCTTCGAACTCCGGGGCATCGACCGCGAGCACGGCGCCATGATCGTGGTGCGTCCCGACCAGTACGTTTCGAACGTGTTGCCGCTGGATGCTCACGCTGATCTCGCTGAATTCTTCGACCGCTTTCTGCTGGTCCGCCATCACGCCAAGGAAACACGAACATGACCACCACAACCAGAACAACAACATCGTCAACGACATCCGGCTCTGACGCCGCGCAGCAAGCCCGGCGTCTGCGCACGGTGCTCTGGGTGGTGTCGCTGGCGACCGTGGGGCTCGTCTTCGACGGCTATGACCTCGTCGTCTACGGCACGGTGGTCTCGACGTTCCTGCGCGATGCATCGCACATCGGCACCGTGACCCCGGCGATTGCCGGCGTGCTTGGCAGCTATGCCCTGTTCGGCGTGCTGGTTGGCGCGCTGCTGGCGGGCAGCGTGGGCGACATTGTCGGGCGGCGCAAGGTGATGCTGTTCGCCTATGCCTGGTTTTCCGTGGGGATGGCACTGACGGCCTTGTCGACAACGTCGGCCGCCTTTGGCTGGCTGCGCTTCGCCACCGGCCTGGGTGTCGGCGCACTCGTTGCGACGACAGGCGCGCTCGTGTCCGAGTACGCGCCCAAAGGGAGGAAGAACCTGTGCAATGCCATTGTCTATGGCGGCATCCCTCTGGGTAGCCTGCTCGCCGCCCTCCTCGCCATCCTGCTGCTGCAGCACATTGGCTGGCGCGGCATGTTCAACATTGGTGCCTTGCCGCTGTTCACCCTGCTGCCTCTGGCGTACTTCAAGATGCCCGAATCCGTCGCCTGGCTGGCTTCGCGCGGCAGGATGGCTGAGGCTCGGGTCCTTTCCGAGAAAACTGGTGTCGAGCTCCCAAGCGAGGTGGTCGAGCTGGCCGGGCAGCACGGAATTGCCGACGAAGGCAAGGCGGGCTTTGCTGGCCTCTTCGGCGGCCACTACCTTTTCCCCACCATCGTGCTCGGCCTGATGAGTGCCACCGGCCTGGTGCTGGTGTATTCGCTCAACACCTGGTTGCCAGAACTCATGCTTCGCGCCGGCTTCAATGCCAAGGGTTCGTTGTCGTTTCTCCTAGTGCTCAATGGCGGCGCACTGCTCGGCGCCCTGCTCGCCTCGGGCGCGGCGGACCGCTTCGGTCCAAAGCCGGTCGTTGCGACCTGTTTCGCCACCGGCACCATCGCGCTGATCTTGCTGACACTGGGCTTCCCGCTGGCGGCCTTGTTGCTGATCGTCGCCATTGTCGGGCTGGGAACAAGCGGTACGCAAACTCTGATCTACGGCTTCGTTGCTAACTACTACCGGACCAACGTGCGCGGCGCAGGCGTCGCATGGTGCGCAGGCTTTGGCCGGCTCGGTGGCGTCGGCGGCCCAATGCTCGGAGGTCTGCTTATCGGCGCTGGATTTGCGCTGAATTCCATCTTCTACGTGCTGGCGGCGCTGGGTGTCGTCGGTGTGATTCTGACCCTGCTTATCCCCGTCAGCGGCGCCTCGCTCGGCACCCATGCGGCGCCTGAACCGACGGGCGATGCGCTAACGGTCGGATAGAAGCAGTAGCCCTCACCCTGAGACCCTGGCTCGGAGCCTCGCGCCCCGTGCTGGACTGTGGAGCTGGCGCCATGCCCTCACAGTCCATGAAAAGCATCGTTACCACGCTTCGACGCACCCGCGAAACGCCGTGACGAAATCACGGTAATTGAAAACGAGCAGTTCTTCGGCGCCGGGATCAGCTATGTGAACCTTCATCTTATTGCCGCAACTCGCATTGCCACGACAGAACCGCTATTGCGGCAGTCTCCTGAGCCCTACCTGGCCCTTTGGAAGCTTGTATTGCGCTGAATTCAGTTGCATTGCCAGTAATGTGTAGTAGCCGGCGATCCCGGTCAGATCCACCACACCTTTGGTTCCAAAGCGGGTTTTGACCCGCTCGAATGTGACATCGGACACTTGCTTGTTCTTTGCCAGCTCGGTGGTATAGCTGTAAATCATGTCTTCGTCCGAACTCATGCCGACAGGACGACGTCCTTCTGCAATAGCATCCGCGACCTCTTTGGAGATGCCGGACTTCAGGGCCAACGGATAGTGATACCACCACTCGAAGTCCTGTGTCCACTCGCGGGCGATGATGAGGATGACCAGTTCGCTCATCGTGTTGCCGATCGCCGATTTGTAGCGCAAGTAATCACCCATCGATCGCGAGAGTGTCATGACCTGCGGGCTGTGCATCAGGGGCTCGAAGGGTCCGAAAACCGGGCCCTTGCGTGCCACTTCGAAATCAGCGGCAGCCTGGGCCTGCTCGGGCGTGTAGGCTGCCGGAGGAATGGTCGGCAGCCGGTCTTCTGCATGAACCTGAACTTGGAGCAACAGGACGCTGGCGGCGAATAAATGAAAGAAGCGGGGCATCAGGTTCCAATGGTGCGTGAATCAAATTCGAATCGTCCGACGATGAGCGGCTGAAGCAGGAAGACGACAATATCCCTGCAACTCATTCCTTGGCTGAACGATACGATCATGGCTCAATCCTCTCAGAGTGTTCAGCCTTCTCAAAAGCTGGGGCGATTCAGCTTCAAAACGTCGGCACGATCTTCTCCAGGTGCTCGGCGAATTGCACCACCAACGGCGGTGGCCGCAGCAGGTCGAATTTCACCGTCAGCCCGACGGTCGGCAAGCTCGGCAACAGGTCGCCCGGTGCGAGGATCTGCAGATCCGGGGGCACCGCCGATTGCGTCAGCACCGCGATGGCCTGGCCGGAGCGCACCACGGCGAGCAAGCCGGACATGCTGCCGCTGGCGTAGGCCACGCGGTACGGGCGATGTGTCGCGTCCAAACGCTCGACGGCCGCACGGTGATCGAGCGTGTCCGGGTCGGAGAGCGCGAGTTTCAAAGGCTCGTGCGTCGCGGCGAGATCATGCCGGCTGCCGACCCATACGAGAGGCTCGCGACGCATGATCGACGTTGTGCCGTTTGACTCGGTGTTGGTGTCGGTGGTGGAGACAAGCGCCAGATCGAGTGCGTGCTTCGCAAGCTGTTCCAGCAGCCTGGGCGTCGGCGCGCAGATCACCTCGACGAATACCTGAGGATGCTGGCCTGCAAAGCTGCGCAAGATGTCCGGCAAAAACGCCGCAGCGTAGTCGTCGGGGCAACCGAAGCGCAGTGTGCCTACAAGCCCCGTGCCCGAGATGTCCGCGACCGCGGCATCGTGCTGCCGCAGGATGGTTCGCGCGTGGCCGAGCAGCCGTTCGCCATGCAATGTAAGCACCACGCCGCGGCCAGTGCGATTGAGCAACGGCTGGGCCAGCATCTCTTCGAGCTTTTTCACCTGCATGCTCACTGCAGCCTGCGTGCGGCCGATCTTGTTGGCAGCACGCCCCAATGTGCGCGTCTCTGCGATGGCCACGAAGGTGCGCAGTAGATCGAAGTCGAGTTGGCGTCTCATGAAATAAGTGGGGCTGATAGCTGCATTCAGAAATATTAGCTTTCCTTGAGGTTGGCGGGTTCGTACGCTGGGTCACCAATTCACCTGGAGCACCCGATGTCCCGCAACGACGACCCCGATTTCTGGCAAGCCGCGCGTCGGCACCTGATCCGCTACGGCGGCGCCTTTGAACCGATGATCATCGAGCGGGCGCAAGGCAGCTTCGTGTATGACGCGGACGGCCGCGCGATCCTGGACTTCACGTCGGGCCAGATGAGTTCGCTGCTGGGCCACGGGCACCCTGAAGTCGCCGCTGTCGTGGCCGAGCACGCACGCAACCTCGACCATCTGTTCAGCGGCATGCTCAGCCGGCCCGTAGTGGAACTTGCGACCCAACTTGCCGCCATCACGCCGCCCGGACTCGACCGCGTCATGCTGCTGACCACCGGCGCAGAAGCCAACGAGGCCGCCATCAAGATGGCCAAGCTCTACACCGGCAAGTTCGAGATCGTGAGTTTTGCGCAGTCGTGGCACGGCATGACCAGCGGCGCCGCATCGGCCACCTACAGCGCGGGTCGCAAGGGCTACGGGCCGGCCGCGGTGGGTTCGTACGCCATCCCTGCGCCGTATCCGTATCGCCTGCGCTTCGAGCGCGATGGCAAGTTCGACTGGCAAGCCGAACTCGACTACGCCTTCGACCTGATCGACCGGCAATCGAGCGGCAACCTCGCAGCCTTTATCGCCGAGCCGATCTTGAGTTCAGGTGGCCTTATCGACCTGCCGCTCGGCTACCTCGCAGCATTGAAGAAGAAGTGCAGCGAGCGCGGCATGCTGCTGATCCTGGACGAAGCGCAAACCGGCGTGGGCCGAACCGGAACGATGTTCGCCTTCGAGCGCGACGGCGTGGTGCCGGACATCCTGACTTTGTCGAAGACGCTCGGCGCCGGCTTGCCACTGGCGGCAGTGATGACATCGGAGGCGATCGAAGACGAGTGCCACGCGCGCGGCTTTCTTTTCTATACGACCCATGTATCCGACCCGCTCCCGGCTGCGGTCGGCCTCAAGGTGTTGGAAGTGGTGCAGCGAGACCGACTGGTCGAACGCGCATGCGTTGCCGGTCAACGCCTGGAGAGCGGATTGCGCGCGCTGCAGGAAAGCGTCGACTGCATCGGCGATGTGCGCGGACGCGGCCTGCTGCTGGGCATCGAGATCGTCAAGAGCCGAGCCGGCAAAGAATCCGCCCCCGACCTGGGCGTCGCCATCACGCGTGAGTGCATGAAGCTGGGCCTGAGCATGAACATCGTGCAGTTGCCCGGCATGGGTGGTGTCTTTCGCATCGCCCCGCCGTTGACGGTGAGTGACAGGGAGATCGATCTGGGGCTCGATCTGTTGAAGCGGGCGATCGGGGCTGTGGCTTAGCCAGCTCTGGTTGCCAACGGGCCAGAAGCAAGCCCCAATCTGGCACTGCCCGCGGCGCATTGCAAGTTGCAGTAGCGAGCCGCCCAGCGTTGCCCTAACTCGACAGAACCGTCATCTCGGCATCGGGGCTTGGCCCGCGATGAAAGACCAAGTCTTCCACTACGCGACCGTGCCCGAGGTGGTCTTCAATGATGCGATCCATGGCATCCGGTGTGACAGCGTAGTACCACACACCATCCGGTTGCACACACACGACTGGTCCGCTGCGACAAGCGCCCAGGCAATCGACCCGGGTAGCCTTCACACAATTTGGACCTGGCGCAAGTGCGCCGGAGAGCTTCAGCTTCGCCGCGACCTTCTCTAATTCTTCGGCCGTCATGCCATCGGCGACGCAATTGCGGCCAATGCATATCAGCAAGTGACGGCGGTAGTCGACGATCACTGGTTTGAAAGGCTGCTTGCTCATCGGCTCGCTCCCATCAGAAGCTCGCCCGCATGCTGACACGAATTGTTCGCGGTTCAAGCGGATGCAGCAGCCGACCCTCGAACCCTTCACCGCCATTGCAACCGGCCCCTTCACGCCGCGTGCACGACGTGCCCCAATACTCGATGTCGTTGGCTTTGCTGCCGAGCAAGTTCAATATGTCCAGCGAAACCTGCACTTTAGGACTGACTCGGTATCCGATCTTGAGATTGGCCGTGAGGAATGCGGTAGATTTCTGAACGCCGGTTTCTTCCAGCGGATACGACCCTATATAGCGCAACCGAAGCCCGCCAAACCATTGGCCCTTGGAATCAGCGGACACGCCAATCGAAGAAGACAACGGAATAGCGTTGGGCACGTATGTGCCACCATTTGTAGCCTGTGCGAAGCGTGCGCGTGAAACTGCTACGTCAGCGTCCACATGCAGCCAGTCGTTGACGGCAATGTCGTTTGAAAGCTCGATGCCATAACGCCGGGACGCGCCCCTGGGCTCTGTCGCGCCCTCGTCTCCGATGAAGACCAATTCGGAATCCAGATTCGTCCTCCACAACGAAAGCGCAGCATTCCAATCGGGCAGCGGGGTAAAGCGCATACCGAGCTCTTCACTTCTAGCCTTGGCCAGCAGTGGTAACCGGTTGTTCTGGCTGCCGTCGCGGGGGTTCTCGATCGACGTTGCGCCTCGAAGATCGTTGCTGTGAAATCCCGCGCCCCAGTTGATATAAAACTCGGTTCCCGCAAACGGGCCAAAGGCCAGCGACAGTTTTGGACTCACTTGCGAGGCGCGCGCCGAGCCGCCGTTTTCCATGTTCAACGCACCGCCAAGCGACCTGGTATGACCCCTAACCTCGTCGAAGCGCGCGCCGACGGTGCTGCGAAACCACGGCACCCACTGAGTGCGGAGTTCGCCGTAAAGGCCAATGGCGGTTTCGTCGAGCTTGTCTTCGCGAACAGTGTCAGTGCGCACCCGGTTCACCGTGTCGAACAAGCCAACCTGCGGAAGACGATCCTGCCGAAGTTGCAAGCCCACGATGGCATCTGTATCGGGCCATGAAGAACCCAGTGCCCAACTGTGGGAGACGGCACCGCCGAAAATGTGGCGACGATCTTCCTGTTCGTGCTCTGGTTCCTGCACTCCCGACGGCGACGAGTAAAGGTTCAGACCGTAGCTAACGGCATAGACGCTGGCACGTGTGCTGCCGCCCTGATTGCTGGCGGCCCATTCGCCCGACAGACTGTTGCGGAAGGTGCGACCACCGTCTGCCGGGGCCAGCGTGCCGTAACGGCCGATCTCCCCGTTCGTGATTGCGCGCTCGGGCACGTGTTCGGTCGCGGTCCAGTTCGCCGCATAGCTCATCGCCGTGATCGCGAATCCGTTGTCGGCCGTGCCTGAGGACAACCGCAGCAACCCGTTTGTCTTGTGCAGGTGCTCCGGCTGGTCCCATGGGCCATTGGCGCCGCCTAATTCAATGGCGCCAAGTAGGGTCAGGCCATCGCCAAACGTGGTACTGCCCGCAACCAGCGAGCGGCGGTACTGGTGCTGCCCAAAGCTGACGTCAACGAACGGTGCAGGCAGGCTGCGTACATAGTCGATGCGCGCCGAGCCGGTGACGGCGAAATCGCCATCATCAACGCCATAAGTGCCCTTGCGATAACGAACGGTGTCGATCAGCTCAGGCATCAGGAAATTCAAATCCATGTAGCCCTGTCCGTGGGCGTGCGACACGTTGTTGATCGGCATGCTGTTGACGTAGCTCGCAAAGTCGCTGCCATGGTCAAGGTTGAAGCCGCGCAGGAAATACTGGTTGGCCTTGCCGTCGCCTGAATGCTGGGTGACAGTGAGTCCGGGTACCGACTCCAGCACTTCGGCCGGCCGCAGCAGGGGTCGCGTGGCCAGCTGTTTCGCCGTGATCGTGCCCTCGGTCGCGGAGTCGGCCACGCCAACCAGATCGGCGGAACGACTGGTTACGGTCACGGGCGCAAGTTCGGCCGGAGCCTGCGCCTTGGCGACCGAAGCCGACACAACAGCGACGACATAACCGGTGCGCCGCAAGAGGTCGACGACATCACTGGGTTTCACGGGATTTTCCTGTCTGTGGGGTTAGTGGCTCAGCACGCAGGTTGCGCTACGGTGCAGATGGCGTTATGGGGCCTGCGGCAACGACGTGGTCGCGCCGACGACTCCGTGAGCGCCCAACCCAGATCAGCAGCATCAATACGATGAGCGCAAAGCCGGTCAGCGAAAACGCCACATCGTCAAGCTCGATCGCAGGAATGAACTCCTTGAGGATGTTGTAAAGCGCCACGCCATAAGAGATGGCTACGATGAGCCATCCCAGCGCCCGCCTGAAACGCCGGCCAGCCGCCTGCCCATCGGCACTGCGGCCGATTCGACAAATGAGGCGCCCGTCGAGCGTGTCTGTGATGACCATGCCTGCCGTAAAAATCAGACCGGCAACTGACGCAGCCAGCAGGCCGCCACCCTTGTTGCTGGCCACGTAGCCCCACGCCGAGGCCTGGGTCGCTGTGTCGAACACCGTCGCGAACAGCACGCCGATGGCAATCACGGCCCATGGGCTGGAGTGGTTGCGCAAGCGCTCGGGAATCAGCTTGAGCTTCCATCCGGTCGGTGCATACGCCGGATCGCGCCGCAACAACAAACGCAGGTTTAAGGTGCCGACGAGCAACAGCAGCAACGTCGGTATCCAGCCGAAGATCAGGACGACGGCGTCCGGCACCGAGAGCGTGTGCGTGAGCTTGCTGACGCCAACGGCAATCGCCGTCACGAGCAAGCCATGTCCGATCGCGAACAACGTTCCGATCCAATGTGCGTGCTGGTGGTCATGACTCAAGGCGCGCCAAGTCAGGCCGTCAATGCATGCGATGTGGTCCGGGTCCAGTCCATGACGCAAGCCAAGCACGAACATCAGTACCAGCCCCGACACGGAAAGCATTTCTGCATTCATCGAAAACTCCTTGATCTGCGTTACCTTAGGAAAGGAGCGTCGCCGTCAGACGGCAATGCACGAGGCAAAGCCGGCAGCGAATAACGCGGCGTCCAGGTCACGACCAATCACCACGTACTCACTCCGGCGCATCTCTCCGGGCTCCCACGCACTGAAACGACTCATGGTGGTCAGCATCCGCACGCTCTGGAACACGACGCGCTCGTTGAAACTGTGGGCGTTGAACACCCCCTTTGTGCGCAACACCTGATCGCCCTGCTCTTGCAGCAAAGGTGTGATCCAGGACATGAAGCGGTTCATGTCGATCGGACGCGACTCACGTAGAACGAATGAGGCAATTGCCGGGTCGTGCTCGTGTTCGTGGTCGCCCAGAAATTCGGGGTCGACCTGCAGCTTTGCATCCAGCTGGAAGGCGTTCGAGTTCAGGATCAAGGCCAGATCGACGACGCCCTGTTGGCTGCGATGAATCTTTGCCAGCGGATTCAAGCTGCGCACCCGACGTTCAATGCGCGTCACAGCTTCTTCGGAGGCCAAGTCGGTCTTGTTGACCAGCACGATGTCGGCGAAGGCCACCTGCTCCTGCGCCTCGATGCTTTGCTCGAGGTTCTTTTCGAGGTTTACCGCATCCACTACGGTCACGAACGAGTCGAGCCGCGTCGAGGCCCGAATCTCCTCGGAAATAAAAAAGGTCGAAGCCACGGGCGCCGGGTCGGCCAGCCCGGTGGTTTCGATCAGGATGGCGTCGAGTTCGCCATTTCGCTCCTGCAGACGGCTGATGGTCTCGATCAGGTCACCTCGGACGGTACAACACAAGCAGCCATTGTTGAACTCGATCAACTGCTCGTCGCTCTCCTGCACGATTAACTGACCGTCAATGCCAACTTCGCCGAACTCGTTCACGATCACGGCTACCTTGCGCCCATGCTGGCCTTTCAGGATGTGGTTCAGCAGGGTCGTCTTGCCCGACCCCAAGTAACCGGTGATGACTGTGACCGGAATTTTTCGGGTGAGTGCGGTTTGCAGATTCATGTCGGGCGGTCCGGAGGTTGTCAAAATTTGCGATGGCGCGAAGCGAGAGGAATCGATCTGGCGTGAGGCGGGACGCCGCTGTGACGACCCGCCTCGTTCAAGCCACTTGGAAGCTTATGCAGCGCCGGCTCAAGCGTGTGCGTCGATAAGCTTCTTGATCGCCTTTTCAGTCGGCTGCTTCATGACTGCATCGCCACCCGGTGTTTTCACAACCGTCTTGGTCATCATCGCAATGCCCTCTTCCATGATCACCTTGCGGTTCGGCGGCGGCAGCTTGTCGCCGCGCAACTGGTCGTAAGGCACCACCACCCAGCAGGCACAACCCCAAATGCACTCACCGGCCATGCCCTCGAAACGAATAGCCGGCTCCGACAGCATCGGTCCGATGTCAATCAGCCAGGCATGTTCGTTGAGCTTGGTTTCCCAATCGAGCCGGTCGTAGTTCTTTTGGCTGGCCCAGAATGCCTCGAGGTCGGTCTTGGCTACACCGGGGGTAATGATGTTGGCGTACGCGGTGAGCGTGTCGAAGAACTCGTGGTTGTACATCTGGATGGTCGACTCCGAGTCCATCAGATAGCTCTTGGTGACCTCGTCCTTGAACGCTTTGTGCAGCTTTTCGACGCCCATGTCACGCGAAGCGTGGATGTGGACTTCAGCATAGTCCGTCTCGAACTCCGCGCGAAGGCCGTCGTACTTGGGCAGAAACTCGATCCATTGCGCCATTACCGAGTCCCACTTCGAACCGGCTTCGCCCGGAAGGACCTGAACACCAGGGTGCGTCAGTTTGGCGACATTGAAGAGTGTCCAGTTGCGCGACTTGCCTGACAGTGTTTCGTGCGGTGCACCGGTGAAGCCTGCTGGCCGCATGGCACGGAACAGCACCCGCCCACTGTCGAGCACCGCGAAGCGCATGAACGAATCGGCCACGAACCGATTGGTCACCATCTGCTTGAAGCCGTGTCGGATTTCCTTTTCGCCCGTAGTGGTGTAGGCAGTCAACCGTTGCCAACTCTGCTCGGGATTCACTACAAAGAAGCCGCCAGTGAACGGGCTGCGATACAGGTCACCCCAGACGGCGGTGACGCCTGCGTTCTTGTCATCGTCGAGCATGCAATCGAGATCGTTGAGCGTGGTGTACTGCGTCGCGTTGTTCTGATAGTGCTCTGGGTCACCACCATGGCTGAGCTGGCCGACCCCGATCACCGGAATACGCCGGCCGAGCTTGACGTTCGACAGATGACGAGCCAAATCAACCACCATGCCGCTACCGACCCCACCGGCCATACCGAAGCACACCATCACCATGGAAGGCAGCCCTGCAGCCTCGATATGGTCTACGAACTTGCGCAATGCCTGGTCCATTGGACGCTCGCCGGCGTAGTAGGCGTTGGCATAGATACCCTTTGCGACAGCGCGTGGGAAGTGCTCCCCGGCTTGAGGCAATTCGTACTTGTGCGGAACGTAAGACTCGAAATTCGGATTCCAGTAATAGCGCGGATATTCCAGTTTGAGGAACTCGCGCGTGCGGTTCATGCCTTCGAAGAACTCCGCCTTGTCGGGCACCGGCAGTGCGATCGACTGGAACTGAAAGCGTTCTGCCGGAATGCCGCGCGACTCCAGACGCTTCCTGAAGGCAGCAGCGTAGTCGGTGACGATACCCATGTCCTGCTCGCCGATGTCGACGACCATCGCCGCAAACGTAGCGCGCGGGTCCACCAGCAGATCCTCGATCTCGCCGGTGCGCAACAGCGCCTCGATGTAGGCCATGCCGGTGCGGCCAATGCCAATGGCATGAAGGCAGTGCGGGGACTGAACGCCAGTCGAACTGTGATACATAGATGCAGACATTGCTTTAACTCCGATTGCTAGGTGAAAAATGCCAAGTAAGAAATCCGGTTTCCCGGTTGCGATGCAGGGTTCAATGCGGTACGGTCACCCTGTGTCCTCAATTGCTGCTGCGCCCTATGGCGTTCAGCAACGAATAGAGAAAGTCTCGGTTCTGTCCAGAAATTCCAGGTCGCGCAAAATGTGCGCGACCGATGTCGCACGCTCGTTGGCGACATACAGCATGTAGTCCTCGACAAACAATCCTGGATCGCGCGATATCGTCCCGTCGTCGATCAGCGCCACGCCTTTTTCGAGGTTGGATCTATGCAGTGCTGCACGCCAGATCGGCGATTCGATGTAGATCGCGACGTCGTCAACGCCGGACACTTTCAGAAACTTGCCGCCTGCACACGTTGGAACCAGGAATCCTTGGCCGTATTTCTTCTTCACGGCAGACCAATCAAGCGGCATGACGAATCTCCATTTCGGGTAGGGCAACTCCCGGCTGACTTCGTGCGGGGCCGCGCATCTCTTCGAACGGAATCGCAACCCAGCCGCCGCCCCCGCCGAGTCCAGCACCCGCCATGCCGTCGATCCGCGTCGATGGCTCGCACAGCACGACGCCACGTTCCAACAGCAGCGCATGGGCCGAGATACGCTGGGCCGAAGACAAGTCGTCATAGGCATCGCGGACTTCGAAAAAGATGCTCAGATCGGACTTGCCTACGCGTGGCAAAACGAATTGCACCGACCCGTCGAGTCCTCCCTCGGCCAAACTAGCCGCCGCCTCGGGTGCAAATGCAAGATCCAAAGCGGTGGCCCATCCGGTGGCTTCAGCATTCTTCTCCGCTACCCGCACCTCGATGAATTCGGGTGCGTAGCCCGGCAGAATTCCCAACTGGTCCAGCAGTTGCCGTGCGCCTTCGGCAGGGGAATGACTGGCATCGGCGAAGCCAAGCACATGCATCCACTTGGCGCCCCACGGCGTGCGTGCGGCCGAGTGCTGGGTCGACGGCGCCGCGACCCAGTTCAACAAGCGCAACACTTCCCAAAGGTTGGCGCCGTGCCGGGCCGTGAGCAGTGCCGCAATCTCGCGGTCGACATGTCGGTGTGTCAGCGCAAGGTCACCTGCCCGTGCAAACGCCGGTTGCTGCGGCACCATGAGAAACCCCGCAGTAAACGGATTTTTGTATAGCTCACCGCACGCCTGAACCATGCCCCGGTTTTGATCCTCGTTGCACAAGCCATCAAGCTCGTTCAATGCGGCAAATACCTGACCACCCCGATGCACCGGCGTGTCGCCTTCGCAGGGCGCGATGCCGATGCCCATCACCAGCACACGCCGCCCGAACAACCCAGTCGACAGATGGCGCGCCAGGTCGAGCGCCATGCCGCTTCCGGTGCCGCCACCCAAGCCAAATACGATGCACACCACCGCGTCGCCTTGCGTTGCGTTGGTGCTTGCCGCAAAGCGCCTGAGTGCCGCAGCCATCGGGCGTTCGCCCTCGTAGTAAGCCCTGCTGTAAACCGCTTTTGCCAACGCACGCGTTACCGGTTCGTTGACGTCCGGATGTATCGTGGATTCCGAAAGCCACGGCTCGAAGCCGGCACTACCCTGGAGCATCGGGTATTCGAGCTCAAGATGGCCCCGAAGATTCTTCATGCTTTCTGCAAGAACTTCTGGCGCCGGGACGGCGAGCGACAGCGTCTCGACATGCGCGCGCTCTGCGCCGAATTTCGATGCCAACGACACTACGTCAGAAAGTGCTGACTGACCATGGTCGATGTCGACCGCAAGCACGCTGAAACGGGATCCCGATGTGGCCAGCAGATCCGGTGGCGCATCTCGCAGCATCTGTCTGACGATTTCGACACCCGCGCCTCCCACGCCAATCACGTGAACACCGAATGGAAGCGAATCGGCATCGACGACCCGGTGTACGCCGCGGCGCAGCGCATCGAGCTTGCGTTGCTGCAGCTTGGCTTCGGTGGCGCCGATAGCGGGCGTCGGGCGCCCTCGCATCAGATCGATTCCCGGAGTGGATGCCATAGCTTTTTTTGTCAAAAAAAAAGCTCATCCTGAGTGTTAAACACCCGGGATGAGCTGAGTTGCTCTCTTCACTATCGGCGATGCTGCCGATAGTGAACCATATGTACTTCAGTCCAAGTTTTTAAGATTTGGCGCTAAATTGAAGTCGAAGTTATTCGCTTCCATGAAGTCTGTCAATGTATTTTCCGAGGAAACTTAGCTTCGTAGTCATTACATGTCGTCGTGCGACTCGACATGATCTACTTTTGTATGACTCGATCTCGGTGAAGGCAGTCCGTCGAGAATCGGGACTCGTCAAACCAGACCAGTCGCGAGCGACGTGGGGCACTTCGGAAAGTACACTCAAGGACCCTGGCGTCAGTCCCTTCGAGAGCATACGAATCACGCGGGATCGAGAGGTTTGACATCTCGACCGGTATCTCGACCGAATCGAATGCAGTGCCCTCGCACTCGGATTTGACTTCGATCGCACCAGCATGACGAGCGCGATCGCGCTTGAATTGGCGCACGCCATTGGAGGTCCAGCGATGGGCACCAGACTCACGTTTGCACACGATCAAAGCTTCACGCTTCGCAGCAACGACCTTCAGCCCCTGCCTGATGGACGAATCGATCTGCTGATTCAAGCAATGCCGCTTCTGATCCCCGGTCCGATGTCCGAACGCAATGCAACTCTGCGCGCTGGCAACGAAGCAATGCAGAAACGCCTTAGGCGACGTGCGCTGGTTGCATCGGCGACATCACCGGTGCACGCTGACCGCGTCTTCGTTGGGGATGCCCTCGATCGGCGCTTCCGATGTGCCGACAGTGGTCCGCGTGAACGACTCGACCATCTCGC
>NZ_JASJXB010000021.1:0-79236 GCF_035018885.1 Variovorax sp. LG9.2 | reverse complement strand
GAACGCGGGGGGCGGGGGTGTTCATTAGCTTGTCTCGTGTTGTCGTTGTCGTTGTCGTTGTCGTTGTCGTTGTCGTTTGTTCGTTTTTCCGGATCAGCCTGCGGCACGCTTCGAAAGTATTTCGAAAGCCGGCAGCGTCTTGCCTTCCAGCACTTCGAGAAAGGCGCCACCGCCGGTGGAGATGTAGCCGATCTTGTCCTCGATACCGTACTTTGCGATGGCTGCCAGCGTGTCGCCGCCGCCAGCTATCGAGAACGCTGCGCTCTCGGCGATGGCATGCGCCACGGTCTTCGTGCCATTGGCGAACGCGTCGAACTCGAACACGCCGAGCGGGCCGTTCCAGACGATGGTGCCGGCTTCGCGCAACTGGGCGGCGAGCATCTCGGCTGTCTTCGGCCCGATGTCGAGGATCAGGTCGTCGTCGGCCACGTCGTTCGCACCCTTGACCGTCGCGGGCGCATCGGCCGCGAAGGTCTTTGCGGTGACCACGTCGACCGGGATCGGCACATCGGCACCGCGTGCCCGCATCGACTCGATCACCGCTTTGGCCTGATCGAGCAGATCGGGTTCGGCCAGCGACTTGCCGATCTTCAGACCGGAGGCCAGCATGAAGGTGTTGGCGATGCCGCCGCCGACGATGAGCTGGTCGACGTTGGCCGACAGGCTCTTCAATATGGTGAGCTTGGTGCTGACCTTGGAGCCGGCGACGATCGCGACCAGCGGGCGCTTGGGCTGCGCCAGCGCCTTGGTGATGGCGTCCATCTCGGCCGCCAGCAGCGGGCCGGCCGACGCGATCTTGGCGTATTGCGCGATGCCATAGGTCGTGGCCTCGGCGCGATGCGCGGTGCCGAAGGCGTCATTCACGTAGATGTCGCACAGCGCGGCGAGCTTCTTCGCCAGCGCCGGATCGTTCTTCTTCTCGCCCTTGTTGACGCGGCAGTTTTCGAGCAGCACGACCTGCCCTGGCTTGACGTCGACGCCGTCGACCCAGTTCGCCACCAGCGGCACTTCGCGGCCGAGCAATTCGGCGAGGCGTTTGGCGACCGGCGCCAGCGAGTCGGCGGGCTTGAACTCGCCTTCGGTCGGCCGGCCCAGATGCGAGGTCACCATGACGGCAGCGCCCGAATCGAGCGCCAGCTGGATGCACGGCACCGAAGCGCGCACGCGCGTGTCTTCGGTGATGTCGCCGGCATCGTTTTGCGGCACGTTGAGGTCCGCGCGAATGAACACGCGTTGGCCGGCGACCTTGCCGTCGGCACACAAATCGGTAAAGCGGATGACGTTCATGGGCCGATTCTAGGAGTCGTCCCTGACGATGTCGGAACTGAGAGTTACCAGCCGAGCCAGAGATGCAGCGGCAGATACACCGCCATGCCGACGAGCATGGTGCCGAGCACGCCGTGCTTCCAGAAATAGTAAGCGCCGCCAGCGATCGCGGCGTAGATGCGCGCATCGTGTAGCGTGGTTACGAGGTGCCCTTGCGACATGACGATCTCGGGCGCGATCACCGCCGCCAGCGCAGCGACGGGCGCGTAGTGCAGCGCGCGATGCGCCCAGTCGGGCAGGCCCCACGGCCGGTCGAGGATGAAGAAGAAGCAGCGCGTGACGACCGTGACGCATGCGAGGCCGACGATGATGCCCATCGTGCCGATGTCGGCGCCCAGAAACGAGAAGCCGGCCATCAGGTGTCATCCTCCGCGCTCGGGTCGAGCCCCAGCTGCTTCTCCAGCCAGAAGCACAGCAGCACCGCGACGCCGATGCCCACCACGATGTTGAGCTTCAGCGGCAGCGCATAGGCCGCGACGGCGGTGGCGCCAGCAATCAGCGCAGCCAGCACGCGCAGCCGGGTCGTCGCCATCGAACACAAGATGCCGACCAGACTCAGCACGCCGGCGAAGGCCAGGCCCCACGACTGCGGGATCAGTTTGGCGAGAAAGACCCCGATCAGGCTCATGCCCATCCACGATGACCAGGTCATGAAGTATCCGCCTGCGAGGTACGCCTCCTGGCCGATCTCTTCGGCCGGCGTGGTCGGCGGTGTCGGGTACTTGCGGGTGAACATCACGTAGCTCAGGTCGGCCGTGAGATAGCCGTGCGTCATGCGGCGCCAGCGCGGCAGGTGCATCAGGTAAGGGCGCAGATGCAGGCTGAACACCACGAAGCGCAGGTTGACGCAAAAGCCTGTCGCCAGAATCACCCACGCCGGCGCGCCGGCAGCCAGCAACGGAATGGCCGCGAGTTGCGAACTCCCGGCATAGACCAACAGGGTCATCGCGACCGATTCGATCAGGCTCATGTCGGACTTCACCATGGCCACACCGGTCATCAGGCCCCAGGCACCGATGCCGAGCGCGAGCGGCGCCATGTTGCGGGCAGCTTCGCGAAACTCTGGCTGCCGACGGATCGATCGCAGAAAGAACATCAGCCGCCGAAAACCCGGCCGGGCTCGATGTCGAAGCCGCGCAGGAAGTCCGCCGCCGGCAGGCGTTTGCCGCCAGCGCGTTGCAGTTCGGTCAGCAATACCGTGCCGTCCGCGGCTGCTACGGCAATGTCGGTGGGTGTTACGGCAATGACGGTGCCGGGCACTTCGCTGACTGTGGCGCTCACTTCATTCGCGTGCGGCGGCTGCACTTGTGCCGCCCAGAGCTTGATCGACTCGCCGCCCATCACAGTCGTGGCGCCCGGAAACGGATCGAAGGCGCGGATCCGGCGCACGATGGCCGCGGCGGGTTGCGTCCAATCGACCGCGGCCTCGTGCTTTTCGACCTTGTGCGCATAGGTCGCGCCCTCATTCGGCTGCGGCGTCGGGGTCAGCGTACCGGCCTCGGCGCGGCGCAGCACGTCGACGATCAGCCGCCCGCCGAGTTCGGCCAGCCGGTCGTGCAATCGTGCGGTGCTGTCACCGCCGATGTCGATCGCCTCGACTTGCAGCATGGCGCCGGTGTCGAGGCCGGCATCCATCTGCATGATGGTGATGCCGGTCTGCATGTCGCCTGCTTCAACGGAGCGGTGAATCGGAGCCGCGCCGCGCCAGCGCGGCAGCAAGCTCGCATGAATGTTGAGGCAGCCGAGGCGCGGCACATCGAGCACCCATTGCGGCAGGATCAGACCGTAGGCGGCGACCACCATCACGTCGGCTTGCGCGGCTTCAAGGGTGGCGCGTGCAGCGAGGGCGTCGTCAGGATATTTGCCATCGAGCCGCAAGCTGCGCGGTTGCGCGACGGGCCAGCCGTTCAGTACGGCCAGTTGCTTTACGGCGGACGCCTGCAGCTTCATGCCGCGACCGGCCGGGCGATCGGGCTGCGTCAGCACCAGCGCGATGTCGAACCCCGCCGAAGCGATGGCGTCGAGCGCAATGCGCGCGAACTCGGGCGTGCCCGCGAAGACGATGCGCGGGCTGCTCACCAGGGCAGCCGCTCGAACTCGAGGTCGTCGCCCGTGTGATAACGCGCCACGACGCCCTGAGGGTCGATGTAGATATAGAGCAGGCGGCGGGTGTTCATCGACTTGTAGTGCCAGCTCCAGACCACGCCATCGAACGACGACACGCGGGTGACTTCGTACGGCCGTCCGTAGGTACGCAACACATCGGCCTCCCGCCAGAGGCCGACGCCCGGCTGGATGTCGCGATCGAACGCGCGGTCATCGAGCATCTGGCGAATCGCGACGACGCGGCCGGCGGCGTCAAGGTCGACATCGTTGACTTCGAAGCCTGCCGGAGCGCGCGAATATTGAAGGCGTTCACCGCCGCCGGGCAAAGGGTAGACAGCAGTAGGTTGGCCGAGGCGTTGCAATGCTTCGCCCCGCGACGTGCCTAGCGGAAGATTGGTCGGCTCGCTGGCGCAGCTGGCCAGCACCGCGAGCACTGCGACGAACGACAAAGCCTTCACCAAAAACCTGTTCCGGAGCAAAAGCAATCTCAAGCCTGGGTTTCGCGCAACTCTTCGCGCTGGGCCTTGAGCATCTTGCTCTTGATGCGGTTGCGCTTGAGCGGCGACAGGTATTCGACGAATACCTTGCCGAGCAGATGGTCCAGCTCGTGCTGCACGCAGACCGCCAGCAGGCCTTCGGCTTCGATGGTTCGGAGCTGGCCTTCGGCATCGAGGGCCGCGACCTTGACCAAAGTCGACCGCATCACACCGTCGTAGATGCCGGGGACCGACAGACAGCCCTCTTCGTTCAGCACCTTCTCGTCGCTGGCCCAGACGATCTCCGGGTTGATCAGCACGATCGGCTCGTCGCGATGCTCGGAAATGTCGATGACGACCACGCGCTCGTGCACGTCGATTTGCGTCGCCGCCAGGCCGATGCCCTCCGCGTCGTACATCGTCTCCAGCATGTCGGCAACCAGCGCCTTGACGCGTGCATCGACGCCCTGCACCGGTTTGGCAACGGTGTGCAGGCGTTTGTCGGGGAAGCTCAGGATCGTTCTTTTGGCCATGAAAGCGAGAAAAAGTTGTCGCTATTTTCGCCATTTCCGCGACGCGAAGACAGCTTGCGAACTGATAAACGTTGCCCAATCAAGGGCTTCAGCGCAAAATTCGTTGCAAATTGTGAGGAAACGTTTGTCCGGCGCGGCACTGTGCGTGTACATCATCAAACCATGAAAAAACTCCGAACCAACGCCCGTTTGCGGCCAACCCTGCTGACAACACTCGTGGCCTCCGCGCTCTTCAGCGCCGGTCTCGGCATTGGAACGGCGGCTTCAGCACAGAATTATCCGATCACGCCCGAGCAGCGCGCCGTGGCACAGCAGACCGCTCAAGCGGGCATTCCGGTCAGCGAACTCGCGCCCAATGCACCGGACGAATACACCATCAAGCCGGGCGACACGCTGTGGGCTATTTCCCGTATGTACCTCAAGAGCCCGTGGCGTTGGCCCGAGCTCTGGGGCATGAACATCACCGAGATCAAGAACCCGCACCGCATCTACCCAGGACAGGTGCTCTATCTCGACAAGACCGGCGGCCGCGCACGCCTCAGCACGCGCCGCGGTTCCGGCATGCCGGACGGCACCATCAAGCTGTCGCCGCGCACCCGTTATGAATCGCTTTCGGGCATGGCGTTGACGACGCTCAGCCCGGCGCTGATCGATCCCTTCCTCAGCGAAGCGATCATCATCGACGAGAACACCTTGATCACCGCGCCGCGCATCGTCGCCGGCAACGACGACCGGGTGCTGCTGGCGCGCGGCGACCGCGCCTATGCCCGTGGCGAAATCAATTCGCCATTGGTCGAGACGAGCGGCCCCGTCAAGCAGTTCCGGATTTACCGGAACGCCACGCCGCTGAAAGACCCGGCCACTGGCGAGATCCTCGGCTACGAGGCCGCCTACCTCGGCCGCGCCCGCATGGAGCGCGGCGAATCGACGATCACCCAGTTCGAAGAGGGCAAGGAAGTGACCAGCGTGGTGCCTGCCACCATCGACATCGTGGCGGCGCGCGAAGAAATGCGTGCCGGCGACCGGCTGCTGCCCGAACCGACACGCGAAGTACAGAGCTACGTGCCGCGCGCTCCAACGCAAGAAGTCAACGGCCGCATCGTCTCGGTCTACGGCGACGCAGTCACCTTCGCAGCGACCAACCAGATCGTCGCCATCAACAAGGGACTGCGCGACGGCATGGAAAGCGGTCAGGTGCTGGCCATCCTCAAGAACGGCCAGACCATCGTCGACAAGACCAACGGCGCCAAAGAAACGCTCAAATTGCCTAACGAACGCATCGGCTTGCTGATGGTGTTCCGCGTTTTCAACAAGGCCTCTTACGCGCTCATCCTCGGTTCCAGCGACACGCCCAAGGCCGGCGACATCCTCGTCAATCCGTAAGTCATAAGTTTGGAACGTGACGAACTCGCCGGCTGGCTTCGGCTCACGCTGACGCCAAGCATCGGCGACACCACGGCTCGCAAGCTGCTGGCCGCCTTCGGCTTGCCACCGCAGGTCTTTGCGCAATCCGACGCCGCGCTGCAGCAGGTCGTATCGCCTGCACAGGCGGCTGCTCTTCGGCTGACGCCTGCGGGCTTGTCGGCGCTGGTCGACGAAACCTGGAACTGGCTGCAGGCGGTCGAGTCGTCCGGTGCCACGCGACGCCTCTTGACGCTGGCCGACCCGGCTTATCCGGCCTCGCTGCTCGACATGGTCGATCCGCCGCTGATGCTCTACGTGATCGGCGCGCCGCAATTCGATCTGACCGCGCTCGACCGGGCGCTCGCGATTGTCGGCAGCCGCAATCCAACGCCGCAGGGCGTATTGAATGCGCGCGACTTCGGTCGCGCCTTGGGGGAAGCGGATATCACCGTAGTTTCTGGACTGGCACTGGGTGTCGACGGCGCTGCGCACGAAGGCGCGCTGGATGCTGCCAAAGGCACCGATCGGTTCGCGACCATTGCGGTGGTCGGCACCGGGCTCGATAGGGTGTACCCCGCGCGTCACCGTGACCTGGCGCATCGCATCACGGCGCAAGGATTGATCGTCAGCGAATTCCCGCTCGGCACGCCGCCGCTGAACCAAAACTTTCCGAAGCGCAACCGCATCATCGCGGGCCTGACGCGCGGCACGCTGGTGGTCGAGGCCGCGCTGCGTTCCGGCTCGCTGATCACAGCGAGGTTGGCCGTCGAGCAAGGCAAGGAAGTCTTCGCCATTCCAGGATCGATCCACTCACCCCAGTCGCGCGGAGGCCATTCGTTGATACGGCAAGGCGCCAAGCTGGTGGAGTCGGTGCAGGACATTCTTGAGGAATTGCGCTTCGATGGCGGTGCGACGTCCGCAGCTTCTTCAGCTTCAGGCGCTACAGCCGGCGGGGATAGCACCGACGACGACGAAACCGAACCGTCATCTGGCCTGTTGCACGACCTCGGCTTTGATCCGGTGAGCCTCGACGCGCTCTGTGCTCGCACCGGCTACAGCGCCGCCGAGTTGCAAGGGCGGCTGCTCGAACTGGAACTCGACGGACACGTCGCGCGTCTGCCCGGCGGCCTGTTTCAGCGCATCGCCGTCGGCTGACTTCGATGTGGACTTCGACGTCGCATCGGCACAACGAGTCAGGGTCGATTCGAGCAGGTGGGCTATATTGAGTGCCATGTTCGAAGTGCTTGTATTCGTCTACGAAAACTACTGGCGCAGCGACGCGTGCCCCGAGCCGGAGCAACTGGGCCGCAAGCTCACTGCGCACGGCTTCGAGCCCGACGAAATCCGCGACGCGTTGCAATGGCTCGATGGCCTCACCGTTGCCACGCAGGGCATCCAGCTCACCAGGCATGTCGACGAGACGACCGCCACCGTTGGGTTGCGCGGCACCGGCGAAGCGGCACTGCCGCAGGCGGCCGACTCCATGCGTGTCTATTCGGCGACCGAGCAAGACCACCTCGGTGCCGATTGTCTGGGCTTCATCAGCTTCCTTGAAACAGCCAACGTGCTGTCACCGGGCTTGCGCGAGATCGTCGTCGAGCGCGCCATGGCAGCACCGGGCGATCCGGTGGCGCTCGATGAGCTGAAAATCATCGTGTTGATGGTGCACTGGAGCACCGGCATCGAGCCCGATGCGCTGGTGCTCGACGAGCTTTGCGACGGCCGCGAAGGCAGGGTCGCGCACTAGCGGCGGCGGTCGCCCCCGCGCGCTAGTTAAGCAGGCGTTCGGGGTTGGCGTCCAGCTTGGCCAGCGCTTCACGCGTGGCACGGACGGTCAGGGTTTCTTCTTCTGCCGGCACCAGCAAACCCGCCTGCAAATAAGACGCCAGGCGCCCGGCCTGAATCAGAAAGCTGCGGCCATCGCTCGACGCGAACAGGTGCAGTTGCTTCCGGTCGCTGCGCCAGACGAACTGGACCTGGCTCGGACGGCTGTTGTGGTCCAGCATGAACCAGTTGCCAACCTGCAGTTCGTGCGCCCAGGCCAGCATCTCTTCGCCGACCTTCTGGCCGGTATCGGGCACCACTTCGATCGAAGCGGCGTCGACGCCCAGCAGCAGTTCGATGCTGGCAGCGTCGATTGGAAACTCTGCCGTGCCTTCGTCGCTGACGAAATCCTCGATGTTGGCCAGCCGCTGTGCCATCGCCTCGATCTTGGCCGGCGCAATGGCCTCGGTCTTGGACATGAAGGCGTCTGACAAGGTCGCACCGATGATCTTGATCTGCGCCTCCTGCGGGTCGCCGATGATGCCGAGCAAGGTCATGCCTTGCCGCAGGCGCTGCAGCAGCTTGGGCAGGTCTTGAATGACGCGGGTGCGGTCGTTGCGGTTGGGCTTGGCGCTGGCCGCCCACACGAGGTCGGATGCCGCGCGCTTCAGCGTCACGGTTTGCTCGTCTTGCGCACCGTACCGCAGCGCAGCGATGGCCAGAACCTCGGCCCAGACCTTGAACAGGAACTCGCGGATCTCGTCGCGCACCGGCATATCGTTGAGCATCTTCCGGAGCTCGATGGTGTACTGGATCGCCATCGTCTCCTTCTGCTCGACCTGCTGCGCCACGCTCATCACGCGCTGCGTCGCATCGCTCTGCGTCAGGTATTTGCCCAGGAAAGCGACAAACTCGTCGAACACCAGCTTGAAGACGCGTTGGCCGGTTTCCGGATACTGCTCGATGACCTGCACCACGCGGCGGATTTCGCCCTCCAGCGCACTGCCCGAAATGGCGGCGGCATCGAAACCCATCACACACGAACCCATACGGTCGATAAGCATCCGCGCAGGATGCTGCAGGGTGCCGAAGAACTCCGGCTCGGCGATGGCGACGCGCAGCACCGGCATCTGCAGGCGCGCGAACCATACACGCGCCGAGAACGGGATGCGCTCTTCGGCCAGGATGGCCTGGAACATCAGCGCGACGATTTCCACTGTCGCCTTGTCGGCGGTGGTCGGCGCTTTCTTCTTAAGTTCTGTCGTGCGTCGGCGCAGATCCGCCGCCGTCTGCTGCAGCGCGGTTGCCTCTTCGCCAACCACGTACTGCGACGAGGCCAGTTGGTAGGCGGCCTCGGCATCGGCGATGGCCGCGACGAAGGCCGGCGAAGCCCCACCCGCGCCACGCGCCATGACGCCGTTCGCGTAGCCACCGCCGGGCGCCCCCGATCCGGCGACATGCTGGATTCCGCTGCTGCTTTCAGGTCCGAGCCGTGCAGAGACGAACCGCTTGAGGTTGAGCAACACGCCCTGAGCGCGCTGACGCGCCATCAACAGCGGCGAGCCGCCCGTTGCAACGACACCTTCGTTGCCGCCGCCTTGCGAATTTCCGGCACCGCCGCCCCAGCCCATGCCGACCCCGATGGCAGCGGGCGCAAAGCTGCCGGGCGGGGCGATACCCTGCATTCCCCTCGACGCGCCGCCACCGCCGTACTGCCCGGGACCGGACGACTGCGCGCCGCCGTAGCCGTTCCCCAGCGGCATCGTCCCCGAAGCGGCGTTGCCAGTGCGCTTGACGAAGCTCTTGAGATCGATCTCGGGCATCACGCCCTTGCCGATCAGGAAAGCGTTGGAGTCCTTGTAGGCTTTCACCACCGCCTCAACCAACTTCACCTGGATCGAATCCTGGACCTTGGTCCACATCGCCCGGGTCAGCCCGGCCGCCAGCCACTGCTCGACCAGCAGCTTGGCGAGCGTTTCAGGTTTGAAAACGTCCTTGGCATCGAGTTCGCTGGTGCCCTCGAGATGCTGGATGCGCAACCGCAGGTCGTTCAGTTCGAAGCTGGCCTTGTCGGCGATGAGTTGGGCGAGTCGCGACGAGAGGATGTTGTTTTCCACCACCTCGTCGCCGATCAGTTCAAGGCGCGACAGCGAATTCTGCGTGGTGCCGCCCGTGCTGGTCGCAAGAACCTTGCGCCAGCTGGCTTGCGACATCGCAACCCAGTTCGACGCCTGACCCTGAAACGACAAAAAGTCGTCGCGGTTTTCCTGCATCGCCCGCGCGTTACCGGTTTGCGCAGCCAGTGACGAGAGGCGTTCACGTATGGCGAGCGCCGCGGGGGCAATCACTGTCTCGGTTGCGGCGACGAAACGCTCACGGGTCTCGCGGGCGAGCTGCAGGGAGATAGCGGGGGGTCGCGACGTACTCATGAGGGATCAGGGCGGCAAAAAAGCAGTTCCACAGTAGCGAGCTTGCATCGGGAAACAATTGCGCACAAGAGTATCCGTTACTCCAATCACTTGCATTACACCGCCGCGCCGGCGTTCGGATCGTCCGGATCGCCTTCGCGCTTGGTCGGGCCCTTGATCAAGTCCTCGCGCTTGACGCCGAGCCACATTGCGATGGCCGCCGCCACAAAGGCCGATGAGTAAATGCCGAACAGGATGCCGATGGTCAGCGCCAGCGCAAAGTAGTGCAGCGTCGGGCCGCCGAAGAAGAACATCGACAGCACCACGAGCTGGGTCGAACCGTGGGTAATGATGGTTCGGCTGATGGTCGAGGTAATCGCGTTGTCGATGATCTCGACCGTCGACAGCTTGCGGTAGCGCCGGAAGTTCTCGCGAATCCGGTCGAAGATCACTACCGACTCGTTCACTGAATAGCCCAGCACCGCCAGCACTGCCGCCAGCACCGCCAGCGAAAACTCCCACTGGAAGAACGCGAAGAAGCCCAGGATGATGACGACGTCGTGCAGATTGGCCAGCACCGTGGCCAGCGCGAACTTCCACTCGAAGCGAAACGCCAGGTAGATCATGATGCCGACCACCACCATGCCGAGCGCTTTCAGCCCGTTGGTGGTGAGCTCTTCGCCGACCTGCGGGCCGACGAACTCGGTGCCGCGCAGCGTGGCGGTGGGGTCGGCCGCCTTCAGCGCCTCGATGACTCGCGCGCTCTGCTGCGTCGCGTTCATGCCCTTTTGCGCCGGCAGCCGGATCTGCACATCGCGCGACGAGCCGAAAGCCTGCACCTGCACGTCGGGATAGCCCAGCTTTGCGACGCTCTCGCGCACCTTGCCGATGTCCGCCGACTGCGCGTAGGCGACCTCCATCACCGTGCCGCCGGTGAACTCGACCGACAGATGCAGCCCGCGGTGCAGCAGGAAGAACACCGCCAGCGCGAAGGTGACGAAAGAAATGATGTTCAGCACCAGCGCGTGGCGCATGAACGGGATGGTCTTGTGGATGCGGAAGAATTCCATGGCCTGTTCTTCCTTTTATTTGCCCGGGGCCACGGCGGTACCGACATCGGCGTCGGTCTTGGGCCGCCACACGGTGCCGATAGACACCGTCTTGAGCTTCTTCTTGCCGCCGTACCAGAAGTTGACCAGCCCGCGCGAGAAGAACACCGCCGAGAACATCGAGGTGACGATGCCGATGCAGTGCACCACAGCGAAGCCGCGAATCGGCCCTGAGCCGAAGGCCAGCAGCGCGATGCCTGCTATCAGGGTCGTGACGTTCGAATCGAGGATGGTGCCCCAGGCTCGGTCGTAGCCAGCGTGAATGGCAGCTTGCGGCGACGCGCCGTTGCGCAGTTCTTCGCGTACCCGCTCGTTGATCAACACATTCGAGTCGATGGCGACGCCGATGGCCAGTGCCATGGCGGCGATGCCCGGCAGCGTGAGCGTGGCCTGCAGCATCGAAAGGATCGCCACCAGCAGCATCAGGTTCACCGCCAGCGCGATCGACGAAAACGCCCCGAACAGCGCGTAGTAGATGCACATGAACACCATGATGGCGATGAAGCCATACATCACGCTGTCGAAACCCTTCTTGATGTTGTCGGCGCCCAGGCTCGGGCCGATGGTCCGCTCCTGAATGATTTCCATCGGCGCAGCGAGCGAACCGGCGCGCAGCAACAGCGCCAAATCGTTGGCTTCGACCACGTTCATCGAGCCCGAAATCTGGAATCGGTTGCCGAGTTCGCCGTTGATCGACGGCGCGGTCAGCACTTCGCCCTTGCCCTTTTCGAAGATCAGCATCGCCATGCGCTTCTTGAAATTTTCGCGGCTGACGTCGCGCATGATCCGACCGCCCTTGGCGTCCATGGTCAGGTCAACCTTCGGCTGGTTGCTCTGCTGGTCGAAGCCCGGTTGCGCGTCGGTCAGGTTCTCGCCGGTGACGAGCACCTGCTTTTTGACGATGACCGCCCGACCGGTGCGGTCCAGAAATTTCTCGGAACCGAACGGCACCGGGCCGCTGCCGGTTTCGGCAGCACGCCCTTCGGCGCTCTCGTCGACCAGGCGCATTTCGAGCGTGGCGGTGCGACCGAGAATGTCCTTGGCCTTGGCCGTGTCCTGCACGCCCGGCAACTGAACCACGATGCGGTCGATGCCCTGCTGCTGGATCACCGGTTCGGCCACGCCGAGTTCGTTGATCCGGTTGTGCAGCGTGGTGATGTTCTGCTTGAGCGCGGCGTCCTGCAGCCGGCGCGCGGCCTCGGGCTTGATGACGGCTGTCAGCTTGAAGTTGTCGCCGTCTTGCGTCGCGGTGCCGGTGAGATCGGGGAACTGGTCCTGCACCAGGCCGCGCGCGGCTTCGAGACTCGCCGCATCGCGGAAAGTGACTTCGATGGCCTGGCCGTTGCGCGTGACCGCGCTGCCGCGGATGTTCTTGTCGCGCAGCGCGCTTCGAACGTCACTGGCAAAAGTTTCAGCGCGCTTGTCGAGGGCGCCCTTCAGGTCGACCTGCAGCATGAAGTCGACGCCGCCACGCAGGTCGAGGCCGAGGTACATCGGATAGGCATGCAGCGCGGCAAGCCACGCCGGCGAACGCGGCACGAGATTGAGCGCCACCGTGTAAGACGGGTCGTTCGCGTCGGGCACCAGCGCGTGCTGAATGACGTCGCGCGCCTTCAACTGGTCGTCCGGCGTCAGGAAACGCACGCGCAACGACGTCGCGTCGAGCGTTTGCATGTCCGGCACGAGATTCGCCGCCTTCAGCGCCTCGTCGATGCGCGCCTGCGTGGCGCCGTCGACCTTGGCGGTCGACTTGGCAGCCGACACCTGCACCGCGGGCGCTTCGCCGAAGAAATTGGGCAGGGCGTAAATCAGCCCCACGAGCAGCACGATCACGATGATCGCGTACTTCCAGACCGGATAACGGTTCATCGATTCAACCTTCAAGACGCGTAGCGCGAAGCACCCGCGTTATCACCGACTTATTACTTGATTGCGCCCTTGGGCAGAACCTGGACGACGGCGCTGCGCTGCACCTGAACTTCGACGCCGGAGGCAATCTCGACGCTCAGGTACGTGTCGCCGATCTTGGTGATCTTGCCGAGCAAGCCACCCGTGGTAGCGACTTCATCGCCCTTGGCAAGCGCTTCGATCATGGCGCGAGCTTCTTTCTGGCGCTTCATTTGCGGGCGGATCATGACGAAATACAGCACCACGAACATGAGCACCAGCGGCAGCATGCTGCCCAGCGACGAAAACATGTCGCCAACCCCTGCAGCAGCGGGTGCGGTCTGGGCGAAAGCAGAAGAAATGAACAAGGGGAAGTCTCCAACTGATTAGAACAAGACGGACAAGACAGACAAAACGGGAATGCGAGCCGGAATGAAGCTACCGGTCGCTGGCAGGCGGCCAACAGGACCGCATGACACAGCCCTGGGCTGCGAACAGCACCGAGCATTGTATTCGGCGGGGCCGGCCTCACCCGAAGGCTTACCCGGCGCGCCGAACGGGGCTTTCGACGCCGCGGATCAGGCGGCGACCACGTTGCAGATCAGGCCGTTGCGCGCGCCTTTTGCGGGTTGCGCCACTGGTCGAGCAGCGCCGCCCATCGGGTGCGCGCCGCCGCCAGGTTGCGATCCTTCACATGACCGTAGCCGCGAATCTGCTCCGGCAGCGCCGCGATTTCCAGCGCGGTCGCGTGGTTGCCCGCATTCAGCCCGGTCAGCACTTCATCGATGGCGGCGCGGTACTCGCCAATCAGCGCGCGCTCGGTCTTGCGTTCTTCGGTACGGCCGAAGATGTCGAGCGCCGTACCGCGCAGGCCCTTCAGCTTCGCGAGGAAGCGGAAGCCGGTCAACATCGCCGGGCCGAACTTCTGCTTTTGCAGTTCGCCCTTGGCGTTCTTCTTCCCGATGATCGGGGGCGCCAAGTGGTAGTTGAGCTTGAAGTCGCCCTCGAACATTCCGTTGACGCGATCCAGGAACGAGCGGTCGGTGTGCAGCCGAGCGACTTCGTACTCGTCCTTGTATGCCATCAGCTTGAACAGGTAGCGCGCCACGGCTTCGGTCAGGCTGGTCTTGCCGACCAGCGACGACTCCGACTGCTGCACCTTGGCAACGAAATTTTTGTACTGCTCGGCATAGGCCGCGTTCTGGTACGCCGTCAAAAACTCGACGCGGCGCTTCACCAAGCTTTCGACCGTCTCGCGCTTCTTGAACTCGATGACGTGCCCCGGCGACACCAGCTTCTGCACGGCCGCCAGGTCGTGCGCCGCGCGACGGCCCCATTCGAACGCTGTCTTGTTGTTCTCGATCGCGACGTTGTTGAGGTCGATCGCGCGCATCAGCGATTCGTATTCGAGCGGCAGCCAGCCGCGCTGCCACGCAAAACCCAACAGCATCGGGTTGGCATACAGGCTGTCGCCCATCAAGGCGACCGCGAAAGCATCGGCGTCGAAAGTGCCGAGGTTGTCGACACCGACGGCGCGTGCAATTTCATTGGCGCAGTCATCTTGCGGATTCACCCAGTTGGCGTTGCGCACGAAGGCCGCCGTCGGCGTGCTGTGCGTGTTGAGCGCAACGTGCGTGCGCCCTTCACGCATGCGCGCCAGCGTCTCGGCGTTGACCGCCACCAGCGGATCGGCCGCCAGGATCAAATCGGCCGCCGCAGTGCCGACGCGCGTGGTGCGAATCGCGTCTTGCGACTCGCCGATGAGCGCATGGCTCCAGGTCGCACCACCCTTTTGCGCCAGGCCCGCCGCGTCCTGCGTGACGATGCCTTTGCCTTCGATGTGCGCGGCCATCCCGAGCAGTTGCCCGATGGTGATGACCCCGGTGCCGCCGACACCCGCGACGACGACGCCCCATACCTGGTCGCGCGCCAGTTGCGGCACGCGCGGCTCAGGCATCGCGCCCATCTCGAAAGGCGAACTGGCTTTGCTCTTCGACTTCTTCTTGAGTGCGCCGCCTTCGACGGTCACGAAGCTCGGGCAGAAGCCCTTGAGGCAGCTCATGTCCTTGTTGCAGGTGCTCTGGTTGATGGCGCGCTTACGACCGAACTCGGTTTCGAGCGGCTCGACCGACAGGCAATTGCTCTGCACGCTGCAGTCGCCGCAGCCCTCGCACACCAGTTCGTTGATGACCACGCGCTTGGCCGGATCGACCGCCGTGCCGCGCTTGCGGCGGCGGCGCTTTTCGGTCGCGCAGATCTGGTCGTAAATGATCGTGGTCGTGCCCTTGATCTCGCGAAACTCGCGCTGGATTTCGTCGAGATCGTCGCGATGGCGAATGGCGACGCCCTTGCCGGCGTAGCTGCCCGGCACCGTGACGCCGTCGTACTTCTCGGGTTCGTCGGTGACGATGACGACCTTCATGGCGCCTTCGGCATGCAGGCTTTCCGCGATCTGAAGGACCGAATGGCCTTCGGGCCGCTCACCGATCGCCTGGCCGCCGGTCATGGCGACCGCGTCGTTATAGAGGATCTTGTAGGTAATGTTCACGCCTGCCGCGATCGACTGGCGAATGGCGAGCAGGCCGCTGTGAAAGTAGGTGCCGTCGCCGAGGTTCGCGAAGATGTGCTGGTCGGTGGTGAAGGGTTGTTGCCCGACCCACGGCACGCCCTCGCCGCCCATCTGGGTGAAGCCGATGGTGCTGCGGTCCATCCAGGTCGCCATGAAGTGACAGCCGATGCCGCCCATCGCGCGCGAGCCTTCGGGCACCACGGTGCTGGTGTTGTGCGGGCAGCCCGAGCAGAACCAGGGCTGGCGCCCCTCGGTCACGCCACCGGCCTGCATGATTTCCATCGAGCGCTCCTTGGCGTCGAGGATGGCGATCTGCGCCTGCACGCGCGCTCGCATGTCGGCGCCGGCATGGTCGAGGATGCCGAGCTTCTTCAGGCGCTGCGCGATGGCCTTGGCGATCAGCGCCGGATTCAGGTCGGCGTTGGCGCGCAGCAGCGTGTTTGCGGTCGGGTTCGACATCGACCATTCGCCACCCGAAAAGTCGCCATCGTCGAGCTCGTTGAATTTGCCCACGACATGCGGCCGGACGTCGGCGCGCCAGTTGTAGAGCTCCTCTTTCAATTGGTATTCGATGACCTGGCGCTTTTCTTCGACCACCAGAATCTCTTGCAGCCCGGTTGCGAACTCGCGCGTGAGTTGCGCCTCGAGCGGCCACACCACGCCGACCTTGTGCAGACGAATGCCGAGCTGTCGACAAGTCGCGTCGTCGAGGCCAAGGTCAAGCAACGCCTGGCGCGTGTCGTTGTAAGCCTTGCCGCTGGCCATGATGCCAAAGCGATCATGGTCACCTTCGATCACGTTGTAGTTGAGGCGGTTGGCACGGATGTACGCCAGCGCGGCGTACCACTTGTAGTGCATCAAGCGTGCCTCCTGCTCCAGCGCGTGGTCGGGCCAACGAATGTGCAGGCCGCCCGGCGGCATTTCGAAGTCGGTCGGGATCACGATGTCGACACGCTCCGGGTCGATCATGGCCGTCGCGCTCGACTCGACGATTTCCTGGATCGTCTTCATGCCTGACCAGATGCCCGAGAACCGGCTCATCGCGAAGGCGTGAATGCCGAGGTCGAGAATTTCCTGCACGTTGGCCGGAAAGAACACCGGCGTGCCGCAGGCCTTGAAGATGTGGTCGCTCTGGTGCGCCGCAGTGCTGCTCTTGCTGATGTGGTCATCGCCTGCCACCGCGATCACGCCGCCGAACTCGGTGGTGCCAGCCATATTGGCGTGCTTGAAGACGTCGGAGCAACGGTCCACGCCCGGCCCCTTGCCGTACCAGATGCCGAAAACGCCGTCGAACTTGTTGGTACCCGGCGGCGAGAAGCCCAGTTGCTGCGTGCCCCACAGCGCGGTGGCCGCCAGCTCTTCGTTGACGCCCGGCTGGAACACGATGTTCTGCGCCTTCAGGTACTTGCTGGCCTTCCACAGCGCCTGGTCGTAGCCGCCGAGTGGCGAGCCGCGGTAGCCGCTGATGAAGCCCGCCGTGTTCTTGCCGTTTTGCTGGTCGCGCAGGCGCTGCAGCATCGGCAGCTTGACCAGCGCCTGCACCCCGCTCATGAAGGCGCGACCGTAGTCGAGCGAATATTTGTCGTCGAGGGTGACGGTCTCTAGCGCCTTGCGAATGTGCTCGGGCAGGGGTGCATTCATCGTCTCTGTCTCCTGATTTGGCGTGGCCTTGTGGGCGTGGCTGAAGGGTCTGTGCCCGGTAGGGCGCGTGCCCACGTTGTACGCAAAGTGTATGCCTGGGTCACGGACAGGTGTTTGCGTTCTTTGCCTTCAAAAGGCCGCTTCCAGAATGGATCTTTCTTAAAATAGCGTCTTATGGAAAGCATCGACAAGTTCGATCTGGCAATCCTGCAAGAACTGCAGACCGACGGCCGCCTCACCAATGCCGAACTTGCGCAACGCGTCGGTCTCTCCGCCGCGCCCTGCTGGCGCCGCGTGCGTGCGCTCGAAGAGGCCGGCTTCATCAAGGGCTATCACGCAGAGATCGATCGCCACAAGATCGGACTCGGCGTGCTGGCTTTCGTGCGGGTCGACACCGAGCGCGTGCAAGGCGACGCCACCCGCAAACTCGAAGAAGCGATCCGCAAGCTGCCCGAGGTCGTGGCCTGCCACTACATCAGTGGCACCGGCACCTTCGAGCTGCAGGTGGTGGCGCAAGACCTCGACAGCTTTTCGAGCTTCGCTCGCCAGCACCTGATGAACCTGCCCAATGTGAAAGACCTGCACACCAGTTTTTCGCTGGGCGAAGTCAAAGCGAACAGCGCGTTGCCGCTGGGGCATTTGGCCGCTGCGAAGAGTGCGAAAGGCCGATAGGTGCGGCGCTGTCGCACTCAGCGCACCAATCCCGCCGCGACATCCCTGAATGAAGCGAGCGCGGCTTCCAGGTGCTCGATGATTTCCTGCTGCAGGACATCGGGCGGCGGCAGGTCGTCGAGGCTGTCCAGGCTGTCGTCCTTGAGCCAAAAGATGTCGAGGCTGGCCTTGTCGCGCGCCACCAGATCAACGTAGCCGAAATACTTGAAGCGCTCGGACTCCACTCTTTCATGCCGATTGGCCGGCTGGTAGCAGTCGATGAAATCGCACAAGTCGGGCGCTGCCAGCGGCCGGGTCTTCAGAGTGAAATGCTTGTTAGTACGCAGGTCGTAAATCCACACGCCCTTGGTGTGCACCGTGCCATCGGCTGGCTTCTTGTCGAAGAACAACACATTGGCCTTCACGCCTTGCGCGTAGAAGATGCCTGTGGGCAGCCGCAACAGCGTGTGCACGTCGCAAGTCTCCAGCAACTTGCGCCGAATCTTCTCGCCGGCACCGCCTTCGAACAACACGTTGTCTGGCAACACCACAGCGGCCTGCCCGGTCGCTTTCAGGATGGCGACGATGTGCTGGAGAAAGTTGAGCTGTTTGTTCGATGTGGTTTGCCAGAAGTCTTGCCGCTCGTAAGTCAGCGCGTCGCGGTCTTCTTCGCCTTCAGCGTTGGTGATCGTCATGCTGCTCTTCTTGCCGAAGGGCGGATTGGCCAGCACGTAGTCGAAGCGCTTTTCGGGCGCAGAGATCAGCGCATCAGCGCGGTCCACAGCAGGCTCGCCATCGAGTTCGCCGACGTTGTGCAGGAACAGGTTCATCAGACACAGCCGCCGTGTCGCCGCGACGATCTCGTTGCCGAAAAAGGTTTCGTGGTGCAAAAACTCCTGCTGCCGGATGTTGAGCTTGCGCCCGCTCTTGTGGGACAGCCAGTCGTAGGCGCCGAGAAAGAAGCCGCCCGTGCCGCAGGCCGGGTCCGAAATTGTCTTCATCGGTTGCGGCTGCACGCAGGCGACCATTGCCTCGATCAGCACGCGCGGCGTGAAGTACTGACCCGCACCGCTCTTCGTGTCTTCGGCGTTCTTCTGCAACAGGCCTTCGTACAGATCGCCCTTGGTGTCAGCGTCCAGGCTGATCCAGTTCTCGGCGTCGATCAGTTGCACCAGCCGCGACAGCTTGGCCGGGTCCTGAATCTTGTTCTGCGCTTTGAAAAAGATCGCGCCCAGCATGCCCGGCTCCTGCGCCAGCTTGTGCAGCAACGCGAGGTAATGCGCCTCCAGCGGTTCGCCGGTCTTGCCCTTGAGGCTGGGCCAATCAAAACCCTTCGGAATGTTGGCCGGCCGGTCGTACGGCGGCTGCGCGTACTCGTGCGCCAGCTTCAGGAACAGCAGATAGGTCAGCTGCTCCAGGTAGTCGCCTTAACCCACGCCGTCGTCGCGCAGCGTGTGGCAGAAGTTCCAGATTTTCTGGACGAGAGAGGAAGCGTTCATAGCGTGAGACCGGCGCCGGTTCTATCTACTCGTCTATCTGCCAATCGACCCATTCTCATTACCATTGACAGACACTCAAGTTGTTGATTTGCAAAGGAATTTGTGATTTCTAATGGACATGTCAACGACAACATCGGCCGATTCACCCGATTTGTCCGTTATCGATCAACCGATACCGGCGCCAGCGCTTTTCGCCCTGCGGTTCGACCTGACCCGTCGCGACCAACTGGTCCAGCGCGCGTTTCACCGATCGCGGCGCCAGCTCAGGAGCGGTGCGCCGATGCACTTCGGTGACCGACGAGCCAGGGTAGCCCGACAGGTCTTCCACGATCAACGCTCGCAGCCGGTGGGGCACCATGCGAGTCAGCGTTGTCTTGCGCTGCACGCCGCCCAACTTGAGTGCTTGCGGCGGCACAAAGTAGCGCGTCCCTTGGGTTTTCCCGATGCTCATCACCAGTCCGAGGTCCAACAGCCGTCCCAGCCACACGGTGGTGACCTCGTCGGTGTCGGCTATTTCCAGTTGTCGCGCCAATTCACGCGCCGTCAACCCGTCACTCATTGCCAGGATGCCCAGCGTGATGCGCTCCCTCTGGCGCAATTGATACGTCGCGTCGGCATCGGCCAGTAAGCGGATAACTTCCGGCCGCACGATGCGCCGCCGAACCGACACCTTGACCGAGTCGTCGCCTTCTTCAACGACCGGCGCCAGCCGCCCTTGCGAAAGCTGCACCTCGTACATCAAGTCGAAGCCGGAGCCTTCTTTTTCCATGAGCTTCAGATCATGAAAAAGCGTGGCGAGGCGCTCGTTCCGCCGCAGGCTGGCGTGCAGGATGTTGTACACGGTCACTCCCAAAGGCAACAGCCCCGGATTGCAGACCTCCAACCTGTCGGGATGCAAATTCAGGAAGATGTCGCCGCGCTGCGCGTAGGGGCGATGCACCAGCGCGTTGACGATCAGTTCGCGTACGACCCGTTTGTCATACGCAGGCACCTTCTGGCGATAGAGCCCGTCAGGCAATTCATAGGTCTCGCGAAAGTCCGACACCTCCTCCCAAATGGCGTCGACCAACTGCACCGGCGACAGCGTGTAGTCGTCCCATGTCCACTTGTGAATCTTGGCGCCGCGCTCGTCGTACTTGATGGCTTGCACCACCGGCGCACTGCCCAGCCGTGCGCGCGCACGTGGCGAGCCGATCAACAGCACGCCCAGATGTGTGAGCAACGGCCCGTCGGTCAGCCCATAGTGTTCGAGTAACTCCACATTCGACTTTTCCTTGACCCCGGCTTTCACGCGGTCCGACGCGCGCAACCCGGCCAGCAGGGCCTCGACCTGAACATCGTCGGCGCCGGTCAACGGCGCGTCCTGCGCCGCAAGGCTCTCCCATGGCATGCCGGGGCGGTCGTTGAGAAGACGCAGCACCTCATCGCCCAACACCGGACGGCAGGCGTCGGACACCCGCAAGAAATAGCGCCCGTCAGTGGTGGAGGCAACACCCCATGAACGGGCTACCGTCAACGCGACGTACTCGCCGCCATTGGCCGCCGGCGTTGTAGCGCACCACCTTGGCTTGTTTGGGCAACTGCTGGACTTCGTTGAGCGACACGTCCTCAGTCGACTCGTCGATCGCCTCGCCCGACAGCACCGAGTACATGCGCTGGATGGTGCTGATGACGACTTGCGCATGCGGGTCGATATGGCTCGAAGCGAGACGCTGCACGTTGTACAGCTCGGTGAACTTGCGGCCGTCGTCGGGCGGCGTGTAGGCCATGAACTCCTGGTGCGCCTGCTTGCCGAGGTTGCGCGTGTCGACCAGAAACAGCACGCGCTTGGCGCCACCGAACTTCAGCAAACGGTAGACCGAGGTGATGGCGGTGAAGGTCTTGCCCGCGCCGGTGGCCATGTGCACCAGCGCACGCGGTTTGTTCAGCGCCAGCGATTTCTCCAGGCCGGTCACGGCGCTGACCTGGCAGTCGCGCAGGTTGCGCTCCGGCAGTGCCGGCATGCCTTCAGCGAGCCGGCGCCGCAAGGTGTCGGGCTGCGTGACCAGCACGGCCAGATGCTCAGGACGGAAGAAGTGGAACAACTCGCGTGAGCGCGGCGCCGGGTCACGGCCGTCGGTGAAGTGGATGACCTGGCCGGTGCTCTCAAACAAAAACGGCAACGCAGGCAGACCCGGCAGGCGCCACTTGAGCGCGCTGCCTGCATAGCGGGCGGTTTGCTCTTCGACAAATGTGAGGATGGTGGCGTCTGGCTTGGCCTCGATGACGCCCACCGCCTGGCGGTCGATGAACAGCACGTAGTCCGCCGGGCCAGTGCCGGTCGGATACTCCCGCACCACGACACCCAGACTGGCGCCGAGGTTGAGCTGCTTCATGTCCTGCACCACCCAGCCGGCTGCGACAAGCTTTTCGTCGATGTGTTGGCGGGCTTTGGCTTCGGGTGTCATGCAGCGTGCATTGTGTGCGAGCCGCGACAATCGACACCAGATGCCACCGATCTTCCCCGACTCGACCGCGGACGCAGAAAATCCACCTGAGCCCGCCATCGAAAGGCACGCTCCTCGCGTCGGCGCGTTCGACCCGCTGAGCCTGCCGGTGTTCCGCATGCTGTGGAGCACCTGGCTCATCGCCAATGTCTGCATGTGGATGAACGACGTGGCGGCGGCGTGGATGATGACCACGCTCACCACGACGCCGATCTGGGTCGCGCTGGTTCAGTCGGCCTCGACCTTGCCGGTGTTCCTGCTCGGACTGCCGAGCGGCGCATTGGCGGACATCCTGGATCGGCGGCGCTGGCTGATCGCCACGCAGTTCTGGCTGGCCGGCGCCGCCGTCGTGCTGTGCGCAGCGAGCGTGCTCGACCTCATCAACGCGCCGCTGCTGCTGGCACTCACCTTCGCCAACGGCATCGGGCTGGCGATGCGCTGGCCGGTGTTCGCGGCCATCGTGCCGGAGCTGGTGCCGCGCACCCAATTGCCGGCAGCGCTCGGCCTCAACGGCATCGCGATGAACGCATCGCGCATCATCGGCCCGCTGCTGGCCGGCGCGATCATCGCCAGTGCGGGCAGCGTCTGGGTTTTCGGACTCAACGCGGTGCTGTCGGTGGCCTCCGGCTTTGTCGTGATGCGCTGGCGGCGCGAGCACATACCCAATCCGCTCGGGCGTGAAAAGCTCATCGGCGCGATGCGCGTCGGCGTGCAGTTCGTGCGGCAATCGCAGCGCATGCGCGCGGTGCTCGTGCGCATCTCGATCTTCTTCCTGCATTCCACCGCGCTGCTCGCCCTGCTGCCTTTGCTGGCGCGCGGCCTGCACGGCGGCGATGCCGGCACCTTCACGCTGTTGCTCGCTTCGATGGGTGCGGGTGCGATCGTCGTGGTGCTGTTCCTGCCGCGGTTGCGCCAGGCTTTCGACCGCGATCAACTGGTGCTGCGCGGCACGCTCATCCAGTCGGCCGCCACGGCTGTGATGGCCTACGCGCCCAACACCTGGGTCGCAGTGCCCGCCATGTTCTTCGCCGGTGCCGCCTGGATCACTGTGGCCAATTCACTGTCGGTGTCGGCCCAACTCGCATTGCCGGACTGGGTGCGAGCCCGCGGCATGTCGATGTACCAGATGGCCATCATGGGTGCGACCGCTTTCGGTGCTGCCGTGTGGGGCCAGATCGCCACTGTCGGCACGCTGCAGACCGCCTTGCTGATCGGTGCCGTGAGCGGCGTTCTGATGATGGGCCTGGCGTTGCGCTACGTGGTGGATGGCGGCGGCAGCGACGAAGACAACGACCTGAGCCCCGCGCGTGAAGGCTGGGCGCAGGCGCCTGCGCATCCGGCACCGGGCGAAGGCCGCGTCGTCATCACGGTCGAGTACATCATCGATCCGGCACGGGCCGCGACCTTTCATCTGGTGATGCAGCAGACGCGCCGCACGCGCCTGGCCGAAGGCGCGATCGGCTGGGAACTGCTCAACGACATTCGCGAGCCGGAACGCTATGTCGAGCAGATCGTCGATGCGTCGTGGACCGAGCATCTGCGGCGCTTCAACCGTGCGACCGCCGCCGATCTGGCGCTGCGTGAACGCCGGCTCGCGTTTCATCTGGGAGAAGGCCCACCGGTCGTCACGCGCTACATAGTCCGGCGCTGACGCGCTCTGCGTCAGGGCTTCTTCGTGGGCAATTCGATGCCAGGGAAGATCTTGATCACCGCGCTGTCGTCTTCCTTCGCAAAGCCGGCGGTCGAGGCTTGCATGAACATCTGGTGCGCGGTGCTCGACAACGGCAACGGAAACTTAGTCGCGCGCGCCATGTCGAGCACGATGCCGAGGTCTTTCACGAAGATGTCGACGGCCGACAACGGTGTGTAGTCGGCGGCGAGCACGTGGGCCATCCGGTTTTCGAACATCCAGCTGTTGCCGGCGCTGTGCGTGATGACTTCGTACAGCGCGGCCGGGTCGACGCCTTCACGCAGGCCGAGTGCCATCGCCTCCGCCGCCGCGGCAATGTGCACGCCGGCCAGCAACTGGTTGATGACCTTGACCTTGCTGCCCGCGCCGGCCTTGTCACCCAGGCGGTAGACCTTGGCGGCCATTGCATCGAGCACTTCGCCGACCTTGGCATAAGCCTCGGGTGTCGCGGCCGTCATCATCGTCATCTCGCCGCTGGCGGCCCGCGCGGCACCACCGGAAATTGGCGCATCGATGTACAGCAGGCCCATGGCCTTCAGGCGGGACTCGAAGGCGATCGACACGGTCGGGTCGACGGTGGAACACATCACGAACACACTGCCGGGCTTCATCGTGGACGCGACGCCGTTTGCGCCTTTGTCACCAACACTGCCGAACAGCACGCTCTCGGTCTGCGCCGCGTTCACGACCACCGAGACCACCACGTCGCACTGCGCACCCAACTCGGCCAGCGACGCACAGGCGGCGCCGCCGTCTTTAGCGAACGCATCGGCAACTTCTTTGCGCACATCGAACACGCGCAGGTCGAAGCCCTTGCGGCGCAACGATTGCGCCATGCCGCTGCCCATGGCACCGAGGCCGATCAGACCAATCTTCAACGTCATCTTGTCGTCTCCTTTTGTTGTGTAGCTAAGCCAGTAGTTTTTCCAGATCGACATCGACTCGCGTCGCTTCGCGGTCGAGCACGTTCACGCAATACAGCACCTCGATCCATTGCTCTGCGCGCACCGCTGATTCCAGTTGACGCGAAGCCTGTGCCGCGCCAAGCGCGAAGATGGCCGAGAAGGCGCCTTTGAGCGCGTGAACGTGCTGTAGCAGCACCGGCGCGTCACGCGCGATCGAGGCCTTGCGAATGGCGCGGCGCCGCAGCGCGATGTCTTCTCGCATCACGCCGGCGAGTTCACGGACAGACGCCATGTCGTTGCCCATGGTCTCCATGAGCCGCGCAAGGTCCAGTGCCGATGCGCCCTTGCGCTCGGGAGCAGGCGCAGAGGCGATAGGCGCTGGCGCTGTCACCACGGCGGTGATCGTCTTGCGCACCGACGGTGCCGAAAGTGAAACGGGCGCCACTGGCGCCGGCCTGCTCGGAAAGGCGCTCAGGTCGAAATCGAATTCAGGCACGAGCACTTCAGGCACCTCGCTCGACGCGCGCATCGCCGACTGCATGGCCTCGGCCAGCCGCGCGGGCGACACGGGCTTGGAGACATAGCCGTCCATGCCCTCGGCAAGGCAACGCTCGCGATCGCCGGCCATCGCATGCGCGGTGAGCGCGACGATGGGCGTGCGCGGGCGGCCGGGCATCGCCGCTTCGCGCGCGCGAATCTGCGCGGTGGCATCGAAGCCGCTCATGACCGGCATCTGCACGTCCATCAGCACCAGATCGAAGCGCTGCCGTTGCCACGCGCTCACGGCCTCCTCGCCGTTGCGCACGACCGTGAAGGTGCACCCCATGTCGCCCAGCAGCCGGCGCATCAACAACTCGTTGACGGCATGGTCTTCCGCCAGCAGCACGTTCAGGCCGTGCACCGTGAGCATGTCGAGCGGAGCCGGCTCCGACAGCACGCTGAAGTCGTCGTTGGCCTCGTCGAACACGGCGGTGAAGCTGAAGGTGCTGCCCTGCTGCGGTCGACTCTCGACCCGGACCTCGCCCTCCATCATGTTCACCAGCCGCGCACAAATCGCCAAGCCCAGGCCGGTGCCGCCGTGTCGCCGTGTGGTCGATGCATCGGCCTGCGTGAAGGCCTCAAAAATCTGCCGCTGCTTGTCCTCCGGGATGCCGATGCCAGTGTCGCGCACCGAGAACAGCAGCCGCTGCCGACGCGGCGGAAGATCGCCCTGGTCGTCGTCGACAGCCAGCGTGACATGGATGCTGCCGCGTTCGGTGAACTTGATGGCGTTCGACATCAGGTTCGACATCACCTGGCGCAACCGCCCGGGGTCACCCACGACCACCGGCGGTACATCGGGCTCGATGTCGATGTCGACACTCACGCCTTTCTTTTCCGCAGCCGGGACGTGCAGCGCGACCACGTCGTTGATCCAGCGTTCGACGTCGAAGCGGATCTGCTCGAAGACCAGCTTGCCGGCTTCGATCTTGGACAGGTCGAGCACGTCGTTCAGCAAGCCCAGCAAGGCGGTGGCCGAGCTGTCGACCAGTTGCAGGTAGCGCCGCTGCTCGGCATCGAGCTTCGACTGGTGAAGGAGCCGAGTGAGTCCGAGGATCGCGTTGAGCGGCGTGCGCACTTCGTGGCTCATGTTGGCGAGGAACTCGCCTTTGGCGCGGCTGCTTTCCTCGGCCTCGGCGCGCGCCTTGTCGATCTCGGCCAGCATCTCGCGGCGCGCCGTGATGTCGCGGTTGTAGCCGGTGAGCTTCAGCGGGGCACCGGCGGCATCGCGCTCGGTGATCATTCCGATGCTCTCGATCCAGATCCACCCGGTGGCTGCCGCCACGCGGTGCTCGACCGAATAGCGATCGTTGTTGCCATTGAGGGCAGCCTCGAATGCGGCGCGCACCGCCAGCACATCCTCGGGATGCACCCGCGACAGCAGTCCGCGCAGATCCCAAAGACTGTCGGGCGCGGCATCACCGATCATCTCGTCCCAGCGCAGGCTGAGAAAAATGCGGCCGCTCGGCACATCGCACTCCCACTGCGCAACGCGCGCTGCCTCGGCGACCAGCATGTGGCGCCGCGCCGACACCAGCGTCTTGCGCGAGGCTTCGATTTCTTCGGCCTGGCGCAGCGTCAACGCGTCGAGCGCATCGCGCTCTTCGGACAGCCGCTCGATGCGGACCAGCGCACCTTGCAAGGCGTCGTCGTGCTCAGCATTTGTCATTTCAGATGCGGGTTGTAACTTCGAGGCGTAATAATGAAAACGAATTAGTGCTCGATCAAAAAATCATTTGCCGAACAAATCCACGGCGCCTTTTGGCGCATAAGCCAAAACGAGTATGCACGCGAACGTTGGACTTAAAAACGATGAGGATGATGCCGAGGCAGAGAGCGCCACGGTGCTGCTGGTCGACGACCAGCCAGTCATCGGTCTGATCGTTCGCAAGATGCTGTCGAGCGACACAGCCATCGGATTCCACGAGTGCAACGACGCCACCGCAGCGATCGACACGGCGCGCGCTTGCCGTCCCACTGTCATCCTGCAAGACCTCGACATGCCGGACGCCAATGGGCTCGATCTGGTCATGGCCTATCGCTCGATCCCCTCGCTGCGCAACATCCCGATCATCGTGCTGTCGTCCAACGACGAGCCAGCGATGAAGAAGGCGGCCTTCGCCATCGGCGCCAACGACTACCTGGTCAAGCTGCCGGAGCCGATCGAGTTGATGGCGCGCGTGCGCTACCACTCACGCTCCTACATGGCTCTGCTTCAGCGCGACAACGCCTATCGCGCACTGCACGAGAGCCGGACGAAGCTGCGGCAAAGCAACATGGAGCTGCAGCGCCTGACCAACTCGGATGGACTGACCGGCCTCGCAAACCGTCGCTACTTCAACACGTACATCGAGCAGGCGTGGGCCACATCCCAAAAAGACGCCTCCGTGCTGTCTCTGTTGATGATCGATGTCGACTACTTCAAGCTCTTCAACGATGCGTTCGGCCACCTCGCAGGAGACGACGCGCTGCAGCGGGTCGCGCAAGCGGTGCAGGGCGCGATGGTCGAACCGATGAGTCTTGCCGCGCGATTCGGCGGTGAAGAGTTTGCCGTGATCCTCCCCCTCGTCGGTGCCGAAGCGGCCTGTGAAATCGGCGAACGCGTGCGCCGTGTTGTCGAGGCATTGGGCATTCCGCATCCTTCGGTCGCAGGCGCCAATGTCACCGTGAGCATCGGAGTTGCGACGATGACGGCCAGTGTCGCGACGCGCTCGACCGATCTGATCGCCGCAGCGGATGCCCGGCTCTATTGCGCCAAGTACGACGGACGTAATCGGGTGGTCGGCGCGGCTTAGCGGTCGCGGCGATTGCGCTTGTCCGCAATCGCACATATGCAACAGCAGGGCGTTGTGCACGCCATGTTGGTTGGCAACAAGGAGGTCGTCCGCGAAAATGAAATCTCTCAGATTCGCTCATGATTTCCCACAAAACCCTCTTGAAGTACCACGAACGTTCTACTTGCTCGGTTCAGTGGCCCGAATTCGATCGGGCATTCGCTGCCGACTCGAGTGACGGCCTTGAATTTCCATGACGACCGAAGGCGATCAGCCCGAGGACATCGCTTGCCTGTTCCGTAAGTTCGGCGGCGATCCGACGACATACAAGGAGTTCGCGCCACGCGACGAGCCCGCTGCCGATGTGGGCGTACGGCCACTGATTTCGCCTTTCCCCGCGACTGCACCGGCGCCCGAGCCTGTGCCGCCCTCCGCCGTGACGGCACGGCGTGGCTTGCTGTCCCGATGGCGCAGACCCAGCTGACCAACGTCGTCACGCTGCCGCCCGAGCCGCCACCGGCCGAGTCGCTGCTGCTCGACCATCCGGTGCTGCGTGTCGTCGCTTGGGTCGCCACCTTCGCGCTACTGCCCGCCGTCGTCATCACGCCGCTGACGCTGCACCAGCAGCTCACGCTGTCGGTTGTCATTTTGATCACCGGTCTCGTCGTCAACCGCTTTGCCGGACGCTTCGCCAGCCTGGTGCTTATCTTTCTTTCCGTGGTGGCATCGTCGCGCTACATGTACTGGCGCGTGACCGAGACGATGACCATGGACAGCGCGCTCCAGGTCGTGCTCGGCGCGGGTCTGTTGATGGCGGAGGTCTACGCCTTCATCGTGCTGCTGCTCGGCTATGTCCAGACCGCTTGGCCGCTCGGCCGCAAGCCCGTACCCATGCCGGCCGACCCGGCAGTCTGGCCGACCATCGACGTCTTCATCCCGACCTACAACGAGCCGCTGTCGGTGGTGCGCCCGACGGTGCTTGCCGCGCAGGCGATCGACTGGCCGCGCGACAAGATCAACATCTTCGTGCTGGACGACGGGCGGCGCGAAGAGTTCCGCGTGTTCTGCGAGGCGGTCGGCGTAGCGCACGTCACCCGCACCGACAACAAGCACGCCAAGGCCGGCAACATCAACGCCGCGCTGAAGAACACCAGCGGTGAGTTCGTCGCCATCTTCGACTGCGACCATATTCCGACGCGGTCGTTCATGCAGATCGCATTGGGCTGGTTCGGCCGCGAGCCCAAGCTCGGCATGGTGCAGTTGCCGCACTACTTCTTCTCGCCCGATCCGTTCGAGAAGAACCTCGATACCTTCGGCACGGTGCCGAACGAAGGCGAGTTGTTCTACGGCCTTATCCAGGACGGCAACGACCTCTGGAACGCGACCTTCTTTTGCGGCTCGTGCGCCGTGCTGCGGCGGACCATCTGCGAAGAGGTCGGCGGTATCGCCACCGAGACGGTGACCGAAGACGCGCACACCGCGCTCAAGATCCATCGGCTCGGCTACAGCACCGCGTACCTCGCGCTGCCGCAAGCGGCGGGCCTGGCGACCGAAAGCCTGTCGGGCCATGTCGGGCAACGCATTCGCTGGGCGCGCGGCATGACCCAGATCTTTCGCATCGACAACCCGCTGTTCGGCAAGGGCCTGAGCTGGGCGCAGCGCCTTTGCTACCTCAACGCGATGCTGCACTTCCTGTACGGCCTGCCGCGCATCATTTACCTCACAGCGCCACTGGCTTACCTGTTCTTCGGCGCGAGCGTGATCCACGCCTCGGCCTCGATGATCTTCGCCTACGCGCTGCCGCACGTGTTCCACGCCAACTTCACCAACAGCAGGGTGCAGGGGCGGTTCAGGTATCTGTTCTGGAACGAGGTGTACGAGGCGGTACTGGCCTGGTACATCTTCAGGCCGACGCTGGTCGCGCTCATCAATCCCAAGCTCGGCAGCTTTAACGTGACGGCCAAGGGCGGCCTGATCCAGAAGCAATATTTCGACGCCGAGATCGCGCGCGCGAGCATGTTGCTGATGGCGATCAACTTCGTCGGCGTCGTCGTCGGCTTGTGGCGTCTCACCTTCGTGGATGCCGACAACATCGCGACGGTGTGGCTCAACCTGGCGTGGACCGTCTACAACCTGATGATCCTCGGCGCCTGCGTGGCGGCCGCCAACGAGTCGCGCCAGGTGCGCAGCGCACATCGCGTCGCGCTCGAAGTGCCGGCCACGCTGTACTTTGCCGACGGCCGTTCGATGCACTGCACCACCTCCGATTTTTCGACCGGCGGCCTCGCCCTCGACCTGCCGACCGAGGTGCTGGCCGAGGATGCGACGCCGTTCGAAGTCGCGCTCTATCGCGGCAGCACCGAGTACCGCTTCCCGGCCGTCGTTCGCTTCAACAGCGGCAAGCGGATGGGCCTGCGCTTCGACGCCATGAGCTTCGCGCAGGAGCGCGCGCTGGTGCAGTGCACCACCGCCCGCGCCGACATCTGGGTCGCGCGCTGGGGCAACCATCCGCGCATGGCGGCTCACCGCGTCATGGCACGCATCGCGCACATCAGCGCCATCGGATTCAAAGACATGTTCGCTCACTATCTTCATGCCGCAGCCGGCAAGTTCCACGCGCCGGCGCCCGCCACGGCCGCCCTGCGCGACGCCAAGGATCCGATCTGATGCGCGCCGCTCTCGTTGCCCGTTCCGGCGTCGTGTGCGGCGTCGTCGCGCTGCTCGTTTTGGCGACTGCACCGGTCGACATCGCATGGGCGCAAGCCCGGCCTGCGGCGAGCGCCGTGCCGGCATTGCCCGCGGCTGTTCCAGCCGCCAGCGGCGACCCCCGCACGCTCAACCTCACACAGCTCGGGCTCAACTACGCCATCAAGCTGCGTGGCGTCAGCGGGACTGTCGGCATTCCGTTCAGCGTGCGTGCCGACGAGCTCGTCACCGCTGCTTCTCTGCGGCTCAACTACGCCTTCTCGCCGTCGCTCATTCCCGCGCTGTCGCACCTCAAGGTGAGCGTGAACGATGTCGAGGTGACGACCTTGCCGTATGGCGCGGCCGAGGCAGGCAAACCGCAGACCGTCGACATCCCGATCGACCGCCGCCTCATCGCGGACTTCAACCGCATCAACATCGAGCTGGTCGCGCACTACACGAACGAATGCGAAGACCCCGACCACAGCAGCCTGTGGGCCACCGTCGACGCGTCGAGCGCGCTGACGCTCAACGTGACGCCGCTCAAGGTCACGAGCGACCTCGCGACGCTGCCGCAGCCCTTCTTCGACCGGCGCGACGTGCGGCGCGCGAGCATTCCGTTCGTCTTCGCCGGAGCGTCGGCCTCTGCAGCGTCGACCACCGCTGCGCTGAGTGCGGCCGGCATCGTGTCGTCGTGGCTCGGCGGGCTTGCCGGCTATCGCGGCGCGACCTTTCCGGTGACGACCGGAGAGTTGCCCACTGCGGCGCACACAGTCGTCTTTGCCACGCCGGAGAGCAGCATCGCAGGCCTCATCCTGCCAGCGATCAAAGGACCGACTCTGACCGTGGTCGACCATCCACGCGACCCGGCCTTCAAGCTGTTGCTGGTGATGGGCCGCAACGCTGCCGAGCTGACCACCGCTGCATCGGCGCTGGCACTCAACAGCCGCGCGTTCACCGGCGCGACCTCGACCATCGCCGACCTGCAGTTGCCCGCGCCGCGCAAGCCGCACGATGCGCCGCGATGGATTTCAAGTGACCGCCCTGTCATGCTCGGCGAGCTGGCACCAGGGCCCGTTTTTTCCGTGTCGGGCTACACGCCGGATGTGGTCAAGGTCGATCTGCTGATCCCGCCAGACCTCTTCACCTGGCGCAGCCGCGGCATCCCGCTCGACCTGCAATACCGCTACACGCCCCGCGTGCGGCCCGACCAATCGACGCTGAACCTGAGCGTCAACGACACCTTCATCGGATCGTTGCCGCTGCGTGCGGCCAACATGGCGAGCGATGCCTGGTGGAACGTGTTCGCGCTGAAGTTGCTGCCCGATGGTTCGGCCCTGCACAGCACCCAGCTGCATCTGCCGCCGCTCGCCATGGGCTCGCGCAGCCAGCTCCGGATGCACTACTACTTCGAGCAGCCGAGGACCACCTGCACACCCGTACTGGACAACGTGCGCGGCGGCATCGACCCGACCTCGACCATCGACGTATCGAGCTTTCCGCACTACATCGCGATGCCCGAACTGGCCGCTTACGCAAATGGCGGCTTCCCGTTTTCGCGGATGGCCGACCTGGCCGAAACCGCGGTCGTGATGCCCGATCGCGCGGAGCGGGGCGACATCGAAACCTACCTCGCGCTGATGGGCCACATCGGCGACGTGACCGGCTACCCGGCCCTGCGCGTCACGGTCGGCTCGGCTTCCAACGTCGATCAGTGGGCCGACAAGGATCTGCTGGTGCTCGGCAACCTGAAGAACCAGCCGCTCTTCACCCGATGGGCCGCACAGATGCCGTTGCGGCGCGACCCTGCCGCAGCTGCAGGCCAGGGCGCCGAGCAGTTCCACATCGGTACCTGGTTCGAAGACACGCTGAATTTGATCCAGGGCTCGCGTCAACGCGAAGACCTGCCCACCAGCACCACGCAGATGTCGGTGTTCGAAGAGCGCACCGATGCCGTGCTGGCGGGCTTTCAGTCGCCGCTTCGTGCCGGCCGCAGCGTGGTCGCGGTGGTGGCCAACGAAGCCTCGCAACCAGCGCTCGTCAACGCGCTGCTGACGCCCGATCTGCTGCAACGCATCCAGGGCAGCATGTCGATCGTGCGGTCGGCGCAGGTGAGCAGCCTGCTGAGCGGCGAGACCTACTACGTGGGCACGCTACCGCCGTTCACCTGGCTGCAATGGAACCTGTCGCGCAGCCCGTTGCTGCTGGCAGGGCTGGTCGTGCTCGTCGCGCTGCTGGGTGCCGGCGTCTCTTTCGCCAGTCTGCAATTGCTGGCCCGCAAGCGCTTGCGTCGCCAATGAATCCATTTGTTTCCTCCATCGCAGACCGGCGTCGCTGGCTGGCCGGCCTGGCGCTGTCACCGCTTGCTGCGAGCCTTGCCGCATGGCCTGCCTGGGCGCGCGCTGGCGCCGGCGACTGCATCACGTCGTCCGACTGGTCGCGCTTTGCCGCACGCCACATCCAGGCCGATGGCCGCGTGATCGACTTCGACACGCCGCAACAGCAGTCGACCTCCGAGAGCCAGTCGTACGGCCTGTTCTTTGCGCTGGTGCACAACGACCGCGACACCTTCGCCCGCGTGCTGACATGGACCGACACCAACCTGGCCGGCGGCAGTCTTGCCACGCGCTTGCCGGCCTGGCAATGGGGACGCCAGCCCGACGGCAAAAGCTGGGGCGTGCTCGACAGCAATCCCGCTTCCGACGCTGACCTGTGGCTCGCCTATTCCCTGCTCGAAGCGGGCCGCCTGTGGAACCTGCCGCGCTATCGCTCGCTCGGCCGTGCCGTGCTGCAAATGGTCGCGCGCGACGAAGTCACGACGCTTGACGGACTCGGCCGCATGCTCTTGCCTTGGCCGCAGTCAGTGGCCAAGGGCCCGACCTGGCGGCTCAATCCCAGCTACATGCCCCTGCAATTGCTGCGCTACTTTCAGCAGGAGTCGCCGCGAGGGCCGTGGGGCGAGATTGCCGACAACACGCTGCGCATGGTCGGTGCCGTCACGCCGCAAGGCTTCGCGCCCGACTGGTGTGCCTGGTCGAGCGACGACAAGGGCTTCGTCGCCGACCCGGACAAGGGTCCGGTCGGCAGCTACGACGCGATTCGCGTGTACCTGTGGGCCGGCATGCTGGATGCCGAAGACCCGGCCCGCACTTCGCTCCACAAGCACCTCTACGGCCCGCGGCACGCCATCGAGCAAGGCAAGCCGATGCCCGAGTACGTCGACACGGCGACAGGCGTCGGCCGCGGCATCGGCCCGACCGGCTACAGCGCGGCGCTGTTGCCGTACCTCAAGGCGCAAGGCGCCCCCGTGCCTTCTTTGCCGCCGCTGTCCCCGACGCACAAGCCGCTCCCGTACTACGAACGCGTGCTGATCCTCTTCGGCCAGGGCTGGCTCGAGGGCCGCTTCGCCTTCGGCAAGACCGGCGAGCTGCAAACCCATTGGAAGTCTCCATGTCCTTCCGCACGACCGACATGAACACCCCCCTCCATGCGCCCTTCGCTTTGTCGCCGACCTCGGTGCGGCAACGCGCTCCGGCACGGCAATGGATCGTCCGGCTCGGCTTGCTCGGTACCTTGTGCGCAGGGGCCGGCGCCGGTGGTTCGGCTTTCGCGCAGAGCGACGCGCGCTCGGCCCTGATCGAGCAAGGCAACTACTGGCAGAGCCTCGGTCGCGCGGAGCTCGCGGAAGCGAGCTGGACGAAGCTGCTGCGCGTCGATCCGAAGTCGGCCGATGCGATGTACGGCATGGCGCAGGTCGAGCTCACTCGCGGCAATGCCGAAGCCGCACGCGGCTGGATCACACAACTGCAAAGCGCGCACCCGACCGATGCGCGTGTGGCGCGTCTGCAGCAGCAGGCTCGGCAGCCCGGTGCACCGGCCAGCGACCTGCAGCGTGCCCGCGCCGCCGCGCAGGCCGGCCACGCGGTTGAAGCCGTGCAGCTCTATCGCGCGCTGTTCGACAACCGGCCACCCCCGACACCACTGGCGCTCGAGTTCTACGAGGTGCTGGGCGGTACGCAGCAGGGCTACGACGAGGCCCGCAAGGGCGTCGCGCAGCTGATCAAAGACCAGCCGAGCAACCTCAACGCCAGGCTCGCATCGGCGCAGTTAGACACCTACCGCGCGCCGAGCCGGCGCGACGGCATCAAGCAACTGGCAGACCTGTCCAGCCAACCCGGCGTGACGGCGCGCGCCAGGGCAAGTTGGCGGCAGGCGTTGCTCTGGCTCGACGCTGGTGCGGGCGACGCCCCGCTCTATCAGGACTACCTGGCGGGTCAGCCCGACGCGGCCGTTTCGGCGCGGCTCGGCACGCTCACGGCAGAACGCAAGGCATCGACCGCTTCGCCGGCTGCACAAGCGCTCGGCGAAGGCTTCAAGGCACTGGACCGCGGCGACAACGCCCTGGCGCAGCAGCGCTTTCGGCAAGCGTTGCACGCGCAACCCGGTGATCTCGACGCACTCGGCGGGCTCGGTTTGATCCGTCTCAGGCAGAAGCGATTTGCCGAAGCCGAGCCGTTGCTGCGACAGGCATCGAAGGCACCGAACGGCGGCAAATGGGCATCGGCCTTGCGCAGCGCCAGCTACTGGACGCTGATCGGCCAAGCCACCGCGGCGCGCGACAGGAACGACACGACCGCCGCGCGCGCGCTGCTGGAGCGCGCTGTGAAGCTCGATGCACGCGAGCCCGTCGGGCAAAAAGCGCTGGCCGATCTGCGCCTTGCCGCGGGCCCGTCCGGTGATGCCGGGCAAGGCTCACGCGTGCGCGTCGAACAGGCGCGCGCGCAAGCCCGCGCCCAAGTCGAAGCGGGCGACAACGCCGGTGCGCAACGCACGCTCGAAGACGCGAGGCTCACCGCGCCCGACAGCCCGTGGGTGCGACTCGACCTCGCCAGCATCTATCGGCGCGACGGCCTCATGACACAGGCGCGCGACCTGATGGACGGCCTCTTGCTGTCACAGCCCGACAAGCCCGACGCGTTGTATGCCAGCGCCTTGTTCGCATCCGATTCAGGCGACCCGGCGTCCGGCCTGCAGTACCTCGATCGCATCCCCGCCAACGCCCGCACGCTCGACATGTCGGCGCTGCAGAACCGCCTGTGGGCGCAGGGCCAGGCACAGCGTGCGCAAGCGCTTGCAATGCAGGGCCAGCTGGCGGCGGCACGCGAGGTGCTGGCACAGGCCGAGGCCGCGCTGGGCGCCAACATGACGGCTGCGCAACGCAGCGATTTCGACAGCTTGCGTGTCGCCTTCACGCTGCGTCAGACCGATGCGCTGCGCGATACCGGCAATCTCGAAGCCGCCCACGACGCGATCGCGCCACTGGTGGCCGAGCGACCGAACGACCCACAGGTGATGGCGGCGCGTGCGCGCCTGTACTCGGCCGCGCACGACGAACGTCAGGCGCTGGCGCTGTACCAGCGCATCCTGCAGCGCAGCCCGACCGATGTCGACACGCTCATCGCGGCGGCCGGCAGCGCGAGCGCATTGCGCGACCACAACGAAGCCGAGCGCTACATCGCCGCTGCGCTGCAACAGGCACCCGACGAATCGCGCGTCCTGGCTGCGGCCGGCCGCATCTATCGCGACGCCGGAGACAACGCGCTGGCCGAGCAGTACTTGCGCGCTGCCGTGTTCGCAGGCATGCCGTTGCCCGGCACGCCGACGGTCGATCCGGTGCTGGCCGAGTTGCAAGCGCTCGAAGCCGAACGCCGTCCGACCCTGAGCGTCGGCACCAGCTTTCGCACACGCGCCGGCGAGGCCGGCATGAGCAGGCTGTCGGACAGGGAGATCCCGATCGAGGCCCGCATCCCGGTCGGCAACGGCAAGATCGTGCTCGGTGCGACGCCGACGTTTCTCGATGCCGGCACGCTGTCGCCGGCGTTCGGCGCGGCCGGTCGCTTCGGCGCCGGGCCGGCCGCCGCGCTCGCGCAACTGCAGGGCACCGCACCGGCCGTCGGCTCGCAGACCGCCAGCGGCGTCGGACTGAGCGTGGGCTACGAAGGCAAGAACTTGAGCGCCAGCATCGGCACCACGCCGCTCGGCTTTCCTGAGACCAATGTCATCGGCAACGTCAGCTACGCCGGCCAGCTCAGTGACAAGGTGTCGCTGAAGGGCGAGCTGTCGCGCCGCGCGGTGACCGACAGCCTGCTGTCTTTCGCAGGTGCCAAAGATGCGCGCACCGGAGAGAAGTTCGGCGGCGTGGTCGCGACCGGTGGCCGGCTCGACCTGACGCGCGACAACGGCACCTACGGCTTCTACGGCTACGGTTCGTACCACGCGCTGACCGGCACCAACGTGCAGAACAACAATCGCGCCGAACTGGGCGGCGGCATCTACGTGCACCTGATGAAGAGCGCCACGTCGAGCCTCACCGCGGGCATCAACATCGACCTGCTGCACTACGACAAGAACCTGAGCTACTACACCTTCGGGCAGGGCGGCTACTTCAGTCCGCAGCGCTACATGAGCGTCGCGTTTCCAATCGACTGGACCGGCCAGGACGACCGTCTGTCGTGGCGGCTCAACGCATCGTTGGGCGTGCAGTCGTTCACCCAGAACGATTCGCCGTATTTCCCGACCGACCCCACACGCCAGTCGGACGCCGCCCGCGCGACCGCGGTCGCCACGGCGCTCGGCGTCAACAGCGTGCCGTTCACTGGCTCGTACCTGGAATCGAGCAAGACCGGCCTCGCCTACAACCTGGCCGGCCTGCTCGAATACCAGTTGGCACCGCAGGTCTACCTGGGTGGTTTGCTGAGCTTCAACAATGCGCAGAACTACCGCCAGGTCACCGGCGGCATCTACCTGCGCTACCTATTCGGCGGCTCGTCGGAGGCAGGCCGGTCGCGCAACGGTGGCGCCACGCTGCGTCCGCTCAGCTCCCCTTACACGCCGCTGCTTTGAAGCGTTGCTTTGGGGCGTTGCTTCAAGCCGCAGGTGCCGCGTGTCCCCACGGCGGCGCGCGCTCGAACTCCGCGATCCACTCCGGAATCTGCGGCGCGAACATCGGCCGGGCGATGCCGTAGCCCTGACCGAGCGTGCAGCCGAGCGCCATCAGCGCATCGCCATGCGCGACCGACTCGACGCCCTCTGCAATGGTTTTGCGACCCAGGCCATGCGCCATCACCAGGATGCCTTCGACGATGGCCCGGTCTTCTGCGTCCTCGACCATGCCGCGCACGAAAGACTGGTCGAGCTTGAGCGCTGCCACCGGCAACTGGCGCAGGTAGGTGAGCGATGAATAGCCGGTGCCGAAGTCGTCCAGCGTGACCGGCACACCGAGCATCTTGCAGGCCAGGATGAAGTCGGCCACCGCACCGAAGTCCTTGATGGCCGTCGTCTCCAGGATTTCGAGTTCGAGCACGCCGGGCTGCAGTTGCGGATAGCGCGCCAGGTGCCGCGTCAGCCGCTCGATGAAGTCGGGCCGCAGCAAATGGCGCGGGCTGATGTTGACGCTGATCGACGTGCGCAAACCGCCATCGAGCCACGCTGCCGCCTGCCGCATCGACTCGCCGATGACCCAGTCGCCGAGCAGCTCGACCAGTTCGTGGTCTTCGATGAGCGGCACGAAAGCGACCGGCTGCATCAGCCCGTATTGCGGATGTTGCCAGCGCACCAGCGCCTCCATGCCGATGACCTTGCCGTGCGCCATGTCAACCTTGGGCTGGTACGCCAACACAAATTCCTTTTGCTCCAGACCGCTGCGGATGCGCTGGCGAATCTGCTGCTCCTGGTGCTGCTCGAGCGCACGCGACGCGTCGAAATACTGCACCTGACTGCCACCACCGCGCTTGGCGAAGAAGAGCGCATAACGCGCGTGCTGCAGCAGCACTTCGGTCGGCTCCTCGCCATAGCGCATCAACGCCACGCCGACGCTGACGCGAATGCGCGTGGTGCGTTCCTGCAGCCGGAACGGGTGGGCCAGTCGGGCCAGCACCTGCTCGATCAAATCGTCGCATTGCGTCTGGCTGGTGAACGACATCACCAGCGCGAACTCGTCGCCGCCGACGCGGGCCACGGTGGCATCGTGCGGCACCGCGGCCTTGAGCCGGCGCGCCACTTCGCGCAATACGGCATCGCCGCCGACCGGGCCGAAGCCGTCGTTGACGTTGCGGAACTGGTCGAGGTCGAGATAGCAGATCGCCAGCAGCCGCTCGGGGTCGCCGTCGTGCATGTGCGGCGCGCGCTGCAGTTCTTCGAGGGTTGGAATGCGGTTGGGCAGCCGGGTGAGTGCGTCGTGTCGCGACAGCATGTCAAGCCGCTCGGCGCGCGCGCCGCTCGCCTTCAGACCGAAGCTCCACAGAATGGACTGGTCATCCATGCGCTCCGCACGCATGGCAACACGCAGCCCCTCGCCGTGCAGCGCGCGTAAGACGACGTTGTCGCGCTCGACCACGCCCAGCGCCGGCACCGCGACGTCGCTCAGGGCTTCGGTGCTGAATGTGGTTTTTGCGCCGACCGTGGGGCCACCCCCGACTCCCGCTTCAACGGCCACCGGTTCGAACACCTCGGTCAACGGCAGATCGGTCAGCGAGCCCGGCGCGTAGCCCAGCATGTGGTGCGCGTCCACGTCGGCCCAGAGGATCTGCCCATCGCGAATCTTGAGGTGGCCGACGAGCGTGCGGGTGAACATGGCGGCAATTGTTCACCAAAGTACGCCCGCCGGGGCGCAGGAATCGCATCGAGCGCACAAAACAGCGTTAGGCGACGACTCAGCGCATCGCGTGCCGCGCAGCCCGAACGATGCTGGCCGCATCGACACCGAAGAAGTCGCGGAGGGCGGCACGCGTGTCGCTGCGGCCGAAGCCGTCGGTGCCGAGCGTGAGGTAGCGCCGGCCTTCGGGCAGGTAGGCGCGCACGCTTTCAGGCACGGCACGGACATAGTCGGTCGCGGCGACGACGGGGCCGTTGCCCCGGCCGAGTTGCTGGGCGATGAAGGGCATTGAGACGGCATCGCCACGCAACGCCGCCGCCTCGCACGCGCCGCCATCGCGCGCGACCTCGCTCCAGCTGGTAACGCTGAACACATCGACCGCGATGCCCTCGCTCGCCAGTTGCTGCGCTGCCTTGATGACTTCCGTGAGGATTGCGCCGGAGCCCAATAGCGTGACGTCCGCGACTCCCTTCGCTTCACCGTACCGTCCGAACCGATAGCACCCGCGCAACACATCCGCATGCACTTGCGCCGGCAGGCTCGGCTGCGCGTAGTTCTCGTTCATCAAGGTCACGTAGTAGAAGACGTCCTTCTGCTCGACCAGCATCTCGCGCATGCCGGCATCGACGATCACCGCCATCTCGCCGGCGAAGGCCGGGTCGTAGGCCTTGCAATTGGGGATGGTCGCTGCGATCAGATGGCTGGTGCCATCCTGGTGCTGCAGCCCTTCGCCGCCGAGCGTGGTGCGGCCCGATGTGGCGCCGAGCAGAAAGCCGCGCGAGCGCTGGTCGGCGGCTGCCCAGATCTGGTCGCCGACGCGCTGGAAGCCGAACATCGAGTAGTAGATGTAGAACGGCAGCATCGCGAGGCCGTGCACGCTGTAGCTCGTCGCGGCAGCGGTCCAGCTGGCGATGGCACCGGCCTCGCTGATGCCTTCTTCCAGGATCTGCCCGTCGGTGGCTTCGCGGTAGCTCAGGATGGTGTCGATGTCTTCCGGCGCATAGCGCTGGCCCACGCTCGAATAGATGCCGACCTGCTTGAACAGGTTGGCCATGCCGAAGGTGCGCGCCTCGTCGGCCACGATGGGCACCACGCGCGGGCCCAATGCCTTGTCTTTCATCAGCGCGCCGAGCATGCGGACGAACGCCATGGTGGTGCTCATGTCCTTGCCGTCGGCTTCGAGCGCGAACTTGGCGTAGGCATCGATGGTTGGCACGGGCACGATGTCGCACTCGGTTTCGCGTCGCGGCATCGCGCCACCGAGCGCTTCGCGATGCCCCTTCAGGTAGCGCATCTCGGCGCTGTCGTCGGCCGGCTTGTAGAAAGACAGCGAGGTCGCCTGCTCGTCCGAGAGCGGCAGGTTGAAGCGATTGCGAAAGCCGATGAGGTCGGCACTCTCGAACTTCTTGTGCGAGTGCGTGGTCATCTTGCCTTGCCCCGCACCCATGCCGTAGCCCTTCTTGGTGTGGGCCAGGATGACGGTCGGCTGCCCGACGTGTGCAGCCGCTGCGGCGTAGGCGGCGTGGATCTTCACGAAGTCGTGGCCGCCGCGCTTGAGGCGATCGATCTGTTCGTCGGTCATGCCTTGCGCCAGGCGCTTCAACTCTTCGTTCTGGCCAAAGAAGGTGTCGCGGTTGAAGCGGCCGTCCTTTGCGGCGAATGTCTGCATCTGACCGTCGACCGTGTTGGCGAAGGCGCGGGCCAGCGCGCCGGTGGTGTCGCGCGCGAAGAGGCCGTCCCAGTCGCTGCCCCAGATCAGCTTGACGACGTTCCATCCTGCCCCGGCGAAGAGCTTTTCGAGCTCGTCGATGATGCGGCCGTTGCCGCGCACCGGGCCGTCCAGGCGCTGCAGGTTGCAGTTGACGACCCACACCAGGTTGTCGAGCTTCTCGCGCGCAGCCAGGGTCAGTGCGCTCATGGATTCGGGCTCGTCCATCTCGCCGTCGCCGAACACGCCCCAGACTTTTCGCTTGGTGCAGTCGAGCAGTTGGCGGTCGGTGAGGTAGCGCATAAAGCGCGCGTGGTAGATCGAGCTGATCGGGCCGATGCCCATCGAGCCGGTCGGGAATTGCCAGAAGTCGGGCATCAGGTAGGGATGCGGGTAGCTGCTCAGGCCGCGTGCGCCCTTGCCCTGGGTGAAGGCGGGGGCGGTCAGCTCCTGGCGGTAGTGCGTGAGATCGTCTTCGCTCAGTCGGCCTTCGAGAAACGCCCTTGCGTAGACACCCGGCGCGCTGTGCGGCTGGAAGAACACCAGATCACCACGATGGCCCTCGTTCTTGGCATGAAAGAAGTGGTTGAAGCCCATCTCGAACAGATCGGCCGCGCTGGCGTAGCTGGCGATGTGGCCGCCGAGTTCGCCGTAGGAATGGTTGGCGCGCACCACCATCGCCAGCGCGTTCCAGCGCATGAGGGAGGCCAGGCGTTCTTCGATCGCGAGGTCGCCGGGGAAGGCCGGTTGCGCATCGACGGCGATGGTGTTGACGTACGGCGTGCACAGCTCGGGTTGCCAGCCGATGCGTTGGGCGCGGGCCTGCTCGGCGAGAGCGTCGAGGATCTGCTTTGCGCGCTCCGGGCCACTGGCTTCGACCAGCGCGGCGAAGGCGTCGCGCCACTCGGCTGTTTCCTGCGGGTCAGGGTCCCCCGCCCACGCCCCCGTGGGCGCGCCAGCGAGGACACTGAGTTGAAGCGTGGACAAGGCGTTCATTCGTTGGTTCCGATTCGGTGTGCTTCGACAGTATCGCCACTGCCGCGCATTGCCACGAAACCGTCACATCGCGTGGATATGGTCAGGCTCCCGTCAGCTAGCAACAAAAGCCATAGCCCGCCATGAACGATAGAACGCTTCCGACTTCTCTTGTCAATCCGTACGCCGACCCGGACGACTTCGACAACAACCCGAGCGCCAACACAGCGCTCGGTGACGTCATCGCCACACGCATGCATCGGCGGCATCTGCTGCGCGGCGGCGTCGGCGCACTCGCTGCCGCGACGCTCGGCCCGCTGGCACTGAGTGCCTGCGGCGGTGGCGGCGGCTTCCCGATCATTTCGCCGGCGCCCGCTCCCGCACCGGTGCCCGCACCGCCGCCCCCTGCACCGGCACCCGCGCCAGCCGCTGGTCCAGCGCTGGGCTTCACGGCAGTGAGCAAGAGTCTGGCCGACAGCATCGTCGTGCCGCTCGGCTACACCGCGACCGTGATCTACGCGACCGGCGACTCGATCGACCCGGCCGTCAGCGACTACAAGAACGACGGCACCGACGACAACTTCGGCCGCCGCAGCGGCGACCAGCACGACGGCATGCACTTCTTCGGCCTGACCGGCGACGGCAAGCCGACGCTGACCAACAGCGACCGCGGCCTGATGTGCATCAACCACGAAGCCATCAACGGCACGGTGGCCTTTATGCACCCGAACGGCCAGACCAATGCCGGCGCTACTGCCGGTGCACGGCCCGAAGCCGAAGCGCTGAAAGAAGTCGAGGCGCACGGCGCATCGGTGGTCGAATTGGCCCGCAGCGGCGGCAAGCTGGCGACCGTCAAGACATCGACCTTCAACCGCCGCATCACGCCACGCACGCCGATGACATTCGGCGGTCCGGCCAAAGGCACGGCCTTGCTGAAGACGCTGTACTCACCCGCCGGCACAACCACGCGCGGGATGATCGGCAACTGCGCCAGCGGGTACACGCCGTGGGGCACGTACCTCACTTGCGAAGAGAACTTCGCCGGCTTCTTCACCCGTGGCGCGGCCGACGATGCGCAACGCACGCCCAAGGAACTCACGGCCTTCCTGCGCATCGGGCTGAAGCAGAACGTGACGGGCGGCCAGCGCTGGTCGACCGTGGTTGCAGCCGACCCCGCGAGTACCGAATACCAACGCTGGAACGCCAGCAAAACCGGCGCATCGACCGACGGTACGGACGACTTCCGCAACACGCACAACACCTTTGGCTGGGTCGTCGAAATCGATCCGTACGACCTGTCGTCCACACCCGTCAAGCACACCGGCCTCGGCCGCTTCGCGCACGAAGGTGCATGGCCGAGCAACCCGGTTGTCGGCAAACCGCTGGCCTTCTACATGGGCGACGATTCGCGCAGCGAGTACGTCTACAAGTACGTCTCGAAAGCCACCTGGATCGCGGCCAATGCGAACCCGAGCGACCGCCTCGCGACCGGCGCCAAGTACCTGGACGACGGCACGCTCTACGCAGCCAAGTTCAACGCCGACGGCAGCGGCACCTGGCTCAAGCTCGACCTGACCAACGCGGCGATTTCGGGCAACACGGCCTACGCTTTCGCCGACCTGGCCGACGTGCTGGTCAACGCGCGTCTGGCTGCCGATGCGGCCGGCGCCACCAAGTGCGATCGCCCCGAATGGACGGCGGTGAATCCGCTCAATGGAGAGATCTACATCACCATGACGGAGAACCCGGACCGTGGCAACGTCGGCTCCACCAGCAGCAACAACGTGCCCAACCCCGACGTGGATCCGGCCTTTCCGCGCTACTGGCTCGACAACAAGGCCATCACTACACAAAACGCTGCGGTGCAGGCCAACAAGGGCGACGTCAACGGCCAGGTCATGCGCATTCGCGAGACCGGCAACGACGCATCGGCCACCACCTTCAACTGGGACATCTACCTCTTCGGCAGCCAGGCCAAGGCCGATGCAGGGCTGGACGATGTCAACTACCAGAAGAACGTGAACCTGTCGGGGCTCTCCGACTTCAACGATCTCTCCAAGCCCGACGGCTGCTGGTTCTCGCGCGCCAGCGGCATCCTGTGGATCGAGACCGACGACAACGCCTATTACGACGTCACCAACTGCATGCTGCTGGCAGCCATCCCGGGCAGCTACGGCGACGGCGGAAAGATCGAGGTGGTGAACCAGCCCAACGGCAAGCCGGGCACCGCCGGCACCGCGCCGGTGACCGTCACGACCTATGCCGGCAAGAAGATGACCGACACGATTTTCAAGCGCTTCTTGACGGCGCCGAAGGGATCGGAAGTGACTGGCCTGGCCGAGTCGCCGGACGGCAAGGCGCTGTTCATCAACATCCAGCATCCGGGCGAGAACACCGCCGCCGCGAACATCGGCGACCCGACCAAGTACGAGAGCCATTGGCCAGGCACCGGCGCCGGCATCGCGCTGCCTTATGGTCCCGGTGGTGCCGTGGCGCGCCCGCGTTCAGCGACGGTGATGATCACGAAGAACAACGGCGGGATCATCGGGTTGTAGACGTTGATTGCCGCCGACATCGACGACGATGCCGAGGGCTTGAGGGCACCGCTCCGGCCTGTGACCCGGTGCCGGTCGTGTCGCACATCGTCACCGATGGCGGAAACGAACCTGGACACAGGTTGCCCGGTCATGGTCAGCCCCGCGTGCCGGGAACTACGGCTTCAACGAACCCAACTCGACAGATGGCTGACGTGCGGGCCCGGTATTCAACGCGAAATAGCACGCGCCGCCGGCAATAAAGGCGCAGATGGCGGTCGACATCTGAGGGGCAAAGGTTTCCACTGCAAAGGCGACAAGTGAACCGACGATCCAGGCAATGAATGCGCGCGGCCTCCAATTGGCTTCGATGGTTGCACCGGGCCGAATGAAATACAGATCCGCAAGCACGATCGCTCCGATCGGGGGCACCAGAATGCCGAGTACCGAGAGCCATGGAATGAACAGCGCCCACACATTGGCTGCTGCAATAAAGATACCAACGACCGCCAGACCCACGGCAAACAAACGCATCCGCCCACCACCGATGCGTGACCAGCCAACCGCTGAGTTATAGAGACAGTGCGCGCAGACCGAGCCCAGATTGCAGAAAAGAAAAACGAACGCAAGCACAGACAGCCATGGTTTGTTTTGCCCGATTAAATAGCCGAACATATTGTCCAGTCCAAAAGGTTGCGGGTCAGGCAGCGCCAGCGCAGCCGTCATTACGCCACCGACAAGCATGGCCAGCAAATTGGCAAACGGAAAAGCACAGAAGGTCGCAATCAGGGAAGACTTCGTATTGGTGGCCCAACGATTGAAATCGGCCGTCACGGTTCCGGCATCGACGAACAGCGTGATCACGATGGTCAGCGCCACGCCGAACGACATCGACATTTCAGGCTTGGTGCCCGCATAGGCTAGAACCTTGGCCCAACCTGCAATGGAGGCCGAATCCAGAGCGACCCAGCCGCCGAGCACGACGAAAAGAGGTACCGACACCAGGCCGATCCAGTGCAGCCCTTTGATGCCGACATAGATGATTCCCAGGTACAGCGCTCCCGCAGGCACCGTCATTGTCAGATAGTCCAGTTTGAAAGCGGTATGAATCAGGTTGCCGGTAATGCCGGTCTGAACCGCGTACCAGCCGAGCAGCAGTGTGGAAAGCAGGCCGGAGGCCAGCACGTAGCCCTTCTTGCCGAACACCGCGCTGGCGATCAACGCAAAGTTATGACCGCGCGTGGTGCCGAGCACGCCATTGGCCCCGACATAGGCGAACATCAGCGCATTGCCGATCACCATGGCCCACAGCGCCGATTTGAAACCCATCCCTGCCACCATGATCGACCCGGTCATGGCCCCGGTAATGATCATCGGGAATCCGAGCCAGACCATCGAGATGGAGAACGTACTGCGCCGCGCTTTTGCCGGGACCGCCTCGTGCTCGTACTCATTGCTGAGCACTTCCTGTACAGAGTCAAGTTCAGACATAAAACCTTCGCGGAGTTAATTTGTCTTTAAATACTAGATGAAAAGCGTCCTTTTGTGTGATTTAAATCATAACTATCAATGAACCAATTACGCACCGGAAACAAGAATTGTTATACGCTAAAACACGTATTGCTTTTTAAATCTTCACCAGCACGGTGCATCACTAATTCACTCTGTCATTTATTTTTTAATAATCAGAAATTGACCATGCCACCGTAGCGCGTTGCTGAAATACTCCCCACTCGAAGCAATCCCAATTGCGCGGCAGGCATGTTTTCTTGCTGTTGTGTGTCGCGTCCCGAGCGCCTCAGCTCTACGGTCGAATCTTGAGAGTCCGAACGCGCCACTCGACGCGTCTTTTGCCCTTCACGCCACCTGCGGACCGACCTGCCACGACCAGCGCATGCGCCCCACCGGCTTGACCCAGCCGGATCCCTGCCCGAGGAGCTTTTTCTTCGGCTGCGAGACCTCATTGCCCGCGCTGCGGGCAATGAGGTCGGGCACCGCCAAGCGTCGATTGGATGTGTGCTGCGCCAGGTGCGGCGTGACGCGCATCTCCAAACATGCATCGAACGTGACTGACCCGAATTTCCGCTCAGGGCGTGGCAACCGCCTTCGGCCACAGCGCCCACAAGCGCAACGGCTGGTTCACCTTGGCGGCGAGCCGCCCCGCATCGATGCCGGTGCCGGCGAAGTAATCGGCGCGCACCGCGCCGAGGATGGCGCTGCCGGTGTCTTGCGCGACCACGAGCTTGGCGAGCTGCAAGGTTGGGCCGTTCGACGCGAGCCAGACCGGCGTGCCGTACGGAATGCTGTCGCGATCGACCGCGATGGAGCGACCGGCAGTGAGCGGCACGCCCTGCGCGCCGCGCGGGCCAGCGTCCACATCGGTCAACGCTTCTTCACGGAAAAACACGTACCGCGGGTTACTCCACAGCAGTTGCGGCACGCGCTGCGGGTTTTGCGCGGCCCAGGCCTTGGTGTCGTCGGGCCACTTGGTGACACGCGTGGCGCCTTGGCCGACGAGCCATGACTGGATGCTCTTGTAGGGCTGATCGTTCGTGCCGGCGAAAGCCACGCGCACCGTGCGTTGCGAGCCATCGGCTTCGGTGATGTGCAACCGGCCCGATCCCTGGATGTGCAGCATCATCATGTCGATGGGGTTGGCCAGCCATGCGATCTCGCGGCCGCGCAATGCGGCCTGTGCTTCGGGCACCGTGTCGATCTCTTGTCGGGTGAACCAGGGCCTTCGCGCACCGATGCTCGCAGGCGGTTGATAGAGCGGGACGCTGAACGCAGCGGTGGGCCGACGCGAGGCTTCGAACACCGGTTCGTAATAGCTGGTGAGCTGACCATCGCTCTGGCCGGCAAGCGACTCGATGCGGTACGGCTGCAGCCGGTCGATCATCCACTGGCGCTGTTCGTCGGGGCTGCCGATCGACAGCCGCCGCACGTCGCCGCACAGTGGCTTGAACACCGCATTGGGCCGAGCGCAGTTCGATAGCAATGCGATCCAGCCTTCATTCAGCGGGTCTTCGACGAAGCCGGGAAGCTCGGTCCAGGTGACCGGCACCCAGCGGCTTTTGGGATGCATGAGCGATCCGGTGAGCGGGCCGAGATCGGGCGGGGGCGTGGCGGCCGAAGGCACAGTGGCATCGGGCAGGCGCGGGCCGAAGGAGCACCCCGCCAGCATTGCCACTACCATCGCCACCCCAAGCCGCCACCGGAGTCCTTGTTTCATGGGTCTGATTTTGCTCGAAGCCTTCGCAGCCGGCGCGGTGCTTGTCCTCATCGTCTGGTGGACCATGTTCTCCGGCCGCAAGCGCGGTGAAATCGATGACACACCCGCACACAAGGACGGGGATGCGGCCGACGCTGACGACAAGCTGCCGCCAACATAATCGCGACTCTTTCGCTAACCAGTTCAGTCACCGAGTCAAAGGGATCACCATGAAAAAACTCATTCTTGCAACAGCTACTGCTGCCGTCGTTTTGTCGGGCTGCGCCGGTATGACCGATACGCAACGCACCACCGGTGCGGGCGCCGGCATCGGCGCGTTGGCCGGTGCCGCCATCGGCTCCGCCACGGGCGGCAACCGCGGTGCGATCGGCACCGGTGCAGCGGTCGGCGCACTGGCCGGCGCAGCAGGCGGCTACTTCTGGTCGCAACGCATGGAAGCGCAAAAGCGCCAGATGGAACAGGCCACGCAAGGCACCGGCATCGCGGTCACGCAAACGGCCAACAACGAGCTCAAGCTGGCGATTCCGAGCGACGCGTCGTTCGACGTCGGCCGCGCCGCCATCAAGCCCAATCTCGCACCGGTGCTCGACCAGTTCGCGACCGGCCTGCGCAATAACGCGAATGCCGACGTGCGCATCATCGGCCACACCGACAACACCGGCTCCGACGCGATCAACAACCCGTTGTCGGTCGAACGCGCCGCCAGCACGCGCGACTATCTGGTCTCGCGCGGCGTGCGCTCCTCGGCAATCAACATCGATGGCCGCGGTTCGCGCGAGCCGGTGGCCAACAACGCGACCGACAGTGGCCGCGCACAAAACCGCCGCATCGAAATCTACGTGGGCGAGCGTTCGCAGGGCTGATGACTCGGGCTTCGGCCTGAATCGATTGGGGCTCGTCCTAGGCCGGCCGCAGCAGGTTGGCGAGCTCGACGGCCGACCGGACGTCCATCTTTTCGAACAGCCGCGCACGGTGCACTTCCACCGTGCGCACGCTGATCGATAGCTGGTCGGCAATCAGCTTGTTGGGCAGGCCTTCGACGACGAGCCGCATCACCTCGCGCTCGCGCTCCGTGAGTTCTGCGATGCGATCGGTAAGCCGGCGCTGCGCCTGCTTGCGGTCCAGCGATCGCAGCGATGCGCCCAGCGCGTGCTCGATGCGATCGACCAGCGCGTTGTCTGAAAACGGCTTCTCGCAAAAGTCGAACGCGCCACGCTTGACCAGGTCCACTGCGGTCGGCACATCGGCATGGCCGGTCAAGAAAATCACCGGCATCGCATCGAGCAGACCTCGCTCTGCCAACCGATCGAACAACACGAGCCCGCTGGTGCCGGGCATGCGCACGTCGAGCAGCAGGCAATGCGGCCGCTCGGTCACCGGCATGTCGAGAAGCCGCTCTTCGAACGCCTCGGCGGTGGCGAAGTGTTCGCTCTCCAGCCGACGCGAGCGCAGCAGCCACGCCAATGCTTCGCGCACGCTGGCGTCGTCGTCGACGATAAAGATGAGGGCATCGTTCAGCGGTTGCACGGACGTATGTTCTTTCAGGCAGCGGGCAAGGTAAAGCGGAACACGGTGCCGCGCGGCCGATGCGGTGCATAGATCAACGCACCGCCATGTTGTTCGACGACCGTGCGACACAGGCTCAGGCCGAGCCCCATGCCGTCGGCCCGCGTGGTGAAGAAGGGCGTGAAGAGCCGCTCTTCGACGTCCTTGCTGATGCCACTGCCGATGTCGGCCACCGAGAACTCGACCCAGCGACGGCCTTCAGAGGCGCGTGCGATGCCCTTGTTGCTACCGCCGATGAGCAGCACGCGCAACGTCAACACGCGATCGACAAACTCGTGCAGGTCCATCGCCTGCATCCCGTTGCGTGCCAAGTTGAGCAGCACCTGCTCGACCAGCGTGCGATCGCACAGCACGGCCGGCAGTGGATCTTCCAGCGCCATGTCGATGCGCGCGCCGAGCTTGCGCGCCTGCAATTGCACCAGCGGCAGCACGGCATCGATGAGCGCACGTGGCGCCACCGCCTCGCGCGTGCGGTCGCGCCGCCGCACGAAGTCATGCACGCTGCGAATCACCTGCCCGGCGCGGTCGGCCTGCTCGGCGATGCGGCGCACGGCCATCGCGACTTCGACATTGGTGTCGATCACCGCGCCATGGTTCGCGTCACCCCGATCGGCTCCACCTTCGAGCAGGTTGAGAGAGCCGCTCGCATAGCTGGCAATCGCCGCGAGCGGCTGCGCGAGTTCGTGGCTCAGCAGCGAGGCCATCTCGCCGACGGTCGCGAGTCTGGCGCTGGCCTGCAGCCGCTCCTGGCTGGCGCGCGACAGTTCTTCGATGCGGCGCTGCTCGCTGACATCGATAAAGGCGCTCATCCAGCCGGTTTGCACGCGCTGTGCGTTGAGCAGCGGCGCTTCGAAGATCAGCACCGGAAAGCGCGAGCCGTCCTTGCGCATGAAGACCGATTCGAAGCCTTCGCGCGGTGGCATGCCGCTGGCCAGACGATGCGCCTGTCGCTGCTGATATTCGTGCGCCAGTTCGGTCGGCCAATAGGGCGCCTCGGGCATGCCGGGGTCATCGCGATGACCCGACTCCGATCCAGCCGTCTCCCCGTGCACGGCCATCAATTCTTCTGCGCTGAAGCCGACCATCTCGCAGAAGGCCGGGTTGACATAAGTGAGCCGGCCACGGAGGTCGCGCGCGCGCAAGCCGGTGATCACCGAGTCTTCCATCGCCTTGCGGAACGCGAGCGTCTCGGCAAGTTCGAACTCCGCCTTGAGGCGCCTCCGCGTGTCGCGTGCCAGCAGCACCAGCACCGACACCAGCGCGATCGAGATGGCAGTCACCAGCGCGGTCAGCAGGTTGGGGAAGATATCGGGCGCAGCGCGCCAGCCGTCGACGCGCAGCATGAGCGTGACGCCCGGCAAGTCGACCAGCTGCTGCGAAGTGAAGATGCGCGTGCCGGCGCGACGGCGCACGCCGATGATGGCGAGACGTGTGCCATCGGGCTCGGCAAAGGCGACCTCCTGGCCGCGTGCGAGCGTCGGGCCGAGCAGCTCGGTCAGCATGTCGCGCAAGCCATAGGTCGCAACCAGATAACCGCCCTCGACCGGCACGCACAGCTCCATCAGTTCGATGCCACCGCCTTCGGGCATCGGCACGTAGTGGCTCGGCGAATAGGCCGGTGCCACCAGCTTGCGCGCTGTGGTGCAGGCCAGCGCCACATCGTTTTGCTCGCTGCCCCGCGTGACCTTGTCGAAGATGCGCATGCGATAGGGTGTTTCGAGCACGGCCAAAGGCATCAGACCCGCATCGCGCCGCTCCAGCCGGACCATCTCGCGGTGCTCGCGCAGCAGCGCTGCTGCCTCGGGTGGCCACGCTGCATCGCCTGGCGCGTTTTGCGCGGGCAACCGCAACGCGCGCAGGCTTTGAATGTTGCGCTGCAGACTTGCGCGCAAATCAGCTACTGCGTCGGTGGTGTCGCGATCGAGCGCGGCCTGGGCCTGCTCGACCTCATGGCGCCCCGCCAGCCAGACCACGGTGCCCAGCAATGCAAGCACGAGCATGGCGAGCAACAGCCACAGATACCAGCGCTGCCAGGCGTTGCGCTCGAAGCCAGGGACGCTCACCACACGCTCATGCTTCGAGCGGCAAGGCATGCGTGCGCGCCAGATTGACCCCCCACGAGACGGCGGAAACCATCTGGATCGCAGCGACTTTCATTGCTTGATCTCCGTGTTGGACGGTGTGCCAGGCGCCGTCGTCGATCCCGCCAGTGGCGTTCGGCGCGCCACCTTGGTGATCTTCGGGTCGGTCCACGAGCCTTCGATCTGGAACTCCTGTGTGGCGGCTGCGGACAACGGCTTACTCAGCAACCACTGCGCCAGGAAGGTGCCGAGCCCGATGGCCGGATTGATGGCAGTAGCGACCAGCGCAGCCGTGCCGGCCGTGATCTCGGGCACCACCACCACGCGCAAATTTTGCGTCTCGTGCACGATGTCGGCCGAGCCCTCCAGCAACGCCGCGGCATTCACGCCCTTCATTTGCAGGTTGTTGGTGGTGGCGGTGCCGTCGACGATGCGGGCGTCGCCACGCACGAAGTCGAAAGCGAAGCCCTGGCTGAACACATCCCGAAAATCGAGCGTGAGGCGGCGCGGCAGGGCTTGCAGATTCAGCACGCCCAGCAGCTTGGCCAAGCCCGGGTCGGCCTTCAAAAACTGGCCTGATTCGACATCGACCTGCAGTTGTCCGTTGAGGCTCGGATAGTCGAGCGAGAACGGTGATCCTTGCCAGTCCACATCACCGCCCAGCTTGCCTTTGCCGCGGCGCAGAACGTCCTTCATGCCGAAGCGATTGAGCAGAGCCCCGGCATCGGCGATGTCGAGCTTGAAGTTCATCGAAGTGCGGCGCGGTGCGGCACGGCCACGCGGCGCCGCACCCGGCACTGCCGCCCACGAACCCTGCGCTGTGAAGGTGGCTTCAGGCATCGTGAGGCTGAGCTTGTTGAGCTTCCATTCGCGCGTTGCGCCGCCGAGGTTGACGGCATCGATTTCGGCACGGCCGAGCCGCTTGCCGAGCAGCTCGAAATCATCGACCACTACATCGAGCGCGGGCAGCGTGTCGGGTTGCTCGTCGAGCAGCGATTCGACCGCGTGCGCCTCGCTCGGCGCGATCTTCAAGCGCGCCAGTCGCGCGTGCAATCGACCTGCCTGCGTATGCCGATATTCGGCATAGCCGCTCAGTTCGACGGCGTCGATGTTGGCCCGCCACAGCGTGCCGTCGCGCGTGCCGCCCAGCACCACGTCGTGCAGCGTGCGGCCCGATACCGCGAGCTCCTTGGCGCGCACGGCGATCATCGTCGGCAAATACGAGAGCGCATCGTCGGCGCTGGTGGCGTTGGCCACGGCCTCGGGCGCACTGCCGGTGGTCTCGGTGAAGAGCGTCTGCCAGGCCGCGAGGTCGAGCCGCGGGAGGTTGATGTTGGCCTGCACACCGTTTGGTGGCGGCGCAGCGGCTTCGCCCGCGTTGAGCCCGACTGCGATGAAGCCGCGCAACACCTTGGCATCGTCGCCCGACACATCGCGGACGTATTGCGCCGATGCGACCTTGCCGAGTTCGACCGACAACTGGTCTTGCACCAGCGGCGTGCGGCCGGCGCGGGCCTCGCGAGACAACACTTTCTTCTCGACCTTGAGCGGCATCGCCTCGTCGGCTGGCTTGGCAAGTGGCGCCGGCAAATTCAGCCCGAGGCCGACGAGGCTGCTGGTCAGCAGAAACTCCGGCGTGCCGTCGCGCACCGACAGAGCGGCGTTGTAACCGGCGCTGCCGGTCGCCTTGGTCGCCAGGCGCGCAAGCCAGTCGACCTCACGCGCGGCACGCAAGCCTTCAGCGGTCACGGTGCCCGTCGCCTTGAAGCTCAGGTCTTGCGGCGTGGCGCCCGCCCCCACGGCTGATCCACCAAAGCGTCCCTTGCCTTCGATGCGCGTTTCGCCGCCCATCAAGCGCGCCTGCACGCCGGCCAGCGAGAAACCGCCTTCGGTGAAGTTCAGGGTGCCGCGCGCCTGCGTCAGCGCGGGTGCTTCGGGCACGAGTTGCAGGTCGTTGTCGGTCAGCGCGATGCTGGCCTGTACCTTTGCCTTGTCGACGGCCGCGAGCGGCAGGTCGAGCTTGAGCCGGTAGTCCGCATTGCCGGTAGCGCGCACCCTGCCCATGGGCTCGCCGAGCGGGCCAGCCAGCGGCGCGCCGGCATGCAGCAGCTCGGCCAGTGGCCCGCGCGCCTGTGCATCGACCTTCAGCAGCGCGGCAGGGTGCGCCATGTCGGCGATCTGCGCTTCGGCCTTTTCGATCTCGATGCCGGGCGCGCCGACGATGCGGCCACGCGCGTTGCGCACCAGCATGCCGGCGCGCTCGAACACCAGTTCGCCGGAAAGGCGATCGAGCGCCGGCCAGACGACGGCGGGTGACACGCCCCGCGCCATGGCGCCGGTCGATTTGGCAAGCTGCGGCGGCACGTAGGCGTAGGTCACATCGGCCACCTTGGCCGCGATACGAAAGTCGCCATCGCGCGGGTCCATGAAGGGCATGTCGTGCAGGTCGCCCTTGACGCGAAACTCCACGATGCTGGCGCTACCCTTGTTGACGGCATCGCGCACGTAGTCGCGCGTCGGCTTGGGGATGTCGAGCGGCAGGTAGCGAAACACGCGCGTGCCGTCGGCGCGGGTCAGCTTGCCCTGCAGGTCGAGCACGCCCGGGTGGCGGCTCTTGCCATGCGACACGGCCGGATCGCTGGTGCGCCAGGTGGCTTCGGCCTCGCCCTCGGCATCGGCGTTGGCAAAGCGCGCTTTCGACACCTGCACCTGCACTTTGTCGCCGTCGAGCTTCCATTGCAGTTGCGACGAAAGCTGGTCGATCGGTACCACCGGCTCTTCGAACACGCCGGGCAAATCGAGCGCACCCTTGCCGATCGACAAGCTCGCGGTGCCGCCGGCCTGGCTCGCATCGAACTCGGCGGTGGCACCGCGCAAGCCCGGCGTGCCGATGCGCACACCTTCCGGTGGCGCTTGCGACGCCAGGCTGAAGCCGCTGACACGCCCTTTGGCCTGGTAGGTCTCAAGCGCATCGAACGGGCCTTGCCAACGCGTGTCGATGCGCTCGACCAGGCCGCGCGGCGCGAACGATTCGATGGCCTTGTGCGTGGCATCGCCCAACGGCAGACGATCGGCGATGAGCGCGAGCGCGCCCAGGTCGAGACGATCGGCCTTGAATGCGCCGTGCTCCGCCGTCTTGCCGCGCGCCGGCGTGTGTTGAAACCACAGGTTGCCGCCGGGCCAGCGCGAGCCGTCGGCGGTATCGAACTGCAGGTCGCGCGTCGAGAATTCGAGCGTCTGGTCCTTCAACTGGCCGGCCAGTCGTCCGGTCACCGCGCGCAGCACCAGCGGCTGCAGCTTGTCGCCGAGCGAGGCATCGATTCGCGCCAGCCCGAGATCGGCCGCGCCGCCGACGAGCTTGCCGTCGTCCACATCGGCCCAGACGCGCAACGCGCCGTTGCCTTCGCGAATGCGCGCGTCGAGCGCTACGTAGCGACCGAGCCGCGTGGCATCGATGTTCGGCAGGTCGGCGTAGATCTGCCCGCCCCAGTTTTGCCACTTGCCGCTGTGCACCGACAGCAGGGGCTGGCGGAACTGGCCCCGCAACGTGAAGCGGTCCCCCCAACCTGCGGGCGGCGTGGCGTCGAGCCGCAATGCATGGCGCCGCGCGCTGTTGCGCGAGACGAACTCCACATTGGTCAGTAGCACCGGTTCGGCACGGCGACGCTCGTCGGTCCAGCGCACCGTGCCGCCCTGGATGATGAATTCGCGCTGGCTGAAGAACCAATCGGCCGCACGCGTTTCTCCAGTGGTGTCGGTCGACACATCGAGACCAGCGACATGCAGCTTGCCTGCGGCGTCGAGTCGCACTTCGAGCTGCGGGCTTTCGATATAGAGCTGCTCGAAGTTGGTCTTCCAGAGCGACCGCGGCGACACGCTCGCCACCACGCGCGACAGGCGCAACGCGTCGCGCTGTTGGACGTCTTGCAGCACCACGTCGCGCAGCTCGAAAGTGGGGAACAAACCGTTCGATTGCGCGGTGATGGAACCGATGCGAACAGGTACCCCGATGACCCTGCTGGCTTGTGCCTCGAGCGCACCGCGGTAATCGCCGATTCGCGGCACAATCCAACCGTGTAGGACAAGCACTGACAGCGCGAAGACCAGCCACGCGCCCATCAGCAAACCCAACAGCCAGCGCGCCGTGACAGCGGTGACTTTGAGCAGACGTGAAGGGGAAGACACCGTGTCGTTCATTGAGAGTCGCGCTGTAGCAGGAATTATGACTGCCAGCCTCCAGACGGGTTCCACCGAAGACGGTGATAAGACAGCCGGTGCCGCGTTGGCGCCGCTGGCTTCACCGTTGTCGTCGCACTCGCGCTTCGTGCAGCGACTGCGACGCCGATACGCGGCTGAATTGACCCTGCTGCCGAAGGGCACACCGACGCGCGCAACGATGCAGATCGCCTTCGATGCGTTGCAGGCACGCGGCGACAAAGTGAGTGGTGTCAACGTTGCCGATGCGCTGCGCACCGTGCGCCAGTTGGTGATGGAGCGCCTGGCCGTGCTCGACTGCGACGAAGGCGCACCGCTCGCCGATGTCGTTCGCGCCGTGACCGAGCTGGCCGAGTTCGCACTCGATGTCGCCTGCCGCACCGCGTTGTCGGAACTCGAAGCCATCCACGGCGCGCCGCTTGGTGAAGAAGAAAAGGCTGGCCAAGTCGCGCAATTGTGGGTCGTCGGGATGGGCAAGCTCGGCGCGCGCGAACTCAACGTTTCGAGCGACATCGACCTTATCTACCTGTACGACCACGACGGCGAAACGGCGGGCAACGCCGAAGGCCGCGGCAAGCTGTCGAACCAGGAATATTTCGCGCGGGCGGTCAAGCGCATCTATGCGCTGGTCGGAGACACGACGGAGCACGGCTTCGTCTTTCGCATCGACCTGGCATTGCGTCCCAATGGCAACTCCGGGCCAACCGTGGTGTCGCTCGACGCGCTCGAGGAATACTTGCAGGTGCAGGGCCGCGAGTGGGAACGCTTTGCGTGGCTCAAGAGCCGCGTGGTGGCGCCTTCGTCGGCGGTAGCCGATGGCTCGGCACAGGCGCTGCGCGGCGTGGTGCTGCCGTTCGTCTTTCGTCGCTACCTCGACTACAGCGTGTTCGATTCGCTGCGCATCCTGCATCGGCAGATCCGGGAACAATCGGCGCGCCGCAGCGCCGGGCGGCCGGAGCGGGCGAACGACGTCAAGCTGTCGCGTGGCGGCATCCGCGAGATCGAGTTCACCGTGCAATTGCTGCAGGTGGTGCGCGGCGGGCAGTTCCCGGAATTGCGCACGCGGCCCACGCTCGACGCCTTGCAGCGGCTGGCACGCGCTGGCCTGATGCCGCAGGAAACCGCGGATGCGATGGCCGCTGCCTATGAATTTTTGCGCCGTGTCGAACACCGCATCCAGTACCTCGACGACCAGCAGACGCACATGCTGCCGGTCAGCGACGACGACCTGCGCTGGATCGCGGCGACTCTGGGTTTCAACGGCGTCTGCCCGTTTTTGGAACAGCTCGATACGCACCGCGAGTTCGTTGCGGAAGAGTTCGACAAGCTGCTCGGCGGCGAAAAGAACTGCAGCAAATGCAAAGGCGGCAAGAGCAGCGGCACCTCGGGCGAACTGGCAGATTTGATCGACAGCCTGCCGCCGGCTTTCGGTGAGCGCATCAAGGCGTGGTGCGAGCATCCGCGCATCCTGGCGTTGCGCGACGACACGCGTACACGCTTGCGGCAGTTGGTGCAGCGCACCGCCCAATGGCTGCGCGAGCCCGACAGCGATGGCCCCGGCCAGATATCGCGCCACACCGATGCGGCGCTGCGCTGGGCCGACTGGATCGAGCCCTTGCTGCGGCGCGAAAGCTACCTCGCGTTGCTGGTCGAACGGCCCGCCGTACAGGAGCGCTTGCTGCGCTTGCTGGGCTCGGCCAAATGGCCGGCGCGCTACCTCACGCAAAACCCGGGCGTCATCGATGAACTGGCCAGCGACGAAATGCTCCTGGGCCGCTTCGACGCCGCGGACTTCGAGCGCGAACTGGAAGCGCGGCATGCATCGCTGCGCGGCACCGGCGAGGCCGATGAGGAGCGGCTGCTCAACCTGCTGCGCCATGCGCATCACGCCGAACTGTTTCGCACGCTGGCACGCGATGTCGATGGCCGCATCACGGTGGAACAGGTGGCAGACGACCTGAGCGCGCTGGCCGACGTGGTGCTGCGTGTGACCGCGCGCTGGTGCTGGAAGCAAGTGCGCAACCCGCATCGTGAAGAGCCGCAGTGCGCCATCATCGGCTACGGCAAGCTGGGCGGCAAAGAGCTCGGCTACGGCAGCGATCTCGACATCGTTTTCGTCTACGAAGACGACGACGAGCGCGCCGGCGACGTGTACGCGACCTATGTGCGCAAGCTGATCAACTGGCTCACCGTGAAAACGCGTGAGGGCGACCTCTTCGACATCGACACGGCCCTGCGGCCCAACGGCAACTCGGGCTTGCTTGCCAGCAGCTTCGCGGCCTACGAAAGGTACCAACTGGGCCGCGGCAGCAACACGGCGTGGACGTGGGAGCACCAGGCCATGACGCGTGCCCGCTTCGTGCTCGGTGATGCCGCGCTCGGCGCGCGCTTCGACGCGGTGCGGGAGGCCGTCATCGTGGCGCCACGCGACCGCGACGCGTTGAAAGCCGAGATCATCGCGATGCGCGACAAGGTGCGCGCCGCCAGGCCGGTGAAGGCCGGCAAGTTCGACGTCAAGCACAGCCGCGGCGGCATGGTCGATGCCGAATTCGCGGTGCAATTCCTCGTGCTCTGCGCGGCCAAGGCGCACCCGGAACTGATCGACAACGTCGGCAACATCGCACTGCTGCTGCGGGCCGAAGCCGCCGGCTTGCTGCCTGAAGGCGTCGGGCGCGGTGCTGCTTCGGCGTACCGCGAATTGCGCCGTGTGCAGCATCGGGCGCGTCTTAACGAAGAGCCGACGCAGGTCGACCTGCCGGGCCTGGCGGTCGAGCGCGAAGCGATGCTGGCGCTGTGGAAGGCCGTGTTTGGTTGAGGCGATGACGCGGTCGTCGACCGTCTCGGCAGTTGCTGTGGCGATGACCGCGGCCGTGCTGCTCGCTGGCTGTGCCAGCGGACCGCGCGGTGGTCGCGATGGCGCGCCGTCGAATCCTCCTTCAGGACTGTCGCGCACGCCCGACGCCGAACCCCGCGTCGAAACCATCCGTGGCACCCATGGCACCAGCAAGCCCTACACCGTGCTCGGCCGTTCGTATGTGCCGATTGCCGACGATCGGTCTTTCAAGGAAACAGGACTGGCGTCGTGGTACGGCAGCAAGTTCCACAGCCAGTCGACCGCCAGCGGCGAGCCCTACGACATGTACGCCATGACGGCCGCACACAAGACGCTGCCGCTGCCGAGCTACGTGCGCGTGCGCAATCCGGCCAACGGGCGCGAGGCGATCGTGCGGGTGAACGACCGCGGCCCGTTCCACGACGATCGGGTGATTGACCTCAGCTATGCGGCGGCGGCCAAGCTGGACTTGCTGCGCGGCGTGGCGCCGGTCGAGATCGAGCGCATCACGAACCAGGAGATTCAGGCGGGAACCTGGCGGAGCGTCGACGTACCCGCGGTTTTCACGTCGCCGGTGGTTTCTTCGCCCCGGGCTGAAGTCGCAGAGCTGCCGATGATGCAACCGCTGGCGCCGGTAGCTTCAAGTGCACCGACCGGGCCGACCGCTCCTACCGCCGACGCGCCGCCGGGCATGTCGACCGCGGGCTTCTGGGTGCAGCTCGGTGCCTTCAGCCAGCGCGATGGCGCAATCGCTTTTCAGCAGAGGATGACGACGGCGATGCCGCAACTCGCGGCCAACCTCAATGTGTTCAGCGAGGGCAATACGCACCGTGTGCAGGCCGGTCCGTACGCGTCGCGGGACACGGCACGGAGCACAGCAGAGCAGGTCCGGAACGACCTGCAACTGGCGCCGATCATCGTCGAGCGACGCTGAACCAGGCGCCCTTTTTCAAGCGCCCTGGTAAACCGTCTTCGGAGCGATCGTCGCCGCCAGCTCCTTGCGGTAGCGGTTCAGCTCCTGCACGGTCTTGAAGCTGCGGTTCATCAACAGGCTCAGGTTGTGCAGGATGCGCTCGCCGACCTTGCTCTCCCACACCGCATCGAACTTGATCTGGTTGTCGAGCCAATGCTCGAGCCAGTCCGGGTCGGGCATGCGGCTCTGGATCGTGTCGCGCGGAAAGTGCGCCTTGCTCACGTGCAGGTTGGTAGGGTGCAGCGCCTGGGCCGTGCGGCGCGCGCTGGCCATCAACACGCCGACCTTGGTGAAAGCGGCACGCGCTTCGTCACCGAACTTTTCCATCGCACGCTTCATGTAGCGCAGATAGGCGCCGCCGTGGCGCGCTTCGTCCTGGCTCAACGTGGTGTAGATGTGCTTGATGACCGGCTCTGTATGCCATTCGGCGGCGCGACGATACCAATGGTTGAGGCGAATCTCGCCGCAGAAATGCAGCATGAGCGTTTCGAGCGGCGGCGCCGGATCGAAATCGAAGCGCACGTCGTGCAGCTCCTGCTCGGTCGGCGCGTGCTGGGGGCTGAAGCGCTTGAGGTATTCCATCAGCACCAACGAATGCTTTTGCTCCTCGAAAAACCAGATCGACATGAATGCCGAAAAATCACTGTCGTGCCGGTTGTCGCGCAAAAACATCTCGGTGGCCGGCAGCGCCGCCCACTCGGTAATGGCATTCATCTTGATCGTCTGAGCCTGCTCTTCGGTGAGCTTGGTCGCGTCGAATGACTGCCACGGAATATCCCGCTCCATGTCCCAACGGACGGATTCGAGTTGTCTGAAAAGTTCCGGGTAGAGCATTCAAATCTTTCTAAGGCAGGCGGATTTTAATAGGCACGTTCAGCACGCCTGTGACAACCGCGCGATGATGTGGGTACGCGCATCTTTCTCGAACGGATGCGCCCCTTCTATTTGCAGGAGATTCCCCATGCGAATTACCGTCTTGAAACCTGCTTTTCGTTCTGCGCCAACTTTCACGTTCGCCCTCGCCTGTGTAGTGTCTCTTGCCCTGTTTGCGCAGATGGCACGCGCTCAGAGTTCACCGGCTACGGCCCCTGGGGCTGCCGCCGCGCCATCCGGCGCCGGCGCATGCCCCGCCATCCTGAACTACACCTTCCCCCGGCTGCAAGACGAAAAGCCCCAGTCGCTGTGCCAGTACAGCGGCAAGGTCGTGCTGATCGTCAACACGGCGAGCTTTTGCGGATTCACGCCGCAGTACAAGGGGCTCGAAGCGCTCGATACCAAGTACCGGTCGCGCGGGTTGGTGGTGTTGGGCTTCCCATCGAATGACTTCTCGCAGGAATCGGGCTCGAACAAAGAGATCGCCGACTTTTGCGAAAGTACCTTCGGAGTGAAATTTCCGATGTTCTCGAAAAGCTCGGTTCGCGGCAGCGAAGCCAACCCGCTTTTCAAACAACTTGCCAAAATTTCGGGCACCACGCCGAAATGGAACTTCTATAAATACCTGATCGGCCGGGACGGCAAAGTGGTCGATGCGTATTCGAGCATGACCGCGCCGGAAGACCGCAGCTTCATTCGCGAACTCGAGAAGCAGCTCGGCGCAGATTAGGCCGACCTGAGCTTGGCGCGCCGCATTTCGACTTCACAAATGTTTACGAAGACACCGGGAACTGGCTGGCGCGCAAAGCGCTCATAACTGGCTCGGGCGCCAAAGAAAGCCCGTCAGTTTTCATGTTGCGAGGTCTTCCGAATGCTTGCCGTTCGGTCGAAATCCCGAGGCGATTCTTCTCCTCCTCCCTCCCTCCCTTCTTCGCGTCGGGGCACCTCGCAACATTTTTGTATGAAAGAAAAACGGCACCCTCGGGTGCCGTTTTCATTGGTGCAGTGCGATGTGCCTTCAGGGCTTGGTGTCCGCAAAACTCGGACGCAGCATTAACTTGTCGTAGAGCTTTGCGAGGTTCCCATGATTGGCGCGCCAATCGATCTCCGGAAAGCGATAGCCCAACCAGCCCAGCGCGCAACCGACCGCGATGTCCGACAGGCTCAGGTGAATGCCGCTGCAAAAAGGCTTGTCGCCCAAGCCCTTGGCCATGGCGGCAACACCGTTCTCGATCTTGGCGCTCTGGCGGTCCATCCACGCCTGACTGCGCTCGGTGTCGGCACGGTTCGCCCAGGTGGCTTCGAGCCGCCATGCGATACCGGCGTCCATGACGCCATCGGCCAGCGCTTCCCAGGTTTTGACTTCGGCCCGCTCGCGGCTTTGCGCCGGAATGAGCTTGCCGACCGGCGACAGCGTGTCGAGATACTCGACGATCACGCGCGAATCGAACATGGCCTCGCTGCCATCCATGATCAGGCACGGCACTTTGCCGAGCGGGTTGGACGTCGAGATGGTGGTGTCGGCCGCCCAGACGTCTTCGATCACGAACTGGTATTCGAGTCGCTTTTCGGCCAGCACCACGCGCACCTTGCGCACATAGGGGCTGGCAGCAGATCCGATCAATTTCATGTGGACTCTCTCCCTCGGGTGACGTGTAGTTTCGACCTCATTCTAGGGGACGGTGCAGGGCAAAATGTCGGGCACTAACAACGCAGGGAGAAGGATCATGGGCATAGACATGCAGATCGACGCGCGGCCGGAAAGCGGGCCACCGCACCGCCATCCGATCGAATTCACGGCGAGCGGCAGCGAGTATTTCCGCATCTGGATCGTCAACCTGCTGCTGATCGTCGTGACGCTCGGGCTCTACCTGCCATGGGCCAAAGTGCGCAAGCTCAAATATTTCTACAGCAACACCTGGGTCGGCGGCGACGCGCTCGACTTTCATGGCCAGCCGGTCAAGATGCTGCGCGGCACGCTCATTGCCGCCGCCTTCCTGATCGTCTACTCGGTAGGCAGCAAGTTCTCTGGCTGGGCGGCGTTGTTCGCGGCGCTGGCGTTCGTCTTGCTGTGGCCGGCGCTGTTCCGTGCGTCGATGCGCTTCCGGCTCGCCAACACCAGTTGGCGCGGGTTGCGCTTTCACTTTGCCGGCAGCACGCGCGGCGCCTATGCGGCGATGCTGCCGCCGCTTGCGCTCGCACTGTTGCCCGTGGCGCTGGCGGGTGCATTGGCTGGCCCGACCGACGGCATCAAGCCGGGCACCTTGCCCGTGTTGGCGACATCGCTGGTCGGCATCGGTATGACGATCTTCTTTCTCGGCCTGCCCTACTTTCTCTGGCGCCTGAAGCGCTACCAGCACAACCACTACGCGATCGGCGGCCTGCAAACGCGCCTCAGCGCCGACGTGGGCGTGCTCTACGGCATCTTCATCAAGTTGATAGGCGTGGGGTTCGTGGCGGTGATTGCACTGCTCGGCGTCGTGGCCATCTTCGCGTTCACCGGCTATGCGAGCCGCAAGAGCGGCGGCGGCTTGGGCGCGACCTTCATCATCCTGTCGTTCGTGCTCGGCATCGGCGGCGTCTTCTTGCTCAACGTGCTGCCCAAGTCATACCTGCAAGTGCGGCTGCAGAACCTGCTGTGGTCGACCACCGGCAACGACCTCATGCGCTTCGACAGCCAATTGAAGCTCAAGCGGTATCTGCCATTGCAGTTCAAGAACTATCTGCTGATCTTTTTGACGCTGGGCCTGTACTGGCCGTTCGCGGTGATCGGCACGCGGCGCGCGCAACTGGAAGCCGTGGTGCTTGAAACCCGCATTGCGCTCGACGACATCACGCAGACCGCGGCGCGTGAAAACCCGACGGCGGCGGGTGACATGGCTGCGGATCTGTTCGGCATGGACATCGGGTTGTGAGCCTTTGGTGAGCGAGGCTCCACACGACGCGCTGTCGGCGCGCTTCTTCGACGGCGTCCACAGCCGGTCGCACGCCGCGCTGCTGCAAACGCGCGAACGCATGCTTCTCATCACGCCCACCGAAGAGGGCGCATTCGCGCCGCTGTCCGTGCCCCTCAGCGCGGTCCGCTGGCCCGAGCGCACCCGCCATGGGGGACGCCTCGCGCAGCTGCCCGACGGCGCGAGCCTGCAAGCGCTCGACGTGGGTGCCTGGGACGATTGGGTCGGCCGCCACCATCGAAGCGACAGCTGGGTGGTGCGCGCGCAGCAAACCTGGCGCAGCGTCGCAGTCGCGCTGGTGCTGCTCCTCGGCGCCGTCGCCGCGATGTACCAATGGGGCTTGCCCTGGGTCGCCACGGGCGTGACGGCGGCCGTGCCGCGCAGTGTCGACGCGCTGGTCGGGCAGCAGGTGCTGGCGTCGCTCGACGACAGCTTGCTGAAGCCGACGACCTTGCCGCCACACGCCCAGCAGCGCATCCGCGACGGCTTCGCGCGGATGATCCATCGGGCCCATCCCGATGGCGCGCCCGAGGTGCGGCTCGAGTTCCGCAGTGCCCGCGATCCGCGCTTCGGGCCCAACGCACTGGCGCTGCCCGGCGGCACCATCGTGCTGACCGACGCGCTGGTCGAGCTCATGCCGGGCAACGACGATGCCGTGCTCGGCGTGCTTGGGCACGAGTTCGGCCATGTGCTGCGGCGCCACGCGATGCGGCAACTGGTGCAGGCGTCGGCGGTGGGCTTCGCTGTGTCGATCGCTTTCGGCGACTACGGCACGCTGATCGGCAGCGCGCCCGTGTTGCTGGCCACGCTCGGCTATTCGCGCGACCTCGAGCGCGAAGCCGATGCCGAATCCGTGCGGCTGATGCGCGCCAGCGGCATCTCGCCGCGCGCCATGGCGACTTTCTTCGAGGCGCTCGAGCGTTGGCGCACAGATCGAATCGGTAAGAAGGGCGAAAAGGACAGCACGGCCGGTGACGATGCGATCGGGCTGGCGTTCTCGTCGCATCCCGCGACCGCAGAGCGCATCGAGTTCTTCAAAAACGCCGCGCAGGAGTAAGAGCCGCTGCAGCCGTTTCGGCCCCGGTCTCCGCCGCCTAAAATTGGCCCATGGCCTTCTCTACCGTTTCCGCTCTTTCCCCCCTCGATGGCCGCTACGCGTCGCGGCTCTCGGCGCTCCGCCCGTTGATGAGCGAGCAGGGCTACATGCACCGTCGCGTGCAAGTCGAGGTGGCCTGGTTCATCGCGCTCTCGGACTGCGGCTTCGTCGAGTTCAAGCCGCTCACCGGCGGCGCGCGCAAGTATTTGCTCGGCCTGGTCTCGCATTTCAGCGAAGCCGATGCGCTCGCGATCAAGGAGATCGAAAAGGTCACCAACCACGACGTTAAAGCCGTCGAGTACTGGATCAAGTCCAAGTTCGAGGCGCGGCCGGAGCTGCTCTCCGCCGCGGAGTTCGTGCATTTCGCCTGCACCAGCGAAGACATCAACAACACCAGCCATGCGCTGCAGATTCAGGCCGCGCGCGACGTCGTCGTGCTGCCCGCCATCGACGGGCTCATCACCAAGCTCCGCGATATGGCCCACCAGTTCGCCAACGTTTCGATGCTGGCGCGCACGCACGGCCAGACGGCGAGCCCGACCACCGTCGGCAAGGAGATCGCCAACGTCGCGGTGCGCCTGGCCAAGGCTCGCGAGCAGATCGCCAAGGTCGACCTGCTCGGCAAGATGAACGGCGCTGTCGGAAACTACAACGCGCACATGGCGGCGTGGCCCGATTTCGATTGGGAGGCGTTCAGCCGCAAGGTCGTCGAGACGCCGGCACCCCTTGGACTGGGCCTGACGTTTCAGCCCTACAGCATCCAGATCGAACCGCACGACTACATGGCCGAGTTGTTCGACGCCGTGGCGCGTGCCGACACCATCCTCATCGACTTCTCGCGTGACATCTGGGGCTACGTGAGCCTCGGCTATTTCAAACAGCGGCTGAAGAAGGGCGAGATCGGCTCATCCACCATGCCGCACAAGGTCAACCCGATCGACTTCGAAAACGCGGAAGGCAATCTCGGCCTCGCCAACGCCCTGCTGCGGCACCTGAGCGAAAAGCTGCCGATCAGCCGCTGGCAACGCGACCTCACCGACAGCACCGTGCTGCGCAACGTCGGCGTGGCTTTCGGCTATGCGGTGCTGGCGTATTCGAGCCTCTCGATCGGCCTCGGAAAGCTGGAGCTGAACGAAGAAGCGCTGGCCGACGACCTCGACGCATCATGGGAAGTGCTGGCCGAACCGATCCAGACGGTGATGCGCCGCTTCGGCGTGCAGGGCGCTTATGAGCAGTTGAAAGAAGTGACGCGCGGCAAGACGGTGACGGCTGAAGCGCTGCACGGATTGATCCGCTCGCTGGAGATTCCCGAGACGGAAAAAGAGCGGCTGCTGGCGATGACGCCTGCGAGCTACATCGGCAAGGCAGCAGAGCTGGCGAAGCGCGCCTGATGGCACTCAAATCCACCATCTTCAAAGCGAACCTCGCGGTCGCCGACATCGACCACAGCTACTACGCGGACCATCAACTCACGCTGGCGCGGCATCCGAGCGAGAACGACGAACGGATGATGATTCGGCTCATCGCGCTGGCGCTCAACGCCTACAAGCTGCAGAGCGTGTGCGATGGCGATGGCGTGCTGGCCTTTGGCGCGGGGCTGTCGAACCCGGACGATCCGGATGTGTCGCTGCGCGATTTCACCGGGCGCACGCGTGTGTGGATCGAGGTCGGTCAGCCTGAAGAAAAGCCGCTCATCAAGGCTTGCGGCAAGGCAGACGAGGTGCTGTTGTATTGCTTCAGCCATGCGGCCGGCATCTGGTGGAAGGGCATCGAAACCAAGCTGACGCGCCCGCAGAATTTGCAGGTGTGGCGCGTGCCGAGCGAGACGTCGCAGGCTGTCGCTGCACTGGCGCAGCGCAGCATGCAATTGCAGGCGACGATTCAGGAAGGCACGTTGATGCTGGGCGATGGCGTGAAGAGCATCGACATCGAGCTGATGCGGCTCAAGTAGAGCCAGCCGCAGCACCGCAGCAAGAGTTCAGGCCGGCATCATCCGGCCGCAGTGCCAGCATTGCTCGAAGCCGCCTTCGACCAGCTCACCACACTCGCACGCCCATCGGCGTTGCGGCCGGTTCTTCAACTCGTGCAGCAAGCGCTCGGCAGTTTCGAGCTGCGTCGCGTCGTCGATCCATATTTCAGGCAGGCACTGGTCGGGCGGCAACTGACCAGCGGCCGCACCGAGGTACTCGCGCTGCACCGTCGCGCCAATGCCGTCTTCGCGAAGCGCGTGCGCCCAGAGCGTCGCGATCGCGAGGTTGGGTGCTTGCGCGAGTCGGCGCATGGTCAGCCCGGTGGCTTGGTGTCGGTGACGTCATCGGGCCACACTTGCTCCGCTTCACGCGCCCGCTCGGAGTACTTGTTGAAGCGCCAGGCCGTGTCTTCCATCGTGATGCGGCGCCAGGTCTCGCGCTTGGCAGCCGGTGTCATCGCGGGCCAGTGCTGCACCTCGCCGAAGGTGCGACCACAGCCCTTGCACTCATCGTCTCCCTGACTCGTGGAGCAGATCGCGATGCATGGCGTGTCGGGCGTCGTCTCGTACCAAGCAAGCCATGCTGCCCACGCATCTTTCGGGAAGCCGACCTCGTCGACATAGTCTTCATGGTGATAGACCATGAGCGCATAGACCTCTGCCAGGTCGCGAATTTCAGGCGCCAGTGTGATGCCGTCGGGGGAAGGCTTTTTCTCGCGCCAGAAGTTGATGGCGGCCTCGACGTCGGTGATGTGAATGGCGGCCATACGAAAAACAAGCGGGAAGAAAACAGCGAGCTGGAGAGTGAAACTCATCATAGACGGGCAATGTCCCAAGCGTTGTCATGGGTTTGTTTGCTCTTAAATTGATAGCACTGATGCCAGTGGCAGCGCGGCTTCTGCCATCGATTCTTTTAAGCGCAATGATTTTTAGGGTTGTCAGCCGTCGAAGGCCGATGTTCTAATCTGCCCACGAAGGGGAGTAGCTCCCGCCCGTTGCATCTACTGCAGCGGATATCGACAGGTCGTCAATACGGAGCCTCATGCTTCCGGCCTGTCGGGCAACGCGCAGTGCATCAGAGCAGTGCGCGATGTCGAGCAAGACCTTCGATTGAACCTGTTGTCAGGTTGGTCGAAGCGTCGTTTGCAAGCCCCGGCACACCCGGTCTTTCATTCAAACGTTCCGGCCCACGCCGCACCGGACCAGTAGAACGAAAAACAGATCGGAGTGCTTTGCACATGGAGTTTCTTTCAGCCCCTTGGTGGTCAGCCCTGCTGGCGATCATCGTCATCGACCTGGTGCTCGCCGGCGACAACGCGATCGTCATTGCGCTCGCGGCACGCCGTTTGCCACCCAAGTTGCAGAAGAAGGCCATCGTCTGGGGGACCGTCGGCGCCATCGTGCTGCGCTCGGCCATGACCATCGGCGTGGTGTGGCTGCTGAAGGTGCCGGTGTTGATGCTGGTCGGCGGGGTCGGCCTGCTGTGGATCGCCTACAAGCTCATTGCCGACTCAAGCGGGGAGCAGGAACACGGGGCTGGCGCGTCCACCTTCTGGGGCGCGATGAAGACCATCGTGGTGGCCGATGCGCTGATGGGCATCGACAACGTGCTCGGCGTGGCCGGCGCGGCGCATGGCGAGTTCGGCCTGGTCGTCATCGGGCTGGTGATCAGCATTCCGATCGTGGTGTTCGGCAGCACCCTGGTGTTGAAACTGGTCGAGCGCTATCCGTCGATCACGTACATCGGCGCGGCAGTGCTCGCGTACACCGCCGCCAAGATGATCGTTGCGGAACCGTTCCTCGCCGACATCTTCGGCACGCGTGAGGCGCCCGCCACGGCGTTGCGCTACGCAGTCGAAGCCGCCTGCGTCGCCCTGGTGCTGGGCGCGGCCTGGCTCGCGACGCGCAAGCCTTCTGCGAAACGTTCCGCCAAGGGCGAAGCGCCCGAACAACAACAACAACAACAACAAGACAAGACGCCGCACCCGGAGCGACCTTGAACGTTTGAAGTCGCATTCGTCAGCTTTTCAACGAAGGAGCAACACCATGGAAACGATCATCCTGTACGTGGACGACGCGGTTTATGCCCGCGAGCACCTTGCCAAATTGGCGCCCGGCGTGCCGGTGGCGCTGGACGATGAGAGCGCATCGACCGTGCCGGGCACCTTGGGTGTCGATGCTCGCGCGGCTTTCGAACCCAGGCACTGGATCGTGGTCGCCTGCGCACCGCGCATGACGCATCGCATCAGCAAATGGGTGAGCCACAGTGCGCGTGAAAACTGGCGCGGCAAATGGTTCGCCAAGGTGCAGGCGCAACTGGTGCCGTTGCTCGAAGCGGCCGGCGACCAGGTCACGCCGATGCTGGCCGGTGGCTCGCTGACCGAGATGACGCAGCATCTTCGGCAGATCCACGGCATGGCCACGGTGGTGGACGCACGCCGGCCCAAGATCGGGGTCGATCTGGAGCCCGTCGCGCACGGTCAGAAGCCGCCTGCAGCACCGGGCTGGGCGCTGCCAGGCGCGGTAGTGGGCATGGGTGCGCTGCTGGTCATCGCTGGCGAATTGAGCGATTGATTTCAAGCGAGTGACAACCCCGGTCGCTGCGGTATCCTGCCCGCATGCGACTCATCCTGAAATGGCTGCTCAGCGCGATCGCGCTGCTGGCAGTGGCTTATCTCTACAACGGCGTGCAGGTGACGAGCTTCGGCTCGGCGCTCATCGCGGCTGCTGTCATCGGCCTGCTCAACATGGTGGTGCGGCCGGTGCTGGTGGTGCTCACGCTGCCGGTGACGATCGTCACGCTCGGCCTCTTTCTGTTCGTCATCAACGCGTTGATGTTCTGGGCCGCGTCCGGGTTGCTTGGCGGCTTTCACGTCAACGGCTTTGGCGCCGCGCTGCTCGGCTCGCTGATCTACTCGTTGCTCGGGCTGGTGATCGAAGCGGCGCTCGGCGGGCTCTTCTCCAAGCGCTGAACCGGGCCCAGCGGACCGCCTACTTCAGCGGAGGCTCTTCTGCCTGCTGCTTGACCAGCGCATCGACAGCGCGTGCGCGCGTGTCGATGATCGACGCCTCGTAGTGGTCCAACGCGTTGGGTGCGTTGCGCGCAGACAGGTTGCGCGACAACTCCTGCGCCGCCTTGTAGCGGTCGCGCGCGCCGGCGTAGTCGAGGTTGGCGACGTTGGCTTCGGCATCGGCGCGGATCGCGCGCACCGGGTCGTCCTGTGCGTTGTAGAGGCTCGACAGCGCACGCCAGGCTGTGGCATCACGCGGTTGCAGCGCGGTGTAGTCGCGCAGCACCGGCACCATCGGCGCCGGGTTGCGCGTGGCGACGGCGGCCTGCACGGCGAGCAGCATCTCAGGTCGATCTTTGGCCTTGGCGTTGAGCAGAGAAGCGGCCTTGGCGGGGTTGCCGGCATCGAGTTCGATTTCAATAGCGAGCAAGCGGGCGAGACGTGATGCAGATGCATCGCCGGCCGTGCACGTAACCAGACGATCGCTCAATGCGCGCGACGCCTTGAAGTCCTTCAACTCATTGGCCGAAAACGCCGCGGCATAGAGCAGGCCGGCTTGTTGCGCCGGCGTGCTCTTGGTGAAGTCGCTGCCGGAACCGGCTTCAACCCATTGGCGCAACACGTCGACGCCTGGCCGCGTCAACACGCGAGCGCGGGCCGAGATCATTGCGTGGTCCATGACGAGCGGCAGACCCGGCGTCATCGGAACCGGCGCGGCGCGCGCTGCAGTCGGGCCGGACTTGACGACGACCGGTGGCAAGGTGGGCGTTGCTGATGACGATGCTGCGCCGGCTGTGGTTGTCGTTGTCGCCGCGGCCGTCGTTGAGGGCGTCGTTGTCGGCGCCGCCGGCGCACCACCTTGCACCGGGTCTACGATCACCCCCGGCTTCGCCGCATTCATGTCTCGAAACTGAAAGCGACCCTGCATGTCGGCGATGCGCTCGGTGTCCATCGGGTGACTGCGCAGATACGGGTACGAGGCGTTGTCGTTCAGCCGGGCGGCGAACTGCAGTTTTTCGAACATCGCCTCGGCGCCGCGCGGGTCGTAGCCGGCTTGGGTCATCACACCGAAGCCGACGCGGTCGGCCTCGCGCTCCATGTCGCGAGAAAAGGCGAGTTGGCTCTGCATCGCGTAGGCCTGGCTGCCCATCAGCATCGCGTTGCCGGCGTCACCATTGCGGGCCTTCATGGCGGCGAGCATGCCGATCACCATGGCCGCGATCATGAGCGGCATCTGCTTGGCATCGCGCGACATGATGCGTGCGATGTGGCGCTGCGTGACGTGCGACAGTTCGTGGCCGAGCACGGTCGCAAGCTCGTCCCGGCTGCCGATGATGGCGACCAGCCCGAGGTTGAGCCCGAGGTAACCGCCCGGCAACGCAAAGGCGTTGATGGTGCTGTCGCGGCCCAGAAAGATCTGCCAGGCAAAGCGCTCATCGAGCTCGGGCGTGAGCTCGCCACGCACCCGCGCTGCGGCCAGCAAACGCTGCCAGATGTCCTGCACGTATTCGACGATGACCGGGTCGTCGATATAGTCGGTGTCGCGGTAGATCTCGCGCGCGATCTGGTCGCCCAGTCGGCGCTCGGCACTGGCCGTCATCTCGCCGCCATCTCCCATGCCGGGCAACAACTGCGCACGCGCAACAGGCGGCATAAAGGCTTGCGCCGCTATCAAAACGACGGCGCACAACGCCCGAAGTGCGGGCTTCGATCTGGAATTTGAAGTCAGGCTTGGCATCGGTCTTTCCTGGGCCGGGCTCGTATGATGCGGCGTTCTGCCGATCGTTCACCCCATGAGTTCACTCACCCATTTTGACGCCCAGGGCCATGCCCACATGGTCGATGTCGCGGCCAAGCCAGCCACCCATCGCATAGCCGTTGCAAGCGGCCGCATCGTGATGCAGGCCGCCACGCTGGCGCTCATCGAGTCCGGCACCGCCAAGAAGGGCGACGTTCTCGGCGTGGCACGCATCGCCGGCATCCAGGCCGCCAAGAAAACCAGCGACCTCATTCCGCTTTGCCACCCACTGGCGCTGACGCATGTGTCGATTGCCTTTGCCATCGTCAAGGGCGGGGTGCCGCAGGTAGCGTGCAAGGCGACCGTCGAGACAGTCGGGCCGACGGGTGTCGAGATGGAAGCGCTGACCGCTGTTCAGGTCGCACTGCTGACCATCTACGACATGGTGAAAGCCGTCGACCGCGGGATGACGATCACCGATGTGCATGTGCTGGAGAAGCACGGGGGGAAGTCGGGGAGCTTTGTGGCGGGGTAGCGCCAGAGAAAGAGCGGATAGCACGGAGAGTGAGCAGCAGAGACGGCAGTGCGGCTCCGGGCACAACAAGACGAGTGGCAGTTTTGGCCGGGCGAACGGTTTTGCATGTTTTAACGTTTACTGACATTCTGTAACCGTTATGCACTTAACTGTCTCTAATTTGCAAAGCCCGTCTCTTCGAGGGTTTGCCCTTGTAGAACCCCTCATGGTGGCGCTTGGACACGCCCGGACGGGTCTGCGTTCGAGCGCGCAAATACGGCGGGCCGAAAAGGGAATGACCGCCATCGAGTTGCTCGTGGTTCTTGCCGTGATCGCCATCCTGGCGGTGGTCGCAGTGCCCTCTTTCGTCGACCTGACTCAAAGAAATCGCGTGTCCGGGGAAGTCAATGGCTTCGTCGGCGATTTGCAGTTCGCCCGTTCGGAGGCGATCAAGGAAGGGCAAACCGTGACGATCTGCGCGTCGTCGGACGGCTCGACCTGTGCATCCGGCGGCAACTGGAAGACTGGATGGCTCGTGTTTGCAGACGCGAACGGCAACCAGGTTCACGACTCGACCGAGACCGTACTCAGGAAGCAACCCGCTTTGGCCGGAACAGACACGTTCACTGCAAGCGGCAACACCTCGGCCATTTCATACAGCCGCGACGGATTCGCAATGTCTTTCACCGGCACAGTGACCTTGACAGTGCACACCACTCCGCTGAACGCGGCTGCGACTCGCTGCATCGCAGTCAATTTGGTGGGGCGGCAGCAAGTCCAATCGGCCAACGGAGGCACATGTCAATGAATCGAAGCCAAACGCTTAATCGTCGACAGCAAGGCTTCACACTTATCGAAGTGATGATTGCCGTCCTCGTGGTGACAGTCGGCCTGCTGGGCTTCGCCAAGATGCAGGCACTGGCAATTTCAAGCACGCAAGTTGCCAGCAGTCGTTCGATGATTGCACTGCAGAGCGCGAGCCTTGCCGCGGCGATGCATGGAAACAAGACCTACTGGGCGGGCGGAGTCGCCCCGGCCGCATTCAGTACGTCGGGACTCACTGTCACCGACGCCACCGGTGTGTTGAGCGCGACGCCTCCTGTTTGCCGAGCGGCGACGTTGCCTTCGGCTCCGCTTTGCACGCCCGCACAACTCGCAGCCTACGACCTGCAGTTGTGGGCTGCCAGCATGGCCAGCCTTTTCCCCACCTACACGTCGGCAGGGACGTGCACGGTGTCGGCAAGCACGCCCATCAGCTGCACGGTGACGGTTTCCTGGACTGAGAAGTACGTGTCTTCCAACCAGAATACCGCGTCAAACAGTGCCTCCACCGCCGGCACCAGAACTTACACGCTCTACGTCGAACCATGAACTCCGTTGCTTCAACACCGTCTGGCGGCCGTCGCAATCAACAGGCCGGCTTCACGTTGATCGAGCTGATGGTCTCGCTGACGATCGCGCTTTTCATGCTGGCGGCTATCGTCGCGATCTACGTCAACATGAAGGCCACCTTCGTGGCGCAAGACGAATTGGCACAGCTTCAGGACAGCGAGCGCCTCGCACTGACCATGCTGACCACGACGATTCAATCGGCCGGCTATTTCTCCGATCCCGTTAACAGCACCGCCATCACTTCACTGCCAGCGGCCAGCGTGACCTGGCCCAGCGGCACCGTCTCAGCGCTGGCAGCAGGCCAAGGCGTGGTCGGTGCTGGCAACACTTTAGGCACAGGTACGGGCAGCGACACCATTGCTGTGCAATACCAGACCGCCAGTGGCGACGGCTTGATGAACTGCCAGGGTCAGACCAACCCCGCGACATCCGGGGTGAAGCAGGTGTGGATCAACAGCTTTTCCATCAATGCGAGTAACGAACTCACCTGCACGGTCGGCACGGGAACGCCGGTCGCTCTGGCCAGCAACGTCGGACAGATGAGCATCGTCTATGGCGTGGACACCGACGGAGACGCCAATAACAGCACCGACACCTACATGCCCGGCTCGGGTGTTGCCGCTGCCGGGCTGTGGGCCCGGGTACATACCGCACAGATCACGCTCAGATTTCTGAACACGCTCAGCTCCACGCCGAGCGCGCCCGTGCTCCTGACCGGCCCCGGCATCGTCCAGAGCATCAATTTCAAGAACAATCCGTGACACGCCAACACCACCATGGGTCTCGTCCCCAACGAGGCATCGCACTCATCACATCACTGTTGATTCTGGTGATTGTTTCGTTGTTGGCTGTGAGCATGTATCGCAGTTTTGGTCTGCAAGAAAAAATTGCCGGCAACACGCTCGAAAAGCAGCGCTCGCTACAGGCGGCGGAAAGCGCACTCCAATACGGCGAATGGTGGATTGCCCGCGGCAGTGGCGGTGGTGGATCGGCCTGCAGCGGCGTGTTCAGCGCCAACGATCAGACCGCCATGAAAATCTGCAACGTGCCGATGAGCATCGCCACGTCCAGCACACTTCCCTGGGCCGTAAGAGGCAACTACCAGCCGCCGAGCATGACGGTGCAGAGCGGCGGCGGCCTCAATACCGGAAGCACCGGGATTGCCAACGACATCAACTACGCCACCCTGCCGAGCGTCTATGTGTCCTACCTCGGCCTCGCTCCGGACGGCAAGACCATGCTTTATCAGGTGACCGGTGCCGGCTACGGCGGCAGCACTGCGACTGCCAGCGTCGTTCAAAGTACCTATGCAATGAAGTTCAGCGTGACTGACATCGGTCAGCCGTAGTTCAAGGAGACCACATGACCTCAAAATACTTTCGCCTCGCACTGGCACTGGCCGCGCTCGGCGCGCTGTCATTCAGTGCCCAAGCACAGCTCGTGATCAGCGACACGCTCACAGGAACATCCTCTTCCTATAACTGGAAGAGCTTGAATGGGGCGTGCCTCACTGCCGGAAACAACTCGGTGATACCGCCGGCGACTTCGCCCATCATCCCCGCGTGCGTCGGGTTGGCCTACTACAGCGGCAAGACACAGGTTGGCGGTGTGAGCGGCAGGTTGCCGGATGCAGCAGGCAGCGGCGCCCTTCGCCTGACCAATGGCGACACGCAAAACGGCGGCTCCAATGGCGACAACCAGACCGGCGCCATCGTGTCCAACTTCACCTTTCCCACCACGCAAGGACTGCAGGTCACCTTTACCACGGCCACGTATGGCGGCGACGGCGGGACCGGAGCGGACGGCATCAGTTTCTTTCTGTCCGACGGCAGCCAGGCGCCCTCGGTGGGCGGCCTGGGTGGCAGCCTGGGCTACAGCTGCTCCAACGTGAACGGCTCGTACAACGGCGTTGTCGGGGCTTACATCGGCGTGGGCATCGACGAGTACGGCAACTTTTCAAATAGGAACGACAACACGAGCAGTGGACCCGGCTTTCAGGCGGGCCGAATCAGTCTGCGCGGCGCCGGCTCCACAGCGTTCGCGTCGCTGTCGACCTCGCCAGCAACCAGCGCTTATTACCCCACGACGCTCAACGCGAGCGACCAGCAGTCGGCGGTGCAAAACACCTGCAGGACGGGAACGATCTGGAACTACAGCGGCAACAAGATCGGCAACGTCAACAACAAGAACGACACGACGATCCAGCTCGCATACAACTATCCGTTTTTGCTAGGCTCCAATTTGCCCGCGGGGTTCAGCCTGTCCAATCAGCAGGCCATGAACATGCCTGTGCGCGGCAATGCAACGCCGATCACTTACGGCTTGAAACTGACGCAGGACGGACTGCTCAGTCTCTCTTACAGCGTCAACGGTGGCATTGCGCAAAACGTAATGACAAACCAGTCCATCACCGCTTCGAACGGCCCGCTACCTGCGTCTTTTAGATTCGGCTTCTCCGCAGGCACAGGCGGCTCCAACAATGTGCATGAAATCATGTGCTTCAAGGCAGCACAGATCAATGCGGCTGCAAGCTCGGCCGGCATCAATATCCAGCAATCGGCCAAGGTGCAAGTCGGCACACAGGTGTACCTTGCCTATTACCACCCGGTGAACTGGTGGGGCCAACTAACTGCGCAAAATCTTGTCGAAGACGCAACGACGTCGACGGTGTCGATCAACCCCGTCGCGAATTGGGACGCGAGTTGCGTGCTCACCGGCGGCGCCTGCAGTGCCACCGGTGCCGCCAGCACCCCGGTACAAGGATCCTCTTCACGCAATGTCCTGACCTGGAACGGCAGCGCAGGCATTCCTTTGGTGTGGCTCGGCCTCTCCGCCGCGCAGAAAAATGCGCTGGACCCAGCGGCCGGAACAACAGCCACCAGTTCGACGCGGCTGGACTACCTTCGAGGCGATCGAACCCAAGAAGTAGGTGGCACGCCCGGGGGTCCTTTCCGCGCGCGAAACAGCGTGCTCGGCGACATCGTCAGCAGCAGCCCGACATGGGTCGGGGCACCCAACCTGCCCTACAAAGGCATCTGGAAAGACGCGCTCCACCCGACAACCACCATGCCCGAGGGATCGAGCTACGGCGCCTACGCGACAAGCAATGCGACCCGAACCAACGTCGTGTACGCGGGCGCCAACGACGGCCTGCTGCATGGGTTCCGGGCCGGCGCCTACGACTCGAGCGGCAACTTCAACACGGCCGCTGCCAACGATGGCAATGAACTATTGGCTTACATGCCGGCGCAGGCACTCAACACCATCCACGCGACCCCCCCCACAGCCGCCTCGCTCGACTACTCCTCGCCCCAGTACAGCCACAACGCCTTCGTGGACGCCACGCCCGGAACGGGCGATCTCTACTATCAGGGTGGCTGGCACACCTGGCTCGCAGGTGGCCTGGGCGACGGCGGCAATGCCGGCGGCGTCATCGGCGACAACACCACGGCGGCAACCGGCGGCCTTTACGTCCTCGACGTCACCAACCCAGGAAATTTCAGCGAGGCGAATGCCGCCACCCTGGTCATCGGCGATTGGACTTCCACCTCTGCGAGCCTGACCTGCCCGACCGACACCGCCAGCACCTTTTGCCGCGACAACCTCGGAAGTACTTTCGGAACCCCCATCATCCGCCGCCTGCACGACGGCAACTGGGCTGTGATTTTTGGCAACGGCCTCAACAGCAAAAGCGGCAAGGCGGGCGTGTTTGTGATGACGGTCGACCAGACCACCGGTGCGAAGAGCTTTCGCTTCCTCGACACCGGTGTGGGCACCGCTACCGCGCGCAACGGCATCGCCTACGTCGCGTCTGCCGATCTCGATGGCGACCACGTCACGGACTATTTCTACGCCGGCGACGTGCTCGGCAACATGTGGCGCTTCGATGTGACCGGCGCAACCGGGGGCAGCTGGTCAGCGCGATCGACCCCGATCTTCAACACTGGTGGACTTCCCATCACCACACGCGCGACGGTCAATACCGCAGCCACGTCTTCAGGCACGGCACGGGTCATCGTAGGTTTTGGGACCGGCCAAATCTTTCCGCAAACACAGACTGCGGCTGCGACTCCCGTCAGCGGCACCCAATACATATTCGGCATCTGGGACTGGGACATGACCAGCTGGAATTCGCTCAGCGGTGTTCGATACAGCAGCTTGGCCTCGCCCCAGACAGTCAACGCGACCGTGTTGCAAACGCAGACTACTGCAACCCTCGCCTACAGCACCGGTGGTATTTCCGGCGTGCGTACGGTGACGCAATACCCGATCTGCTGGAAAGGCGCGGCGACCTGTTCGAGCGGAAATAGCCAGTTCGGCTGGAAACTCGCGCTTCCGGGGACTAACGAGCAAGTCGTATACAACCCCGTGCTCTCGGATGGGATGTTCGTAGTCAACACCGCCATCCCCGGCGCCACGCAGGCGCTGACCTGCGGTTCACAGCCCGCTTCCGGATACACCATGGCGATTACTGCAGACACTGGCGCGGCAGCGACATCGTCTTACTTCGCAGACGCCAGCAACAATTACGTCACGACAAACGGATTGGTATTGAGTGGCGTCGGATTGAGCGCGGTGGGTTCGCCATCGTTCGTGACAACTGCGACCAAGAAATATCTCGTCAATCAAACTGTCAGTGGCGTCGGATCGGTCACTCAAGTCAATCCCGGCGCCAATAGCAAAGGCGGACGGGTGACTTGGATCAAGCTGCGCTGATCATGACTTCCGCCAAAGGGCCAAAAGGAATACAGATGAATCTGGTGCAGAACTTCAGTCACCGCCGCAACGGTGCCTTGAAAGACGCAAGTGGCTTTACGCTCATCGAATTGATGATTGTCGTGGCCGTTGTCGGAATACTTGCAGGTATTGCATATCCCTCATACAACCAGTACGTTTTGAAATCGCGTCGCGCCGACGCTAGGAATGCAGTGCTGGATCTTGCAAGTCGGCAGGAGAGGTATTTCAGCGTTAACAATTCCTACACAAATCTTCCTAGCGCACTTGGTTACGGTGGTAATTCCGCATTTCCCGTCAGTGTGAATGTTAGTGGGCAGAGCTACTACACTTTGAACGCGACATTTTCTGCGTCGCCGGCAGGTTTTGTAGCCATAGCTACTCCGACTTCGTCCCAGATGGCAGACACAAAATGTTATTCATTCCAAGTCGACCAGTCAGGCACTCAGACCAATCTTGACAGCGGCGGCAGTCCACTGACGAGTAGTGGCTGTTGGTAAGGTGCGGCCCAACGGCGCACTCAACTGAAAGTCAAATCTAGGAACACCATGAACTATGCGCATCGCAATGCGATGCGCACTCAAGATTGCCCGATGTAACGACTTTGAGCATGCACAGGCAAGGTTTTGACCACTTTCGGGGCCGCTTCCCCCATTCAAGACGCACCTCGGGCGTGGGAATCCAACAGTGCCCTTTTGGCGATGACCAGATTGGCCAGGCCAAACAGGCTCAACGGCTGTGCCGGGTTCTCGGCCATCGCCTTGTAGCGAGCCTTCCTGTGACGAAACAGGTTCTTGACCACATGGAACGGATGCTCGACCTTCGCGCGGATGCTCGCCTTCATTTTCTCCGCCCGCTCGGCCAGGAACTGGGGCTCCATGAATTCATTGAGTTTGCGCCGCTTGCCCCAAGGCATAGCCACGTGCCAGGTAAGGCCCTTCGCTTCGGCTCGCTTGTGCGCCCAGGTAGCCAGCGTCCCCGAAGGCCGCATGTTCATCTGATGCATTTCCGGGTCGCGTTTGTCTTCGGCGTTCTTGGTCGTGTCGGCGCCGGTTGAACTTTGACCCACCCTGCCGGTTGAACTTTGACCCGGGGATGGAAGCCGGCATCGTGGATGCCGGCTGTGCATAACTCTACCGTCTTCGTCCTTTCTCGGTTTCCTTTCTAATGACTGATTGCTCGCACGAAGAAGGCGCGAAGGGCGAAGCCCGCAGCGCCTTGTCCCTGCCTGCGATGTTGCTCAACCGGCGTTTCCAACCGCCCCCTTTCGCTCCTGCTCACGAGCTTTGATGCGCTTCTTCGAGTTGGCAGTGGCGTGCGTGATCCGGTAACTGTCGTTGCCCGTCTCGACGATGTGGCAGTGGTGAGTGAGCCGGTCCAGCAGCGCAGTGGTCATCTTCGGATCTACGAACACACTGCTCCATTCAGCGAAGTCCAGGTTGGTCGTCACCACCACGCTGGTGTGCTCGTACAGCTTAGAGAGCAGGTGGAACAGCAGCGCCCCACCGGCCTGGCTGAAGGGCAGGTAGCCCATCTCATCGAGCACCACCGCATCCAGTCGCAGCATGCTCGCGGCAATGCGACCCGCCTTGCCCTGAGCCTTCTCCTGCTCCAGCGTATTGACCAGGTCGACCGTAGAGTAGAAGCGCACGCGCTTGCCATGCTGCGTGATGCCCGCCACGCCGATGGCCGTCGCCAGATGGCTCTTGCCGGTGCCGGGGCCACCCACCAA
>NZ_JASJXB010000020.1:0-80079 GCF_035018885.1 Variovorax sp. LG9.2 | reverse complement strand
CGATGCCGATGATTTTGGCCATGTTGAATTTGCTCCTGAGTTCTGAAAAATGGGGTGGTGTGAACTTGTGGATAACCAGCCGCGATTCAAGGTATGAACCGGGGGTTTCCTGTGGATTACTTCGGCGCGGTGACCGTGACCAGCGCCGGGCGCAGCACGCGCTCGTTGATGGTGTAGCCTTTTTGCAGGACGCTGACGACGGTGTTCGGCTCCTGGTCCGCCGGCACGACCGAAATGGCCTGGTGCTGATGCGGATCGAACTTGGTGCCCGCCGGTGGCGCGACCTCGATCACCTTGTTGCGTTCCAGTGCGCTCTTGAGCTGACGCAGCGTCGCTTCGGCGCCTTCGCGGATCTGTTCGGGCGTGACGTCCTTGATCGCCAGGCCGGCTTCGAGGCTGTCGGTTACCGGCAGCAGGCTCTCGGCAAACGCCTCGACGGCAAATTTGCGGGCCTTGGTGATCTCTTCGTCGGCGCGGCGGCGAGCGTTCTGCACGTCGGCCTGCGCGCGAAGGTACTGATCTGACAGCTCAACGTTCTTCGCTTGAAGGGCGACGAGTTCGGCTTGCACCGTGGCCAGCGTGCTCTGGGCATCGGCCTCGTCGGCGAACTGGGCGGCCTCTCGCTCTTCGGGACTCGGGTCGCCTTGCAGCATTTGCGAATTCGGGCCGGATTGTTGTGGATCGGACATGTGATGAAAGGGCGCGAGGCCAAAAAACAAACTAGTGCAAACCATCTTGGGCTCGCAGAAGGGCTTTTCAAGCGAAAAAATGCGGCCGAAGAGGCCGCGTGCTGGGAAAACCCGCTGGCGCCAGCGTCGATGCTGGAAGCGCAGCTCTGGCCGACCCGTAGGCCGGCACTGGATCAATGCGCGTCGAGCAGTTCGACGTCGAACTTGAGCGTGGCGTTCGGCGGGATTGCACCGCCTGCTCCGCGAGCGCCGTAACCGAGCGCAGCCGGGATGATGAGCGTGCGCTTGCCGCCGATCTTCATGCCGGCAACACCTTCGTCCCAGCCCTTGATAACTTGGCCGGCGCCGAGCGAAAACGCGAAAGCGTCGTTGCGATCGCGGCTCGAATCGAATTTGGCGCCTTGCACGCCGTCGTTGAAGAGCCAGCCGGTGTAGTGCACGTGCACGTGCTGGCCGGCCTTGGCTTCGGCGCCTTCGCCGACGGTGGTGTCTTCGTATTGCAGGCCGGAGGGAGTGGTGGGCATGGTTGCTCCTTGGAACGGTGATCGAGATCGATCGGGTTGATGATCGTTGAGAGAGCGGGTGAGTTTAGCGAAGCTGCAACCGAAGCCAATGACCGAAGCCACGACCGCCTGCGCGCTGCCCTGGATGTTTACTTGCTGGTGATCGGCGGCGCTACCGGCACCTTCTTTATCTGCGTCAACTGCCACTTGCCGGCAAAGGCCTGCAGATCCGACAACCGCTTCAACAGGTCTTGCCCACTGAGCGTGAGGCTGTAGCCCTCGCTGCCGTGGTTCACGATGCCAGCTTCGCGCAGCTCTTTGATGCGGGTGTTCAATGTGTTGGGAGTGATGCCACCAACGCTGTCTTGCAGCAGCCGAAAGGTTTGCGCATGTCCATCGCGGAGCGCCCAGAGAACACGCAAGGCATAGCGAGCCTCGAGCAGCGCAAGCAACTGGCTCACCGCCGCATTTTCCTTTGTACTCATTGCTTGCTACTCATCGACAACATCTCCTCGGGCGCATTTTTTTAATTGATTTTCCGATCGCGCGATTCGGCCAGTGACTATAGCGAAAGCATCAACCGAGTGCTACAAGTTTTATAGCGACATAGGCATACTACATGCGGCCTGTGGCGCCGACGCCTCAGATCCGGATGAAATTTGCCATGGCTTCGCCGAGCCTGATCGGCCGGGCTGGCGACCACTCCGGGTTGAACGTCACAGGAGGTTTCGGAAACAGCATCACGACCGTCGAGCCGAGCAAAAAACGGCCCATCTCGTCGCCCTTCTTCAGTGCGACGCGCGGGCCGCTGTCGTTCGCCCCAGTTCCATAGCGCCATTCGCGCAACTCACCCTGCCGCGGCGGATTGATCACGCCGTGCCACACGGTGGCCATGCTGCCGACGATGGTCGCGCCGACCAGCACAAGCACGAAGGGCCCGCTCGCCGATTCGAAGACACACACCACGCGCTCGTTGCGCGCGAAGAGGCCGGGCACGCCGCGCGCTGTCGTCGGGTTGACGGAGAACAACTCGCCCGGCACGTAGATCATTCGCACCAGTTCGCCGTCGCAGGGCATGTGGATGCGGTGGTAGTCCTTCGGACTCAAGTAGAGCGTGGCGAAGCTGCCGTGCGCGAATTGCGCCGCCAGTGTCGCGTCGCCACCGACCAGCGCGGTGGTCGTATAGCTATGGCCCTTCGCCTGAAAAATCTGGTCGCCTTCGATTGGGCCGAACTGGCTGATGGCGCCGTCGACCGGTGAGATCAAATCGGCTTGAGCCAGCGGCCGCGCACCAGGCTTGAGCGCCCGGGTGAAAAAGTCGTTGAAGCTCTTGTAGTGAGCGATATCGCTCTCGAGCGCTTCGCCCATGTCCACGCCGTACTTCGCGACGAAGCGTCGGATGATCCAGGTCGTGACGGCGCCACGCTCCTTGCCCGCGACCCAGCCGGCAAAATTTGTCAGCGCCAGCTTCGGAAAGAGGTACTGCGGCAGGACAGGAAGGCGATCGGACACAGCGGGGAAGAGGGGTAGCTCTGCAGGTGGCGGGGAGCCGGATTCTATCGAGGCGACTCGGCGCCGCGGCTGCCGTGCGGCATCGGCCTACTCGGCGGCTTGCTCAGCGCGTCGGTCAGGGCAGGTCGACGATCTCGATCCAGTTCGGGTTCTTGCCGACCGGGATGCGCTTCGGCGTGCCCAGTGCGCCGGTGTTGGCGTCGATGGCGTAGACCGAAACGCTGTGCGATTCCTGCCCCGCGGCGATCAGATAGCGCCCGCTCGGATCGATGGCGAAGCCGCGCGGCGTCTTCTCAGTCGGCGTCTGGCCGAGCGGCTGCAGCAGGCCGGTGGACGGGTCTACACGGAACGCCGACAGCGTGCTGGATGTGCGCTCCGAGGCATAGAGATAGCGGCCGTCGGGCGTTAGGTGCAGGTCTGCGGCCCATGGCTTGCCGGCAAATCCAGCAGGCAGGGTGGTCGTGCTCTGCAACAGCTTGAGCGTGCCGCCCGCGCTTTCCCATGCATACACGTGCAGGGCAGCGTCGAGTTCGTCGACCAGATAAACGAAGCGCTGCGCCTTGTCCCAGACGAAGTGGCGCGGCCCCGACTTTGGCTGGGCGCCGGTGAGCGGCGGGTCGTTCGGCGACAACTTGCCGGAGGCCGCGTCGAAGCGCCAGCTCGACACGTTGTCGCCGCCCAGGCTGGTCGCCAGCACGAAGCGGTTGGTCGAATCGGCGTGGATCGCATGCGCGTTCGGCGCGGTCGGGATCAACTGCTGGATCGCACCGACGCTGCCTTCCTTGTCGATGGCGTTGACCGTGATCTTGTGGCCCGGATAGGAGGCCGCGAACAACCATTTTCCTGTGGCATCGGTATCGATGTTGGCCATGCTGTCTGCCAGTGGCGCTTCGCCGAGCTTCTTCAACTTGCCGCTGGCAGCGTCGATCGCAAAGCTCACGACGCGATAGGGCTGCGAGCGCAGGGCGGCATACAGGAAGCGCTTGTCGGGGCTTACCGCCATCGGCATCACTTGGCCACCGACATTCACCGTTTCGACCGGCTTGAGAACGCCCAGATCCCGGTCGAGTTCGAGCACCGAGATGTCCTGGCTATCTGCGTTGGACACGTAGACCCAGGTCGTAGCCAAAGCCGGGGAGGCAGAGAGAGTTGCAAGCGCCATGGCTGTCAGAATCTTTTTAAAGGTGGTGGCTTTCACAGAACCACGTGCCCGGTGATCAGCGACGGCAGCCAGGTCGAAAACGCCGGCACGTACGTCACCAACGTGATGGCGATGAAGATGGCGAGGTAATACGGCCAAGCCGTTTTGGTGGCCTCGCCGATCGATATCTTGCCGATCGCACAACCGATGAACTGCACCGTCCCCACCGGCGGATGCACCAGGCCCAACGCGCAATTGAGCAGCAGCATCATCCCGAATTGAACCGGCCCGACGCCCATCTGGATGGCCAGCGGCAAGAACAGCGGCGTGGTGATCAGGATGTGCGCCGCCATGTCCAGGAAGATCCCCAGAAAGATCTGGATGATGTTGATGTAGAGCAGCATCAGCCAAGGCGTCGTGGTCGCGGCCAGCAGCGCGGCCTCGATGGTGTCCGGAATTTCCAGGTACGCCATCTGGTAGCGCAGCATGTTCGATACGCCGATCAGCAGCAGGATCACGCCCGTTGTCTTCGATGCTTTGGCCAGCGACTTGAAGAGCTTCTGCTTGGTCATCGTGCGGTAGATGACCACCGTGAGCAGCAGCGAATAAGTGACCGCGATGGCCGCCGCCTCCGTTGCCGTCGCGATTCCTTCCATCACGCACACCAGGATGATGACGATCACCATCAGGCCCGGAATCGACGCGATGAAAGTGCGCAGCACCGCGTTCCAGCCCGGAAAGCGTTCGATCATCGTGGAGCCGTCGGGCCGCCGAGGAAAGCCGTATTTGGCGGCTTGCCAGTAGGCTGCGACCAGCATGCACACCATGATCCAGAACACCGGTATCAGGCCGGCGAACATCAGGTCGCCGATCGACACGCCCTTGATGGTGTGGCCGCCGATCGTGCCCACCGCCGCTTGCGCTGCAAAGGCATAGATGATCATGTTGTGCGACGTCGGCATCAGCGCGCCGGAGAGCGATGCGTGCGTGGTCACGTTGACGGCATAGGCCGCGCTGTAGCCCTCGCGCTTCATGATCGGGATCATCACGCCACCCATGGCGGACGTGTCTGCCACCGGCGAGCCCGAGACGCCGCCGAACAGCGTCGACGCCACCACGTTCGCGAGGCCGAGGCCACCCTTCCAGTGGCCGACCAAGCTGCGCGCGAACGCGACGATCTTGTCGGCGATGCCGCCGTGCAGCATCAATTCCCCGGAAAAGATGAAGAACGGTATCGCCAGGAACGAGAACACGTTCATGCCCGACACCATCATCTGGATGGCGGTTTCGAAGGGCAGGCCTTCGAAGGCGAAGGTCAAGAGGCAGCTCAACCCGATCGCAAAAGCGACCGGCATGCCGAGCAGCAAAAAGACGATGAAGCTGAGTGAAAGAAGCGTCAGTGCCATGATGGGACCACTTCGTGGCCGGTGAACTGGGACGCCAGGTGTTCGATCGAAAAGAGCGTGATGAGCACGCCTGCGATGAGCACCGGCAAATAGCGATAAGCCTCGGACAAGCCGAGCGTAGGAATGGTCGCGTCGTGGGTCGAGATGGCCATCTCCATGCCGCCTGCGAACAGCGCAATGGCGAAGGCAATGGTCAGCACGTAGACCACGCATTTGCACCAGAATTGCACCGTCTTGGGCAGCGCCTTGACCAGCGAGTCGAGGCCGATGTGCCCCGCGTCGCGCACGCCGGCGGAGGCGCCGAACATGGCGACCGAGATCACCAGCAACAGCGCGACCTGCTCGACGTAAGCCGGCGCGTTGTTGAAGACGTAGCGCAGCACCACGCCGTAGACGACCACGCCGAGCAAGCCGGTAAGGCACACGCAGGCGAGGTACATCGTCCAGCGCGAGAGCTTCGCGTTGACGCGGGACAGCATCGTTGTCATTGCAGTCGCCTTTGAAGTCGAATCACTTGGTGTTGATGATTTCCTGCACCAGCGCCTTCAACTCGGGCGTGGACGCAAATTTGTCGTACACCGGCTTCTCGACTTCGACGAAGCCCTTGCGGTCGATGTCGGCTGCGGCGGTAATCTTGGCGCCGCCCTTGATGACAGCCGCCTTGGCGTCTTTCTCGCGCGGCTCCCACAGCTTCACGTAGAAAGGAACCGAGTCTTTCGCGGCCTTGCGGATGGCGGCCTGCTGCTCTTTGGGAAGCGTGTCCCAGATCTTCTTGGAGAACACCAGCACTTCAGGCGTCATGACGTGCATGGTCTCCGAGTAGTAGGGCGCTGCTTCGAAGTGCTTGGCTTCTTCGTACGACGGGTAGTTGTTCTCTGCGGCGTCGACCAGGCCGGTCTTCAGGCCGGTGTAGACCTCGGCGATCGGCATCGGCGTGGGCGACGCACCCATCGAGCTCACCATGCTGACCATCAGGTCGGAGGGCTGCACGCGGATCTTCAAGCCCTTCATGTCGGCGACGTTCTTGATCGGCTTCTTGGCGTAGACCGAACGCGCGCCGCTCTCGTAGAAGGCCAGTCCGATGAAGCCGGCCTTGTCGAACGCGGCGAGCACCTTGTCGCCGGCCGGACCGTACATCGCCTTGCGGAAATGTTCGATGTCGCGGAACAGGAACGGCAGCGACGGCACGACCGACTCCGGCACGATGCCGTGGAACGAGGCTGAGCTCACGCGCACCATGTCGAGCGCGCCGATCTTGACCTGCTCCACAGTGTCTTTCTCCGAACCCAGCGAGCTGTCCGCGAAGATCTTGATGCTGTCCTTGCCACCGCTGGCCTTCGACAATTCTTCGCCCATGAACATCACGGCCTGGTTGGTCGGGAAGTCCTTGGCGTGCACCTCGGCCGAGCGAAATGTGCGGGCCGTCGCACTGGTCGTCAGCGCGAAAAGGCCGATCGCGATCAGGCCAGAGAGGGTTTTGAGTTTCGGTGTCATGGTGTCTCCTCGGATTGAAAGTAGGGGGGATGGAACTTCGAAAAAAATGCAGGGTCAGTCGACTGCGGGCGGCGCGAACATCGGGCCGGCCCGGCTCAGTCGCCGAACGGGCCTTGGGCCGTGAAGCCGCCGCCCTGGTAGATGGCGTTGGGGTCGGTCGGCGCGACCGGCGGTTGCGCCTCGACCTTGGCGCGGAACTGCTCAGAACTGTCTTGCGGGACGTAGCCCAGGTGCGCGGCAGCGCTGTTGTCCCACCACACGTCGCGGTTGGCCGACACGCCATAGACGATGGTGTGCTTCACATCGGGGGTGAAGAGGGATTTCTCGACCAGCGTCGTCAGGTCGCGAAAGCTCAGCCAGGTGCTCATCATGCGGCGGTTCAGCGGCTCGGGAAACGACGAGCCGATGCGGATGCTCACCGTCTCGATGCCGTAGCGGTCGAAGTAGAACTGCGCCACGTCTTCGCCGAAAGACTTCGACAGGCCGTAGTAGCCGTCGGGCCGTTTCTGTGCGCCAGCGTCGATCGTTTCGGTCTGCTTGTGAAAGCCGATGACATGATTCGAACTGGCGAACACGATGCGTTTGGCGGTGTGTCGACGAGCCGCTTCATAGAGATGAAAGACGCCCTTGATGTTGGCTTCCAGTACTTCTTCGAAGGGTCGTTCGACCGACACGCCGCCCAGATGCACGACCGCGTCGCAGCCAGCCACCAGTGCATCGACCGCCGCCTTGTCGCCGAGGTCGCAAGGCACTACTTCTTCATGCGCGCCCTCAGCGGCCGCCATTCCGGCGATGTCGGACAAACGCAGCACATCGGTGGATGGTTTCAGCGAGTCGCGCAGCACTCTGCCGAGACCGCCCGCAGCACCGGTCAAGAGCAAGCGCCCCAATTTGTTTGACATGATTACCCGGTCCTTACGCTGGCTTGAACACCGTGGTCGGCAGATCGCGACCGTGGTATTTCTTGTACATGGCGTTGAGCTTGCCGTTCTTGATATTGGTCGTGACCCAGCCATCGATCCATTCCTTCAATTTCGGTTCGCCCTTGTTCATGGTGACGCCCAGGCCCGAGTCGAGCTGCGAGAACTTCATTTCGAAGTTCTTGCCAGGTGCGCGCTTGTTGATCTCGCCCATGTTCGATGGGGTGCTCGAGAAGATATCGACCTGGCCCGTGACCACCGACGTGATCAGCGTCGCATCGTCTTCGTAACGCATGATTTCTGCGCCCTTGGCCTCCCGCGTCGTGATGGTGTCATTGGTCGTTGCACGCGTCAGGCCGACGCGCTTGCCATTCAGGTCGGCGTAATTGGCGATCTTCATGTCCTTTGGCGCTGAAACCAGAATGGTGATGGCCGAGTAGGGGACCGAAAAGTCCACCACCTTGGCACGCTCTTCGGTGATCGAAAGGGCCGAAATCACGACGTCAGCGCGTCGCGCCTGCAGCGTCGGAATGCGTGCAGCGGTGGTGATCGGCACGATCTCCAGCTTCACGCCCAGGTCCTTGGCGAGCTCTGCCGCGGCGTCCACGTCGGAGCCGGTCGGCTGCATGTTGGCATCGGTGTAGCTGAAGAGCGGCGTTCCGATGGCGATCGCCACGCGGATCGTGCCGGCCTTCTTGATGTCGTCGAACTGGTCGGCGAGTGCGGCTTGGGTGATGCCGGCCAGCATCAGGGCGGCGAGGGCGGTGCGGGCGAAAGTGCTTGTCGATTTCATGGTGTCTCCTTGGGGTTCGCGGAAAAGATGAGTGAAGAAGTGGGCGACCGAGCGGTTGCCGTTAAAGACCGTTGTCGAGAAAGGCGCGCAGTTCGGGTGTCTTCGGCGAATCGAGCATGCTGCCTTCGCCGGTTTCCCAGACACGGCCCTGGTGCATGTAGATGATGCGGTCGGCCACGCGCTTGGCGAAGGCCATTTCGTGCGTAACCAGCAGCATGGTCATGCCGCCGGCCGCGAGGTCTTCCATCACCCGCAGCACTTCGCCGGTGAGCTGTGGATCGAGTGCCGAAGTGACTTCGTCGAACAGCATCACCTTGGGCGACATGGCGAGCGAGCGGGCGATGGCTACGCGCTGCTGCTGGCCGCCCGAAAGCTGCTCGGGATACGCATCGGCCTTCTCGCGCAGGCCCACCTGATCGAGCACGCGCAGCGTGACCTGGTGCGCTTCGGCGCGCGACTGCTTCTTCACGTGGCGCAGCGCCAGCATGATGTTTTCTTCGACTGTGAGATGCGGAAAGAGGTTGTAGCTCTGGAACACGATTCCGACTTCGAGCCGCAAGCGTTTGAGGTCCACAGAAGGGCTGTCGACGCGGATGCCGGCCACTTCGATGGTGCCCTTGTCGATTTTCTCCAGCCGGTCGATGCAGCGCAGCGCAGTGCTCTTGCCCGAGCCGCTGGCGCCGATGATGGCGATCATTTCGCCCTTGGCGACTTCGAAAGAAACACCCTTCAGCACCTGGTTCGAGCCGAAGCTCTTGTAGACGTCGTGAAGACTAACGATTGGCGACATTGAGCTTGTTCTCCATGGCTTCGCTCCAGCGCGACAGCGGGTAACACAGGGCGAAATAGAACACGCCGACCAGGCTGAAAATCAGGAATGGCTGAAAGATCGTGTTGTTGATGATCTGCCCCGCACGCGTGAGCTCGACGAAGCCGATGACCGACGCCAGCGAAGTCATCTTGATGATTTGCACCAGGAAGCCGACGGTCGGTGGCAACGACAAACGCACCGCCTGAGGAATGATCACGAGGCGCAGCGTTTGCCAGCGCGAGAACGCCAGGCATTCGGAGGCTTCCCATTGCGGCTTGGGCATGGCGTCGATGCAGCCGCGCCAGATGTCGCCGAGGTAGGCGGCGACATAAATCATCATCGCCAAGCCGGCTGCGATCAGCGAGGGCAGCGAGTAGCCGTACACCGACAGGCCGAAGTACACGATGAACAGCAGGATCAGCAGTGGAATGCCCTGAATGCATTCGATGTAGACGATGGCCAGCCAGCGCAACCACGGCCGCGGCGATATGCGCGCCAGCATCACGCCGAAGCCGCCGATGGCGCCGAGCACGAAAGCCAGTGCCGACAGCACCAGCGTCCACCCGATCGAGTTGATCAGGTAGAAAAGGTGGACGAGGGTGAAGCTGCCGAACATGGTCATGCCGCTCCGCCGTGGCTCGCCACGTTGGCTTGCGTGGTGTCGATGAGCGCACGAGCGCCATTTGCGCTCCGCGCAGCCGCCTTGCGCAGCACGCGACGGCGACGGAACAAGTACTCGCCCAGCACGCTGGTGATGAGCTTGATGATCAGCGACAGTACGAGGTAAAGCGCAGCCACCACGATGTACGTTTCAAGCGAGCGGAACGTGTCCGACTGCACGGTGTTGGCGATGGCGGTGAGTTCTTCCGCCGAGATTTGGGAGGCCATCGCCGACGCCTGCATCATCAAGAGGAACTGGCTGGTGAGGGCGGGGTACACCTTCTCGATCGACGGCTGCAGCATCACGTGCCAACCGATGCGCCACTTCGACAAACCCAGACATTCGGCCGCTTCGATTTGTCCGGGCGGGATGGATTCGAGCCCGGCGCGGATGATCTCCGCGGCGTAGGCGCCGATGTTGATCGTCATCGCCAGTACGGCCGCGACAAAGGTCGGCATGCGCACGCCAACGCTGGCGAGCCCGAAGTACAGCAGGAAGATCTGAACGAGAAAAGGCGTGTTGCGTACCGCCTCGATGTAGGCCGAGCAAAGGCCAGAGAGCGGTTTGATCTTGCTGCGCTTGGCGAAGGCGACTGCAGTTCCCAATGCCACGCCCACGATCACGGCGAGCGCGGTCATCTTGAGCGTGAGCCAGGCTCCGTTCAGGAAAACCGGCCAGTAGCTGAGCAAGGGAGTGAAATCGAGCGCGTACTTCATCAAAGTAAGGGTTGTTATCGGTTGTCGTACAACATTTGCACGGATTATCATGGCCGCATGAGCCAAACCACTGCGGGAAATCCCTTGCTACAGGGTGCTTCATCATCGGATGTGGGCGACAAGGCGAAGGCTGCGGCCTTTGTCGGGCGCCCGCGCATCAAGGGGCGCGGGCTGGCGCACGGGCTGGTCGACGATCTGGCACAAAAGATCCAGGCGCAGACGCTGCGGCCGGGCGACAAACTGCCGACCGAGTCGGCCATCATGCAGGCTTACGGTGTGAGTCGCACCGTCGTGCGGGAGGCCTTGTCCAAGTTGCAGGCGGGTGGCCTGGTCGAGACGCACCACGGTGTCGGCACCTTCGTCCTGCAGCCAAAGTCGGGCGGCATGTTCCGACTCGATCCAGCAGAACTCGCAACCTCGATCGACGTGCTGGCAGTGCTCGAACTGCGCATCAGCCTGGAGACCGGTTCCGCCGGGTTGGCGGCCGCGCGTTGCAGCGAAGAAGACCTTTTGGCCATGCGTCAGGCGCTCGACGAATTCGAGCACAACGTGCGGGTATCGGGTGACACCGTGGCGCCCGACCTGCGCTTTCATCTGCGCATCGCGCAGGCGACGGGCAACCCGTATTTCGCGGACATCATGAGCCACCTCGGCACCTCGATTTTTCCGCGCACTCGCATCAGCGCGCTGGTCGATGTCGATCGGCGCAGCGAGTATTTGAGTCGCGTCAACCGCGAGCACGAAGAGATCTACCAGGCCATCGCGCGAGGCGATGCCGAATCTGCACGTGCCGCGATGCGAATCCATCTGACCAACAGCCGGGAGAGGCTGCGCCGCGCGCAGGACGCGGCCCGATCGGCAGCGGTCGGCAAGCTGGCGGACAAGCCCGAGCCAACGACGCCGGTCGCATGACTTCCGGGTAAACCGGGAGAGACACACATCGACGCAGGTTGTACGATGACCGATCACACAGTTATCGACTGAGTTATCGACTGGAGATGGACATGGCAATCAAGCGGCGTGAATGGATGCTCGGCACCCTCGGCGGGGTCATTGGCGGTGGACTTCTGTCTGCGAGCGGTGCATCCGCAGCCGACGCCGCATGGCCTTCCAAACCTATCAAGATCATCGTGCCGTACCCGCCTGGCGGCTCATCGGACATCATCGCGCGCTCCATCACCCAGCCGTTGTCGGAAGCGTTGAAGCAAACGGTGCTGGTCGAGAACAGGTCTGGCGCCAACGGCAATCTCGGCGCCGATTTCGTTGCCAAGTCGGCACCCGACGGCTACACCTTGCTGCTATGCGATGTCGGCGCGCTGGCGATCAGCCCGTCTGTCTATGCCAAGCTGGCCTTCGATCCGTCGAAAGACCTGAGCGGCGTCACGATGCTGGCGTATTCGCCGCACTTGCTGGTCGTGCATCCGTCGGTGCCGGCCAACAACCTGAAAGAACTCGTCGCGCTTTCGAAAAAGTCCGATCTCAACTTCGCGGTCACCGCCACGGGCAGCGCGCCGCATCTGGCGGGCGTCGCGCTGGAGCGCGCCGTCGGCGCCCGCTGGCAATACGTACCTTACAAGGGCGGCGTGCAGGCGATTCAAGACACCGTCGGCGGCCAGACTCAGATTCTCATGAACGGCATGCTCGCCACGCTGCCGCAGGTGCAGTCGGGAAAGCTCAAGATCCTCGGCGTGTCGAAGGCCACGCGCATGCCGTTGATCGGCGATGTGCCGACCATCGCCGAGCAGGGCGTTCCCGGCTATGAATCCGGCACCTGGCAAGGCGTGCTGGTGTCGCGCGGCACACCCGACGCGATCGTGCAGCGGCTCAACAAGGAACTGGTTTCCATCATTCGCTCGGCCGACATCCGCTCGCGCCTCGCTGGTCAGGGCGCCGAAGTCGTGACGATGACTTCGGTCGACCAGGACAAGTTCTTCAACAAGGAACGCGCGCGCTGGGCCAAGGTCGTCACCGACGCCAATATCAAGATCGATTGATCCATCCACCTGTCTCAATGAACCCGCAAGAACTCAAAACCATCATGGGCTCCGGCCTGCTGTCGTTCCCGCTGACCGACTTCGACAGCCACGGCGACTTCCACAAGACGGGCTACCAGAAGCGCCTCGAATGGCTGGCGCCGTATGGCGCGACCGCTTTGTTCGCGGCAGGCGGCACAGGCGAGTTCTTCTCTCTTACTGGCGACGAGTACCCCGGCATCGTCCAGACCGCAGTCGACACCTGCCGCGGTGTGGTGCCGATCATCGCGGGCGCCGGTGGTCCGACGCGCTTCGCGATCCAGTGCGCACAAGCCGCTGAAAAGGCCGGCGCGCACGGCATCCTGCTGCTGCCGCACTACCTGACCGAAGCAGGACAAGAGGGTCTGGCCGCTCACGTCGAAGCGGTCTGCAAGAGCGTGAAGTTCGGCGTCATCGTCTACAACCGCGCGTCCAGCCGGCTGAAGCCCGAGACGCTCGCAGGCCTGGCCGAGCGCAACCCGAACCTCGTCGGCTTCAAGGACGGCGTCGGCGACATCGAAGCCATGGTTGCGATCTACCAGCGCATGGGTGATCGCTTCGCCTACCTTGGCGGCTTGCCCACGGCGGAGGTCTATGCCGCGGCCTACAAGGCGATGGGCACGCCCGTCTATTCGTCGGCAGTCTTCAACTTCATCCCGAAGACGGCCGTGCAGTTCTACGCAGCCGTGCGCGACGACGACATGGCGACGCAGCATCGATTGCTCAAAGACTTCTTCATGCCGTACCTGGAGATCCGCAACCGCATGCAGGGTTATGCCGTGAGCATCGTCAAGGCGGGCGCGACCATCGTCGGCCACAGCGCCGGCCCGGTTCGCCCCCCACTCACCGACCTCAAGCCCGAAGAGATGGAAATGCTGAAGGCGTTGATCGACAAGTTGGGCCCGCAATGAATACCGATGCAACAGCGGCAGTCACCGCACTCGTCGAGCGCCTCCGGCTCGCGATGATTTCGCCGAGCGCTGCCGCACTGGCCGGCTTGTTCGCCGACGATTTGAGCTACGGCCACTCCGACGGCAAGCTCGACACCAAGGCGAGCATCTCCGGCAGCCTGCTCGACGGCAGCTCCGATTTCACGACCATCGATATTTCGGAGCAAACGGTGAGCGTGAACGGCGATGTCGCCATCGTGCGTCACCGCCTTGTCGCCGACACCAACGACTCGGGTCGACCCGGCCACGTCAAGCTCAAGATCCTTCTGGTGTGGCAGCGGCAAGACGGCGAGTGGCACTTGCTGGCGCGACAGGCGGTGCGCGTCGCGGCATGAACCTGCCGCGGAAAGAAAACGTTAGCGACGCCCCCGCCGCAGTAGCCATTCGATTGTTTCGAAGATCGCCTCACTGACCAGCGCGAGCGCCGCGGCGGGCAACGCGCCGGCCACGAGCAAGGCCCGATCGTTGAGCGCCAGCCCGGTCACGATGCGCTCCCCGTAACCCCCCGCGCCGATAAATGCAGCGATCGTTGCCGTGCCGATCGCAATCGTGGTCGCGGTGCGCACGCCGGCTATCAGCGTCGGCAATGCCAGTGGCAGCAAGACGAGCCGCATGCTTTGCGCATGCGTCATGCCCAGGGCGGTGCCGGCCTGGCGCACGCCTTCGGGCACTTCGGTCAAACCCGTCACCGTGTTGCGCATGATCGGCAACAACGAGTAAAGCGTGAGCGCGATCAGCGCCGGCAACGTGCCGATCGAACCGATGAGCGAGATCAGCACCGCCAGCAATGCGAGCGACGGCACGGTCTGCAGCAAGCCCGAGAGGCCGAGCACCACGGCGCGCAGTCGGACGAAGGGAAACACGACGACGGCCAGCGGCACCGCGATCAACAACGCCAGCCCGACCGAGACACCGACCAGCAGCAGGTGCTGGCGCGTGAGCCGCCACAGGTCGGGTCCGAACAGCTTGGCCATGAAGCCACGCTCGGCCGTATCGCCCTTGCTGCCCGAGAGAAAGTCGCGCGCGATCACGTCGAAGCCGGCGCCTTGCAACTCGGCGCGCGCGTTCATCGCGATCATGGCGCGCTCGTCGATGCGGCCCTGCAGCTTTTCGATCGCGGCCCAGGCCTTGGCAGAGCGCGTGGGCACGTCGAGCCGGTACAGCACCACGGCGTCGTAGCGCGGGAAGTAGTTGCGGTCGTCCTGCAGCACGCGCAGGCCGAGGCTGTCGATCTTGGCGTCGGTGGTGTAGATGTCGATGACGTCGACCTGCTGTGCCTTGATCGCGTCGTAGGCAAGACCATGGTCGAGTCCGGTTGGCAACTGCGACAGGCCGTAGGCCGTCGTCAAGCCTTTCCAGCCGTCCGCACGACCGATGAACTCGTTGGAGAGGCCGAGCCGGAGTTCGGCGTGCTTGGCAAGGTCGCTCAGGTTGCGAATACCGAGCCGATCGGCGTCGGCCGCGCGCATTGCCAGCGCGTAGCCGTCGTTGAAGCCGAACGGCGCGCCGACGCCGAGACCCAGCGGCGCCAGCGCGGCGCTCATCGCTTCACGCGACATCGGCTTGTCGCTCTTCAGGATTTCGAGCGCGATGGTGCCGGTGTATTCGGCATACATGTCGATGCCGCCGGAGCGCAATGCTTCGTACACGATCGCGGTATTGCCCAGGCCCTGGCGAATGACCGGTGGCGTGCCGGTGAAGGGAGCGGCAGTCTGCGCCACCACCTCGGCCAGGATGTACGACTCGGTGAAGCGCTTGGAGCCGATGCGCAGCGTCTCGTTGACTTGGGCGAATGCGGTCGAGGCGAGCAGGAAGAGCGCCACTGCGGTAGCCATTGCGAGCCGAAGGTGGCGGAGGGGTTGCATCGGCGCAGTGTATCGGCGCCAAAGCGAACGCCGTGCGTCCCCGCGCACGTCACGCCCGATTCCTACAGTCGTTCGTGGGCGTGGCCGATGACGGCGAGCCTGCAATTGCGCAGAGTCCGGACACGCATGAACAAAGCCAAAACGCCTTCTCCCGCCAAGCCGTTGAAAGAAGCCCCAGAGGCCATGACCGAGCCGGTCCCTGCAACTGCCGGCCTGCACGGCACGCGCAACATGCCGTCGGTCATCATCGAAAGCTACAACCTCGAAGTGCGCGACGACGATGGTTTCATCGGTGATCGCGCCAGCCAGACGGCATTTCGGAAGCTGCTCGATGTCTGGCGCAAGCGTAAGCGCCGGAACGGTGTCGACCCGATGGGCAATGCGCGATCGGCCGATCTCAGCAAGAGCGAGATCGACCAGATGCTGCAGATGAAAGACGCGACCGAGGCCACCGATGCGGTGGAAGGCGCCATTGAAGAATTTGCCGGAGAGCTGGCGGGTGTGATCAAGCGGTACATGCGACAAAAGGCGTGGCAAGGCGTAGAGCGCATCGTCATCGGCGGCGGCTTTCCGGAGAGCGACGTGGGCGAGCGCGCCATCCTGCAAGCTGCGGTGATGCTCGATGCCGACAACGTGCAGGTCGGCCTCGCGCGGCTGCGGCACGAGGTCGACGACGGCGGTTTGTTGGGCTGGGTGCATTTGGCGCCGCCGCGCATGGTGACCGACTACGACGCCATTCTCGCGCTCGATATCGGCGGTACCAACGTGCGTTGCGGCATCGTCGAGCCGCGCTGGAAAAAGGCCAGTGACCTGTCGAAGGCTCGCGTCGTCAAGCGCCAGAAGTGGCGCCATGCCGACGACAACCCGAAGCAGGCCGAACTGGTCGACGGGCTGGTCGCAATGCTCGAAGAAATGATTGCCTACAGCCACAAGAAGGACATCCGGTTGGCGCCTTTCGTCGGCATTGCCTGCCCCGGGATCATCCGGCGGGACGGCTCGATCGCGCGCGGTGCGCAGAACCTGCCGGGCAACTGGGAGCGCGATGACTTCCATCTGCCGACCGCCTTGTGCGAGAAGATTCCGCTGATCGGCGACGAGCCTACCGAGGCGTTGATGCACAACGACGCGGTGGTGCAGGGACTGAGCGAGTTGCCCTTCATGCAGGATGTGAAGCGCTGGGCCGTGTTGACCATTGGCACCGGGCTCGGCAATGCGAGCTATCGCAACAAGCGCAAGAGCGGGCGCTCGCCCCGGCACCGCGCCGGGTCCTGAACTCACCGCTCTGGCACGCGCGCCAGGTCGGCCATCCACACTTCGGCTTCGGAATCACTCGGCGCGCGCCAGTCTCCCCGCGGTGACAACGAGCCGCCCGAGCCGACCTTGGGTCCGTTGGGCACGCACGAGCGCTTGAACTGGCTGGTCTTGAAGAAGCGGTACAGGAAGGTGCCTAGGTGCTTGCGGATATCGCCGATGGCGTACTCGTTGCGCTCTCCCTGCAGCGCATCGGGCCACAGGCCCAGCCTGCGGTCGTGCCACGCGGTGTACGCGAGAAAGGCTACCTTGGTCGGCCTGAATCCGTAGCGCAGCACATAGTAGAGGTGGAAATCCTGCAGCTCGTACGGGCCGATCGTGTCTTCGGTCTTCTGGCCGGGTTGCGTGCCGGCGGCGCTCGCGGCATCGGTCGGGATCAGCTCCGGGCTCACCTCGGTGTCGAGGATCGCGAGCAGCGTCGCACTGCCTTCGCGCGACAGAAATTCTTGATGCGCGACCCAGTGCACCAGGTGCTTGATGAGTGTCTTCGGCACGCTCGCATTCACGTTGTAGTGCGACATGTGGTCGCCCACGCCATAGGTGCACCAGCCCAGCGCGAGCTCGCTCAAATCGCCGGTGCCGACGACGATGCCGCCGTTGAAATTGGCCAGCCTGAACAGGTGGCTGGTGCGCTCGCCAGCCTGCACGTTCTCGAAGGTGATGTCGTACACCGGCTCGCCCCTGCCGTACGGATGGCCCAGGTCGGACAGCATCTGCGTGCAGCTCGGACGGATGTCGATCTCGCGCGCAGTGCAACCGATGGCCGTCATCAACTGGTGCGCCTGCGCCAGCGTGCGGTCGCTGGTCGCGAAGCCGGGCATGGTGAAGCCGAGGATGTTGGCGCGCGGCAGCTTCAGCCGGTCCATCGCCTGCGCGCAGACGAGCAGCGCGTGGGTCGAGTCGAGCCCCCCCGACACGCCGATGACGACCTTGTCGATGTGGCTCGCCTCCAGCCGCTGCACCAGCGACTGCACCTGGATGTTGAAAACCTCGCGGCAACGTTCGTCGAGCGTCGCGGCGTTGGCCGGTACATAGGGGAACCGTTCGACGCTGCGGCGCAGGCCGCCCGGCACGCTGGTGGGCGCCTTCAAGTCGAACTCGATGGTGCGCCAGTCGGCCAGCGCCGCCTTGTGCTTTTGCACCGACACGCCGAAGGTGTTTTGCCGCATGCGTTCGCGCGACAGGCGCTCCAGGTCGACGTCGGCGCTGATGACGTGCGACCGGTTGCTGAAGCGCTCGCTCTCGGCGAGCATCTCGCCGCTTTCGTAGATGAGCGCCTGGCCGTCCCAGGCCAGGTCGGTGGTCGATTCGCCGATGCCGGCGGACGAATACAAATACGCCGACAGGCAACGCGCCGATTGCGAGCTGACCAGCTGGTGCCGATAGCTCGACTTGCCGATCGTGATGTTCGATGCCGACAGGTTGACCAGCACCGTGGCGCCCGCGAGCGCCGCGAAGCTCGATGGCGGCAGCGGCACCCACACGTCTTCGCAGATCTCGACATGGATCTTGAGCAGCGGCAGATCGCGCGCATGGAATATCAGCTCCGAACCGAACGGGACCCGCTCGCCGCACAGGTCGATATCGGTCGCGAGCGCACTGTCGGCACCGTTGAACTGCCGCCCCTCGTAGAACTCGCTGTAGTTGGGCAGATAGGTTTTGGGCACGACGCCGAGCAACCGCCCCCCGGCCACGAGCGCCGCGCAGTTGAACAGGCGATGGTCGACGCGCAGCGGCAGTCCGACGATGGCCACCGCGCCGATGTCGCGCGATGCATCGACCACCGCTTGCAACGCGACCTCGCAGGCTTCGAGCAGGGCGGCCTGATGAAAGAGGTCGTCGCAGGTGTAAGCCGACAGCCCCAGCTCCGGGAACGCGACCAGCGCGGCACCGTCGGCTGCGGCCTGGCGATACATTGCGATGGTCTCGGCGGCGTTGAAAACCGGGTCGGCGATGCGATTGCGCGGCACTGCGACGGCGACCCTCGCGAATCCGTGGGTGTAGGGGTTCAGAAAGGTTTCGAGCGATGCGGTTTCAGCCATGAAGCGCATTGTCTCTTCGAACGGTTCCAGGCGTTCGGCGAGTCCCGCTAGAGCTGGAACGCAATGGTCAGCAGCAAGCCTTCGGCTATGTCGCGCACGATGCCCGGCGAGCGCGCCCGATAGCGCTCGCCGGCCGACGCGGTGGTTTCGATCCACTCGGCCAGCCATTCGATTTCGGGCTCGCCGTAGAACACCACGGCGGCCTCGTGGTTGAGCAGCAGGCTGCGCAGGTCGAGGTTGATGGAACCGCACATCGCCAGCGTGTCGTCGACCACCACGGCTTTGGCGTGCGCCATGAAGGGGAGCATCCGGAAGGTGACGCCGGCACGGGCAAGGTCGCGCATGGCGCGGGTGCGGACGAAATCGGCCAGCCGGTGATTCGAATGCTGGGGTATCGCGAGCGTCACTTGCACGCCGCGGCGCGCCGCCAGCCGCAAGGCGTCGCGCAGACCGTCGCCGGGCACGAAGTACGGCGTGATCGCGAGGATGCGGTGCTCGGCGCGAAAGCAGGCGTCGAGCAGCAGCGACTGCGCCGTGTCTTCGGTCTGGTCCGGGCCGCTGGGGAGAAACTGGGCCAGCGTGCCACCCTGGGGCAGCGCGGCGTCGGGACCGATGGAACGGGGCTTGCGGCCGCGCACCGAGGCCCAGTCGTGATCGAACTGGCGTGCTGCCGCAGCGGCCACTTCACCGCGCAAATCGAACGAGAGATCGCGCCACGCGACCGGGTGTGCCTCGTTGCCGTTGAAGTATTCGCCGGCCAGGTTGCGGCCGCCCGACCAGAGCCAACTGTCGTCGGCTATCGTGAGCTTGCGGTGGTTGCGCAGGTTGCGCGGCCCGTCGCGGCGCAGGCTGAAGATCGGCCGGAACACCGCCACTTCGCCGCCGGCCTCGCGCAACGTGTCGAAGTAGCGGCGCGGCAAGCTCAGCGCGCCGAAGCCGTCGAGCAACACGCGCACTTTCAGGCCCTGTCGCGAGCGGCGCGCGAGCCGCTCGATCACGTCGCGGCCGAATGCGTCATCGCCGATGATGAATGTGCAGATGTCGAGGCGTTCGCGTGCGCCTTCGATCACCTCGAACAGCGCGTCGCGAGCGTGCTGTCCATCGGCGTGCATGCGGATTTCGCAGCGGCTCGGCGCGGCGAGGCCGAAGCTTTCGATAAGTTCGGCCGCCCAGTGGCCCGGTGGTGCTATGCGGGGCGGTCGTGGCGAGCCGCCCGGTCGCAGCTTGCGGCGGCCGAACATCAGGTACATCGGTAGCACCAGGTACGGCACCAGCGCGAGCCCCATGACCCAGGCGATGGCCGTGGACGGTGCGCGCTGCTCGCGCCGCAGCCGCGTGGTGAGCACGTAGGCCAGTACGGCCAGCGCACCGAACAAAAAATGCTGGGCGGGCGACGGCAGCCAGGCGACCAGCGCGTGCAGCATCAGGCGTCGCTGCGAGGCTGTTGCGGACGGTGCGGCACCGTTTCGTGCAGGAGGTGTTGCAAATGCAGCGGGACGCCGCGGTTTTGCGACGCCAGGAATTGCATCATCGGCGCGATGACCTCCACAACCGCAGGGCGCCGCCCAACGCGTTCACGCCACGCTATGAGGCGTGGCGCCTCCGTGGTCATCAATGCACCCTTGCGCTCCGCATAGGTCTGCGCGACGTAGAAAGCGATGTCGGCATACGAGTAGCCGCCCGCGAGATAGTCCTTCCCGGCGAGCAGCGCTTCGAGGTACTCGTAGAACGCAGCGCAACCCGCACAAGCGGCCTGTGCCGCGGCGCTCTGCATGTCGTCCTGCAAGCCGAAGAGCTTGATGACATGCGGGAAGAACACCTCGTCGGACTTCAGTTCGAGCTGGCGCGTGTGGGCACGCGCCGCGATGCCCGACTGCCACAGCGCGGGCTCCGGCTTCAGGTCTTCGAGGTATTCGAACAACTGGGTCGAGTCGAACAGTTCGAGCGGGCCATCGCTGACCGACGTGTCGATCAGCACCGGCACCTGATTCTTCGGATTGATGCGCGCGACCTCAGGATGCAGAGGCAGGTAGCGGTCGTCACGATCGAACGGGACCATGACCAGTTCGAACGCGATGCCCTTCTCGAGCGCCGCGATCTGCACCTTGGCGCCGAACATGCTGAGCGGACCCGAGAAGAGCGTCAGCACGTCAGCTTCCCCAGACTTCCTGCGCTGTTTCAATCACCAGGCGCAGCTTGGCGCGCTGCGCTTCGACCGCAATGTTGTTGCCGTGCACGGTGCTCGAAAAACCGCATTGCGGCGACAGTGCGAGTTGCTCCATCGGCGCGTACTTGGCGGCTTCGTCGATCCGGCGCTTGAGTTCGTCCTTGTCTTCCATCTGGCCGAACTTGGTGGTCACCAGCCCGAGCACCACGGTCTTGCCCTTGGGCAGGTAGCGCAGGGGCTTGAAGTCGCCGGAGCGCGCGTCGTCGTACTCCATGAAGTAGGCGTCGAGGTCCATCTCTTTGAGGAGTGCCTCGGCTACCGGCTCGTAGTTGCCGGCGGCCGCGTGGGTGCTCTTGAAGTTGCCGCGGCACAGGTGCATGGCGAGCAGCATGCCGGGCGGCTTCTGTGCGACCACCTTGTTGATGAAGGTAGCGTAGCGATGCGGCAGTTCATTGGGATCGTCGCCGCGGCGGCGGGCGGCTTCGCGCATGTGCTCGTCGCACAGGTAGGCGAGGTTGGTGTCGTCCATCTGCACGTAGTTGCAGCCGGCAGCGGACAGGGAGCGCAGCTCGTCGCCGTAGGCCTTGGCCACGTCGTCGTAGAACGCGGGGTCGAGTTCCGGATACGCCTCTTTGCTGATGCCGGCGCGGCCACCGCGAAAGTGCAGCATGGTGGGCGAGGGGATGGTGACCTTGGGAGTGCGGCCGGCCGCGACCTGCGACTTCAGGTACTCGAAGTCGGCGAGCTGGATGTTCTGCTTGTGGGTGACTTTGTCGATCACGCGCATCACAGGCGGCGCGAGCTCTTCGGTGCCGTCGGGCCGGCGAATGGTCACCGGAATATCGGTCTTGACGCCGCCGAGTTGCTCCAGAAAATCGATGTGGAAGTACGTGCGGCGGAACTCGCCGTCGGTGATGCTCTTCAGGCCGACGTCTTCCTGGAACTTGACGATCTCGGTGATCGCCTTGTCTTCGACTTCGCGCAGTTGCTGCGGCGTGATGGTGCCTTTGGCTTTTTGCTCGCGTGCATCGAGCAGGTACTTGGGGCGAAGAAAGCTGCCGACGTGGTCGTAGTGGGCGGGCAAATGGGCGTGTTCGGTCATGGTGTCTCCATCGAATCTGCGAGAAGGATCTACAAAGGAAGGAAGGATCGTATCGGAGCCCGTATCGAATGGCGCAGGCAAGGCTGCCGGGAATGCTAGATTCCGGCGTCGCGGTGAATTTAATCGAACATTTGTTCGCACAACGAACACTGCAGTATTTACCATGAGGGTCTGCGCCCGTCGAGTGCCGACAATCAGAGGTTCACGTTTTTGTTATCCCCGTCCGAGGACACACTCATGCATCGTCGCTTCTTTGCCAAGACCGCCGGCCTGACCGCGCTGGCCCTGGCCCTTCCGCTGGCCGCTCATGCGCAGGACAACAAGTTCAAGATCGGCCTGATCCTGCCGATGACGGGCCAGTCGGCCTCGACCGGCCGCCAGATCGAAGCGGCCGCCAAGCTCTACATGGCGCAGAACGGCGACACCGTCGCCGGCAAGAAGATCGAACTGATCGTCAAGGACGACACCGGCCTGCCCGATGTGACCAAGCGCCTCGCGCAGGAGCTGGTCGTCAACGACAAGGTCAACGTGCTCGCAGGCTTCGGCCTGACACCGCTGGCGCTGGCCGTCGCGCCGATCTCCACGCAGTCCAAGACGCCGCAGGTGGTCATGGCGGCGGCTACGTCGAGCATCACCGAGGCGTCGCCGTACATCGTGCGCACCAGTTTCACGTTGCCACAGGTGTCGTTGCCGATGGGTGACTGGGCCCCCAAGAATGGCATCAAGTCCGTTGTCACGCTGGTGGCCGACTATGGCCCGGGCAACGACGCAGAAAAGTATTTCACCGAGCGCTTCCAGCTGAACGGCGGCAAGGTCATCGAGAAGCTGCGCGTGCCGCTGCGCAACCCCGACTTCGCGCCATTCCTGCAGAAGGTGCGCGACGACAAGCCCGATGCGCTGTTCGTCTTCGTGCCGTCGGGCGCCGGCGCTGCGGTCATGAAACAGTTCCTTGAACGCGGCATGGACAAGGCCGGCATCCGCCTGATCGCGACCGGCGACGTGACCGACGACGACCAGCTGAACGACATGGGCGATGGCGCACTCGGCGTGGTCACCTCGCACCACTACTCGGCGGCGCACCCGTCGGCCGCCAACAAGAAGTTCGTCGAGGCTTTCAAGAAGGCCAACCCGAGCATGCGGCCCAACTTCATGGCGGTCGGTGGTTACGACGGCATGCGCGTGATTTACGAGGCGCTCAAGACCACCAAGGGCCAGGGCGGCAGCGATGCCTTGCTGGCGGCGATGAAGGGCCAGGTCTTCGAGAGCCCGCGCGGCGAAGTGCTGATCGACGCGCAAACGCGCGACATCGTGCAGGACGTGTATTTGCGCAAGGTCGAGAAGAAGGACGGGCAGCTTTACAACGTCGAGTTCGATGTGATCAAGGCTGTGAAAGACCCGGGCAAAGCCAAAAAGTGATGTCCAGCGGGCCGGGGGGCGAGCTTTGCTGACTATTCTTTTTGACGGCGTCGCCTACGGCATGCTGCTGTTCGTGCTCGCTGTCGGGCTCGCCGTCACGCTGGGGTTGATGAACTTCATCAACCTGGCGCACGGCGCTTTCGCGATGGCGGGCGGCTACCTCACCGTGTTCGCGATGCAGAAGCTCGGCATTCCGTTCTTGTGGTGCCTGCCGCTGGCCTTCGTCGTCGTCGGTGCCGCGGGTGCGTTGCTGGAACGCACCCTGTACCGGCCGATGTACGGCAAGTCGCATCTGGACCAGGTGCTGTTTTCGATCGGCCTGGCTTTCATGGCGGTAGCGGCGGTCGACTACTTCGTCGGATCGTCCCAGCAAAACATCCAGTTGCCCGAGTGGCTGCGCGGTCGCACCGAGATCGGCGATGGCGCACTGATGCTCGGCATGGGCCACTACCGACTCTTCATCATCAGCGTGTGCGCAGTACTGACGGTCGTGCTGCAGCTCATCCTTTCGAAGACGCGCTTCGGCAGTCGGTTGCGTGCCGCGGTGGACGATCCGCGCGTGGCGGCGGGGCTCGGCATCAACGTCAACATCGTCTTCCTGCTGACCTTCGCGGTCGGCTCGGGGCTGGCCGGCCTGGGCGGTGCTCTGGGTGCGGAAATCCTTGGGCTCGATCCGACGTTTCCGCTCAAGTACATGATCTACTTTTTGATCGTGGTGTCGGTCGGTGGCACGTCTTCGATCACCGGGCCGCTTGCTGCTGCACTGCTGCTTGGCATTGCCGATGTGGCCGGCAAATACTTCATTCCCAAGATGGGCGCCTTTACCGTCTACCTGCTGATGATTTTGATCTTGATGTGGCGGCCGCAGGGCCTCTTCACGCGCAAGGGAGGCCGTTGATGAACGGCGATGTCGCGCGCCTCGCTCTGCTGAATAAGGCACGTTGGCGGCCATGGGAATTCGTGGTGTGGATCGTCGCGTTCGCGCTGCCGTGGCTGGTGCCGTCGCATGCGCTGCTGGTCAACGAGATCGCCATCGTGGCGCTGTTCGCGATGTCGCTCGACCTGATCCTCGGCTATGCCGGCATCGTGTCGCTGGGTCATGCGGCGTTCTTCGGTTTCGGTGCCTATGCGGCGGCGTTGTTCGCCAAGCTCGTGATGCCGGACCCGACCGTCGGTCTGTTCGTCGCGATCGTGCTGTCGGCGGCGCTGGGCACGATCGCCAGCGTCACCATCCTGCGTGGCAGCGACCTCACGCGGCTGATGGTCACGCTCGGCACTGCATTGCTTTTGCTGGAGCTGGCCAACAAGCTCGATTGGCTGACCGGCGGCGCCGATGGCTTGCAAGGCGTGGTGATGGCGCCGGTGCTCGGGTTTTTCGAGTTCGACCTCTTCGGTCGCACCGCGGCCACCTATTCGCTCGTCGTGATGCTGGTGCTTTTTCTGCTGATGCGCCGGCTCGTGCACTCGCCCTTCGGCGCGACGCTGAAGGCGATTCGTGACAACCGGCTGCGTGCCATGGCCATCGGTATTCCGGTGGCGGCGCGGCTGGTCACGATCTACACGGTCGCCGCAGGCGTGGCGGGCGCGGCGGGCGCGCTGCTCGCGCAAACCACCGGCTTCGCCTCGCTCGACGTGCTGGCCTTCGACCGCTCGGCCGACGTGCTTCTGATGCTGGTGATCGGCGGCGTGGGCTGGCTTTACGGCGGCGTGGCTGGCGCCATCGTTTTCAAGCTGTTGCAGAACTGGCTGTCTGCGGTGACGCCGCAGTACTGGATGTTCTGGATCGGCTTGATCCTGGTCATCTTGGTGCTGGTCGGGCGCGAGCGCTTGTTCAAGCCATCGACCTTGTTCAAACGCGCATGAATGCCGAAGTGACCGACACCGCTGTCACCGAAACCGTTCTCGCCGCCACCGGCCTGGTGATGCGTTTCGGCGGCATCACCGCGACCAACAATGTCTCGCTCACGCTCAAGCGCGGTGCGCGTCACGCGCTCATCGGCCCCAACGGCGCAGGCAAGACGACGCTCATCAACATCCTGACCGGCGTGCTGACGCCGACCGAAGGGCGCATCGAATTGCTGGGCCAGGACATCACCCGACTGCCGCCGCATCTGCGCGTCGCACGCGGCATGGTGCGCACGTTTCAGATCAACCAACTCTTCGATTCGATGACGCCGCTGGAAACGCTGGCGCTGGTCGTGTCGCAGCAGCAAGGCGGTGCGGCGCAGTGGTGGAAACCGCTGGGCGCATCGAAGGCGGTGGTCGAACGTGCTGCGCAATTGCTCGACCAATTTCGTCTTGCAGAAGTTGCGTCGCAACAAGTGAAGCACCTGGCGTATGGCAAGCGACGTCTCCTCGAAATCGCCATTGCGCTGGCGTGCGAGCCGCGCGTGCTGTTGCTCGACGAGCCGGTGGCCGGCGTGCCGGCGGGGGAGCGTGAGGAGTTGCTGCAGACTGTCGCCGCCTTGCCGGCCGATGTGTCGGTGCTGCTGATCGAGCACGACATGGACCTAGTCTTCAGCTTCGCCGATCGCATGACGGTGCTGGTCAACGGCACGCTGTTGACCGAGGGCGACCCCGACACCATCGCCAACGATCCGAAGGTCAAAGAGGTGTACCTCGGCCATGGAGCTGTTGGGACGGGCGGCTCCGACAACTTGGCAGGAGCGGCGCATGTCTGAGTTGCTCCGCATCGAGAACCTGAGCGCTGGTTACGGCGAGGCCGTGGTGCTTACCGGTATTTCGCTGACCCTCGGCGAAGGGCAGACGCTGGCACTGCTGGGCCGCAACGGCACGGGAAAGACCACGCTGATCAACACGCTGGCCGGCGCGACGCGGCAGCATGGCGGAAGCATCACGCTGGGCGCCGGCGCGTCTGCGGTTGCGCTGCACAAGCTCGCGCCGCACCAGCGCGCTGCTGCGGGCATAGGCTGGGTGCCGCAGGAGCGCAACATCTTCAAGTCGCTCACGGTGCATGAGAACCTCACAGCCGTGGAGCGCACCGGCAAGTGGAACGCGCAGCGTGTCTACGAGATGTTCCCGCGGCTGGCAGAGCGCAAGGGCAACCTGGGCACGCAGTTGTCGGGCGGCGAGCAGCAGATGCTGGCGGTCGGCCGTGCGCTGGTGGTCAACCCCAAGCTGCTGCTGCTCGACGAGCCGTTGGAAGGGTTGGCGCCGATCATCGTGGAAGAGTTGCTGCGCGCCATCCGCCGCATTACGCAAGACGAGGGGCTGTCGGCGATCATCGTCGAGCAGCATCCGCAGGCGATCCTCGCGATCTCCGACGAAGCCGTGGTGCTCGACCAAGGGACCGTGGTGCATGCCGACACTGCAGCAGCCTTGCGGGTGCAGCCCGAGGTGCTGGAGCGGTTGCTCGGCGTCGCGCGTTGAACCTCGCATAGACCCTCGCATACAACAGCGCGCTGCGCAGGTATTCCAGCAACGCGTTTAAGGGTGTCGGCGTCTTAGGGCCGAACTGGTCCGGCCGGCCGAAGCCCTGCTTGACGACCAGCCCTAACGTTTGCCCAACGCCTGCACGCAAGCAAAAACCATGACCCGCTCGCAAATCGATTGTTCAATCGGCTTGCGCGCATCACGAGGGGTTCGCATAGCCTGCCGGTTCGGTCAGCAATCCGTCAGAGACTGTTCAGCTGGAAAGTTGTTCCAGAGTCTTTCCGGACTCGATGGCTTCTTTCAGCCACTTGGGACGCGGGCCCATGCCACTCCACTCCCGTCCTGCGTCGTCTTTGTAGCGCGGCCTGGACGTCGATTTCGCCTTCGCCGCTGCGTTTTTCCGCTTGGTTTGCTTTGCTTTCTTTATTGTCTTTGGAAGCAGGGCGTTTGCGGCCGTCGTTGTCGCCGTTCCGGCGAAGTCTTCGAGTGCTTTTCCAGCCGTCAGTGCTTCGCGAAGCCAACGCGGACGCGGTCCGCGACCACTCCAGACGTTGCCATTGCCATCGGCGAACTTGGGAGATTGCGATGCCGAAGACTTGGCCTTGGAAGCCACCGTCACGCTCGGCGCAGTGCTGGATTCGAAGCCAAGTTGCGCAGCCGTGATTCCATAGTGCGCTATCGCTTCCTTGATGCGCTCGATGACTCCAATAGCCTCGCGTTGGAGTAGTTTCTGTGCTCGCTGCTGCAACAACTCGATCTGCTTTTGCACTTGCTCGTATGTCTGCGCCATAAGTAATTCCAGGGACTGTGAAGGACTCGACTTTACTCCTCGCGAGTGTGCGGTCGAAATGAAGGACTCTGTGCCGATACCCAATCGGCATTCCAGCCGCATGCAAAGTGGCAGTGATCCGATCTTCAAACGCAGCAAAAGCCGCGTTGTCATGGGATCGCAGTGCTTCAGCGACTGCAGGCGGTTGGCATATATGAGTGTCTCGTGGCGCTCGATTAACTATGCGCACCGATTGGGTTCAATCCCACATAGCCGCTGTCCAATCCTTTCATGCCGCTTGTCGGTACAGTGGATGACTCGACGGACACGCCGGGGCGAACACTGCCATCGCGGCTGAAAACTGACGGATGCGCCGCGACATGTTTCTGGTGAAGCGTGACGGCCGCTGGCTCATCGCAGGCGCGCAGAACACGTCGGTCGACGAAGTGGCGGGGAAGTTCGATCCGATCGCGAAATGAAAAAAGCCTGCTATTGATTAAATAGCAGGCTTTTCAATACCACGGGATGTTTGGTGGTGGGCCCTGAGTGACTCGAACACTCGACCTACGGATTAAGAGTCCGCTGCTCTACCAACTGAGCTAAGAGCCCCTGAATCGACATCGCTGTCATCAGGCAATCCTTCGATTATAGCCCAGCAAAAACAGGCCGCGCTAGGATGCGTTTTTGTCGCCGGCTTGAGGGAAACACCATGATCGAAGCAAACACGCCACAAAACGTCGTATTGACCGGCGCCGCGGGTGCCTTGGGCGGCACGGTCGCGCAGTACTTTCTGGATGCGGGCGCGCGTGTCGCGCTGCTGGACCATAGCGCCGAACACCTGAGCAGCACGTATCCTGGCCTGGACAACTCGCGGCATCTGCTGATCGCGGCAGACGTTACGTCGGCGTCTGCAGTCGCCGGCGCGGCGAAGCAAGTGCTGGCGGCGTTCACGCACGTCGACACCGTCGTGCACATCGCAGGCGGCTTCGCGATGGGCGAAGAGACACATGCACTGACGCGTGCGGCGTGGGATCGCATGATGGATCTCAACGCGTGGTCGTTCGTCGCGGTGGCCCAGGCTTTCGTCCCTTCGATGATCGAGCGCAAAGCGGGCAGCGTGATCGCAGTGACGGCGAAGACAGCCGGGCGCGGCCTCGCGGGAATGTCGGCATACATCGCCTCCAAAAGCGCGCTGCAGCGGTTGGTCGAGTCGATGGCTGCCGAGCTCTCGTTGCACGGCATTAATGTGAATAGCGTGGCACCCAGCGTGCTCGACACACCGGCCAACCGGCAGGCGATGCCGGATGCAAATCCCGATAAATGGGTGTCGACTGCGGTCGCGGCAAAGACAATTGGCTTTCTTGCTTCGTCCGCTGCCGCTGCTATTCATGGGCAGCATTTGACGTTGGATGCATAGAGCGAAACATCACTCACCGTCGCAGGATCTCGCGGAGTAATGCTTTCGGATGACTGGTTCAAAACAGGGTCCGGCACAAGTTCACGTACGGCTTGGGTTTGTGATCCAGTTAACCTTTGACGATCATTGAGTTTCTCGGCGCGGTGCGCCACGCACCAGAATCCCGATCTACAAAAAGACGCAGGGATGCAGGTCATGTTCGAAATTGTTTTCTTGAGGGAGCGGGGCGAGCGCAGGGTGTGCTGCCGCGCGCTGCGGCGCACCCGCAGTGCGTGCCTTGGCGGGAGCTTCTGAATGGCGATCTCTCGACGAGCGCTTTTCGGCAAACTCGACATCACACTGTTTCGGGCCATTGAGTCGGCCACTGCATTCGCCAAGCTGCGCGGCAATCCTTATGTCGAGCTGACGCACTGGCTGCACCAGCTTTGGCAGTTGAACGACAGCGACTTGCATCGCATCTGCCGCCACTATCAGGTCGACTCGCAGGCCATTGAAAAAGACCTTGCGTCGGCCCTTGCCGCTTTGCCTGCCGGGGCGACGTCTCTCAGCGACTTCTCCAACCATATCCACGGCAGGCAGCCTTCTGGCCAGCGCCAAGGAAGCGATCCGGCTATTTGCGTACAACGCCGGCATGCGATTGGTCGCGGCAAATGCCGACATCGATATTCGTGCTCTGAAGAACAGCATCAATCTTCTGGCCAAGCTCGACATTACCCACACCGCTAACAAGATCACGATTACAGCCAAGCAAGAGGTGGAGATCAACGGGGGCACAAGTTACAGCCGGTGGAACAGCACGGGCATCGTGCACGGGACCAAAGGCGCCTGGATCGAGCATGCCAGCCTGCACAGCATGATCGGTCCCGACAGTCTTCCAGTGCCGGACATCAAATTCCCCGAGCCTAAATACACGTCCGTCTGCAAAGAGTGTCTGCTCAAAGCGTTGGCCGCAGGTGCGCCATTCGGGGTACGTTGATGCAACGACGATACCTTCAAGACCCGCTGCTGGGTGAAACATTGCAACAAGTCAAGGTTTGGCACGGGCAACTCGGACAACGGTTTCGCGGCGATGACAGCGTATGGACGATCGTCGACGGCGCTCTTTTGGGCTTGGAGGGCGCGCGACTACTGCAGGACGCGTACGGCACCCCGCTGCGCGCTTTCGACGACACAGCGCTTAGTGCATACGAAGAGTTTGGCCTTTTGATCTGGCCCTGGGTTGCTATGGACGCCCACGATGGGCTGGAATCGATGCGCACCGTCATGGCCGACCGACCGGGAGTGAGCTTTGTACGTATCGCGGCCGGACGCACCGGTGCGTTGGGTGGCGTCTTGGCCTGGCTGGCCGGCGCCACCACCGCTGACGATTTGCCGCTTTATATGCGAGTCGGAGACACCCGCGTGCTCAGCAGCTTTTTGCGCCACATGCACTGGGCCCAGCGGGCGCAACTGCAAGCCACCGTGCGCGAATGGGTCTGGCCTGACCGCGAAGGACGCGCGCAGAGCATGGTGATCGAGTCAGAGTCATCGCTTTCAGGGCCGGAGTCGGATCTTGTACTCGACGACGCGCAGTACGCGGCCATGCTCGACGACGCGGCGGCTGACATCTTGCACGCTGCCCTGCGTCCCATTGAATCTTTCTGGAGTGACAGCCGCACCGGCGCACAACTGCACGTGTGGCTGCAGCGCGTGTTGCAACGGACGGCGGCGCTCGGCATCACGCGACAACAAGACCAGTTGGCCTTCACGTCGCTAGCGCTGCGCGTGGCTGGGGAGTTTGAAGCGACACCTGAGTTGGGTGAAACCTGGTTGCGGGTGCGCAGTGGCGCTGCGCGTTTGCCCGACGAGGTTGAGCAATGGAGTGCCTCCCAATGGGCCGCAGTTGAGCGTTTCTGGCATGCATGAAGTCCCATCCAATTTAGTCCGCTGGCTGGCGCTGGCCTGTGCCTTGTTCATGGGCCTGGCGCTGACGGGCTGCAACCCGCCCGCACCACGCGTGGCGCCGGCCATGGCCGTGGGCATCACGGGCTACAACTTCACCAACGAGGGGGTGCAGGAGTTTTACGTGAACGGCAATTACGCCTCCAATCTCCCCCCGTACGGCGGTGGTGGCGGAGTTTCATGCTGCGTCTCGCTGCCCGGGCAGTGGACACCGGGGCTGACTGTGAAGGTGGACTGGACGATGGGCCACTGGACCACGCTTTATGAAACTCGCAAGCATTTGACGATCGCAGAGCAAATCAAATGTTGTTCCATCGAGCGCACCCTGAGCAAAACCGTCCCCGTCGAGCGCTACGGCGAAGAGAGCGGAAACGTGCAGGTGTTCTTCCTGCCCAACGACGAAATCAAGGTGTGGGTATACGACGCAGGGCCACAGAACCCGAACCATCCGTCGCATATGGGCTACCCAAAGAATCCCGCCAAGGCCGAGTAGCCGCCTCTGCGAACCCACCCGATCCACCGACCACACACAAACAAAGACATCCCCCATGGCCGTCGAACCCCTTCCCGCCGCGCAGAGCGCAGACCGCGCATTCAGTTGCCTGGACCAGATGAAGCGCATCAAGGCTGCGCCGCATACCGACGACTACAAGGGCAAGAAGCTCCCTTGCGCCACAGTCATTCACCTGCCCAAGGCACCATGAATTCGATCAACACCATTGCCCGCTGGCTGACCGTGTGCTGCGCATTGGCTTTGAGCTTGGCACTGGCCGGTTGCGAGCCGCCGGCACCACGCGTGGCCAAGGAGATGTCCGTGGGTATCACGGGCTACAACTTCACCGCCGAAGGGGTGCAGGCGTACTACGTGAACGACATTCGCGGTTCCAACCTGCCGCCTTACGGTGGCGGTGGCGGGACCTCTTGCTGCGTCACGCTGCCCGGGCAGTGGACACCGGGGCTGACTGTGAAGGTGGACTGGACGATGGGCGACTGGAAAGTGCCATATGCACAGATTGCACATTTGTCCACGAAAGAGCAAATGACCTGTTGCTGGATCGAACGCACTCTGAGCAAAACCGTCCCGGTCGAGCGTTACGGCGAGGGCGGAGATGTGCAGGTGTTCTTCCTGCCCAACGACGAAATCAAGGTGTGGGTGAGCAACTTGGGGCTGGGTCACGAAAGACATCCCTCCGGCATGGCGTACCCGAAGAACCCCGCCGGCGCCGAATAGCTTCACCTGCCACTTCAGCCGAATCAACCGACAAACAAAGACATCCCCCATGGCCGTCGAACCCCTTCCCGCCGCGCAAAGCGCAGACCGCGCCTTCAGTTGCCTGGACCAGATGAAGCGCATCAAGGCTGCGCCGCATACCGACGACTACAAAGGCAAGAAGCTTCCATGCTCGACCGTGATCCATGTGGGCATCTTCTTCGACGGTACCAACAACAACATGGAGCGCTACAAGACCGAGGTACTCACGAAGACCAACGATCCGTCCAAATGCAGCCATAGCAACGTGGTGGTGTTGCACGATGCGTTCAAAAACGCCCCCAACGACGGGTATTACCGCTTCTACATCCCCGGCGTCGGCACGCCCTTCGATGAGGAGATCGACGCGCTGCCGGCCGACTTGCCAGAGGCTTCGATGCCGCGCAAACGAATCTTGCCGTCGCCCAAGAAGCTGAACTTGCGCAGCCTGTAGGTCGCTACTTCTTCAGTCCGGTTGCGGGACTCTTGAGGCTGTCCAAGGAGGGCGTCTCCGGCATCTTCGGCACGCTCTGCGTGACACTGTCGATCTGCTGCTTCGCGCCCTCGATCGGGTTCTGATCCAGTCCCTTCATTGATTCATTCGCGTACTGGACGGGTTGCGTTCCGGATTATTCGTCGGTCATCAAAATCGCATTGGATTGCAGTGCAATCTTCAGCTTCGCCTTGTTGGCAGGAATCACCGCGCGATACCAGCTCGACTCGGGCGCCACTTCCATCTTGTGGACCACACGCCAGACCGATGTCGGCAGTTCGCGATAGCCGGCGAAGATGGCGATGGCCGTCGTCTCGGGATTCGACTTGCGCTGAATTTTTCGAGTCTCACCCGGACGCATGATGAACTGGTCGACGGCCAGCAAATCAGTGCCGAGCACGGCTTTGTCGGAGTTCTGCAGCGCGAAGAAGTCGGCCTCCTGAAAGGCGATGTCGGACTTGAGTTCATAGATCCGCAGCAGCATCGGCGCGCCGCGGCCTTTGGTGTCAGTGTTGAGGTCGCGGTCGGCCTCGATCGAGATATCGAGCTTGGCCTGCTCCTTTTGCGCCGGCTGGCTGTTGCCGCTCAACAGGCCACACGCGCTGAGCGCTAAGGGCAAAACGACCATCACGGTCATAGGCAAAACGCGCAAGGCTTTGCGCCTTGTTGCAAAGGTGTTCGACATGGACCCTCCCAGGTGCTGTGTTTTTCTGTCGCTATCGAGCGTGAATTACAACACCGGCCGCAATGGAGACCTCTGCAGCCGCCATCACTTTCGCCTCTCTAGCGAGAAGTAGTGCTGCATGGCTCAGGCCCTCACTCCCTCACCGCTTCATCATCTCCCGCGCCGACACCGGTTCCGCATCGTTGCCCCATGATCCGCGCACGTAAGTCAGCACCGCCGAAATGTCGCTGTCGTCCAGCACATGACCGAACGCAGGCATGCCGTAAGGCCGCGGATTGCCGGCCGTGGAAGGCAAGAAGCCGCCGTGCCGCACCATCTGGATAAGGTTCATCGGCGAGCGCATATTGACGGCGCGATTGCCTGCCAACGGCGGGTAGGCGTCTTGCGCACCCTGGCCGACGTCGCCGTGGCAGTAGGCGCAACGTTGATCGAAGATTCTGTTGCCACGCTCCATCACGCCGACGTCGCGCCGACTGACTTTCGTTGCTGACGGTTTGGCACTATCGGCCATTTCTCGATCGTCAGCGGCAGCGACCGCAGGCAATGCCTTCAGATAAGTTGCCATCGCTGTCAGGTCGGCTTCGCTCAGATGCTGCGTGCTCTGGTAAACCACTTCCGCCATCGGTCCCAGCACCGATCCATGCGGCGACGTTCCAGTTTGCAGCAGCGCGACGATGTCGGCGGTCGGCCAGTCAGCCAGCCCCGCTTCTTGCGGGTCGGCTAGCGACGGCGCATACCAGTTCTCGACCGGTATCAGCCCGCCCGACAGGCCACGCTTTTCCTCGGTGGCGCCGAGCACGTTGCGCGTGCCATGGCAGGCGATGCAGTGGCCCAGCCCATCGACCAGGTATGCGCCGCGGTTCCATTCGGCGGGCTGTCGTGTGTCTGCGACGAAGGTGCCGGGCGTGAAAGACAAGGCACGCCACACGACGAGCGCAGCCTGGGTGTTGTACGGAAAGCGCAATGCATGCGGCACGTTGCGCACCGACACCGCGGGCACGCTTCGCAGGTAGGCATAGATGGCGTCGGAGTCTTCGCGCGTTACCTTGGTGAAATTCGGATACGGAAATGCGGGATACAACAGCCTGCCATTGCGGGAGCGGCCGTTGTGCATGGCGCCCCAGAAATGCGCCGCGCTCCAGTTGCCCAGACCATGAGCGTTGTCGGATGTGAGGTTGCTCGAATAGATGGTGCCAAAGGGAGTGTCGATGGCCAGGCCGCCCGCGTATGCCGCGCCGCCGCGCGTGGTGTGGCAGCCAGCACAGTTGCCGGCGAGTGCGAGATAGCGGCCTCGCTCGACCTGGCCTGCCGTGGCGACGAAGACTGGAGTTGCGTCGTCCGCAACGCGCTCGGGGCCTAACAGCCTCATTCCGATCAGCGCCGCGCCGATCAGCGATGCCAGCGCCGTAGTCACCAGCAGGGCGAACACGATGCGACGCAGCATCGAACGGGGCGGATCGTCTTTTTCGTTGTCGTTGCTCATGGCGTCATCCCGCTGCAAGCCATCGGTGCCGGGCCGGGCAACGACGCTGCGGGCCGGGCATCGACCGGCACCGGCTGCAATGCAAGCCAGCCAGCCACTGCGTTGATGTCGCTACTCGTCAGCTTGCTGCCCACCTGCGCCATGCAGTCCGGCGCGAGCGCATGGCGCTCGCCGGTCAGCCACGAACCGAGTTGCGACGACAGGTACAAGCGCGGTAGCCCGACCAGTCCGGGGATGGCTGGCAGCACGCCGGTGAGGGCGGTGCCATGGCATGCCGCGCATGCAGGGATGCCACGACTCCGATCGCCGTCGACGACCAGCGCCTTGCCGCGCCGCAGCATCTCGGGCGTAACGTCACTCGTCGTCGCGACGGGCGGATAGGGCAGATCGAGGCCGGCGAAGTATTCGGCAATCTCGAGCAGATACGGATCGGACAGATGTTGAACCATGTAGGCCATGTCGGAGTTGAAGCGGCGACCGTCGCGAAAGCTGCGGAGCTGGTTGAAGAGGTAGCCGGCCGGCTTGCCCGAAAGGCGCGGAAAAAAGGCCGTGTTGCCGGTGGCGCCTTCGCGACCATGGCAGGCGATGCAGGCGGCGGCACGTTGCTCGATGGTGTCAGGAACGCGACCGGGCGGTGCGGCAAGGGCCATGTCCGAGAAGGTAACTGAGGCGATAGAGGCAATCATGGCGCTCAAGGTGGGCAGGACCCACCCGACCTTGCGGATACGGACTACGAATGTCATCGAACGATTGTGGCGCCGGCAGCGGTGGCAGCCGATACATTCCTGCTATGCGTAAACATCTCTCATCGACACAGGGCCCGCAACGTCTGCTGTATGGAGGCGTCGTCGGCTTGGTCGTCGGAACCCTGGCGTGGCCTCTCGATGGCCTCCCGCGAGGGCTCGTGGGCTGGTGCAGCGGCGTTTTGGTTTACCTGATGCTGGCTTTTTGGCTGGCCGAAACGTGCGACGCCGAGCACACGCGTGCCCGTGCTCAGTCGCTCGACCAGCCGACCGCGTTGATCCTGACCGCCATGCTTGCAGCGGCGCTGGTCAGCGTCGGGGTCATCGTGATGTTGCTCAAGCAGGTCAAGGGCCTGAGCGATGTCGAGCGGGCCGCGCATGTCGTGCTGGGCGTGGTGTCGCTGGCGCTTTCCTGGCTGATGATCCACACCATCTATGCCTTCCACTATGCGCACCGCTACTACCAGGAAGAAAAGAACAACAAGATCGCCGGTGCCGGCCTTGACTTTCCGGGCAAGCTCGACCCGAACTACTTCGACTTCATGTACTTCTCTTATGTCGTAGGCATGACCTCGCAGGTGTCGGACGTGCAGGTCACGTCACGCGAGATGCGACACATCACGACGGTGCACAGCCTCCTTTCGTTCGCCTTCAACATGCTGGTGCTCGCGCTCTCCATCAACGTCGTGGCCAGCGCGATTTAAAGCGCCGCCGCCGGCCGCCGCAGCTTGACGATGCCGGTGGACAGTGCCACGCCGCAAACGATCACGGCAGCGCAAATAAGCATCCATTGCGTGATGCGCTCGTCGAGGAAAACGGTGCCGTAGAGCACTGCGAACACCGGCACCAGAAAGGTCACCGTGAGCGCGCGGGCCGGGCCGGCGTGTTCGATCAGACGAAAAAACAGGATGTACGCGAGCCCCGTGCAGGCGACGCCCAACGCGATCAGCGCAAGCCACGCGCGGCTGCTGGGCATCTGCGCGGGCCAGAGCCACAGCGCCGGCAACGCGAGCACGATCGTGGCGCCGATCTGGCTGCCGGTGGCAGTCGCCAAAGGCGGAATGCCTCCGAGAAAACGACGCGAGGCGCTTGCCGAAATGCCGTAGCTCATGCACGCACCCAGGCAAGCCAGCACGGCCCACATGGCATCGTGGCCGTCGGCGCTGGAATGCAGCCCGGCGCTGCGACTCGCCAACATTGCGACGCCCGCGAAGCCGATCATGAGGCCCACGATGCGTGAGCCATCGGGCCGGTCCTTGAACCATGCCCACGCCACCAGCGCGCCGAACATCGGCACCGTCGCGTTAAGCACGGCAGCAAGCCCGGTGTTGATGGTGAGCAGCGCAAAGCAGAAGAGCGCGAACGGAATGCCCGAGTTGAAAACACCGATCAGCATCGTCGCTTTCCAGTGGCGCGCCAGCGTCGGTCCGTGGCCTCTCACCAGCAACAGCGGCAGCAGAAACAGTGCTGCGATACCCACGCGCACGGCGGCCGCAGGCAAGGCCCCGAACTCCGGCGCGGCGATGCGCATGAACAGAAACGACGCTCCCCAGAGCGCACCGAGCAACACCAGATCGATCAGCCAGCGGCGCGGGTTTGGTTCGACCGCTGCGCCCGCGACGCCCACGGCGCCCTTTACCGCACCACTCACAAGGCGCCTTCGAGTTCGAGCAGCGCTGTCTTGCGTTCGAGCCCGCCGGCATAGCCCGTGAGCGAACCGTCTTTGCCGACCACGCGATGGCACGGCACGATCACGCTGATCGGATTGCGCCCCACGGCTGCGCCCACTGCGCGCACGGCGGCCGGCTTGCCGAGACCGGCACTCAGCGCGCCGTAGCTGGTCGTCGCGCCCGAAGGAATCGCGAGCAGCGCCTGCCATACGCTCTGCTGGAACGCCGTGCCGTGCGACAGGTCGAGCGGCAGGTCGAAGCGCTGCCGCTTGCCATCGAAGTAGTCGCGCAGTTGCGCGGCTGCTTCGCGCAGCACCGGATGCGCGTCGTTCGACTGCCAGCCCGCGGTGTCGGGCGAGTGCTTTTGATGATCGAACCATGCCCCCGCCAAACCCTCGTCGGTGGCGGCCAGCGTGACGCCGCCGAGGCGGCTGTCGATGTGCGTCGTGTAGATCGTTGCGTTCTTGAATTTCATGGTGTCTCAGGCGATGGTGCCTGTCCTCGTCCTTGGTTCTTGTATTGCCTTGGCTGTAGCGGATGTAGCCGATGTCCTGATGCCCGGCGCTGCGCTTGCAGGCAGCGTGTGCCAGGCGCGCAGCACGGCGTAGCCGCGCCATGGCCGCCAGGCTTGGGATGCCTCCGCTGCAGCGCGCGCGGTCGTCACGCCGAGCGCCTTTTGCAGCGCGACGTCGCCAGCCGGAAACGCGTCGGGCCACCGCAATGCGCGCATCGCGATGTACTGCGCCGTCCAGTCGCCAATGCCGGGCAAAGCCTGCAAGGCGACGAGCGTCGACGGCACATCGGCGCCCGCGTGCAGTGCCAGCCGGCCTTCGATGACTTCGCGCGCCAGGGCCTGCAAGGCGCCCTGGCGTTGCCGCACGATGCCGAGCTGGCCCAGCGCATCGCCGCTCGCTGCGGCGATCGCAGCCGGTGTCGGAAAGAGCCGGTCGAGCCCGTCGATCGGTGTGGCGATCGGTTCGCCGAAAGCCTCGACCAGCCGCGAGCCGATCGTTCGTGCCGCGGCCACTGTGATCTGCTGCCCGAGCACCGCGCGCACCGCCAACTCGAAGCCGTCGGCCGTGCCCGGCACACGCAAGCCGTCGCCATCCGGAAACCTCTCATGCAGCGCTGCGTTAATGGCGATCGGATCGGCATCGAGATCGAACATCGCACGCACCCGGGAGATGACGATCGGCAGCACCGGCGCGAGCGAATCGCCGACCGACAGCATCAACTGCTCGCGCTCGGTGTCGAAGCGGAGCTGCAGCCAGCCGACGTGAATGCGCATGCCTTGCTGCACGCGCACTGTCCTTGCAAAGCGCATGCCATGGCCGCTGCCCGCCACCGCCTCGACACCGCGCAACGCATGGCGCTCGAAGAAACCGATCATCGCCGCGGTGTCGTACGGCGGCCGGTAGCCGAGCCGCACTTCGATCGGCTGGCCTTCGCGGGCCTCGGCGTTGCCGCCGGCACGCCGCAAGGCGCTCGGGTTCAGGCCGTAGTGCGCGACGAAAGCATCGTTGAAGCGGCGTACGCTGGCGAAGCCGCTGGCCAGCGCCACCTGTGTCATCGGCAGGCGCGTATCGGCGATGAGTTGCTTGGCAGCCAGCAAGCGCCGCGTCTGCAGATACTGCAACGGCGACACGCCGAACTGCGTCTCGAAGATGCGCCGCAAGTGGCGGTCGCTTACACCCAGCTTCGCAGCGATCTGTGCTGCGCCGGGGCCGCTGTCATCGTCACCGTGCGACCACGCATCCGGCTCGTCGATGAGGCGCGCTGCCTGCAACGCGAGGATGCGCGACGCATCTTCGGTCGACCAGCTGGCGGCGCGCGGCGCCAGTTCTGGCCGGCAGCGCAGACAGGGGCGAAACCCTTCGGCCTCGGCTTGCGCGGCATGGCGAAAGAAGCGGCAGTTTTCGCGCCGCGGGGTGCGCACCCGGCAGACTGGCCGGCAATAGATTCCGGTGGAGGTCACTGCGGTAAAAAACGAGCCATCGAAGCGTGCGTCGTGCGTCTTCATGGCGAGGTAGCAGGCGTCGTTCTCCAGCGGCGCGACGTTGGCTGGTGACGGTGGGGCGGTGAGGTTCGACATGGCGCAATCTTAGGACGATGGCGCCGCACAATCAGCCATTTCCGGACATCTGGCCGCAAGGCCTTGTGCCTACAATCTGTTCATGCAAATCAACGCTTCGATCTTCAAGGCCTACGATATTCGTGGCGTGGTTCCTGTCACCCTCGACACCCATGTGGCCGAGGCACTCGGCAAGGCCTTCGGCAGTGCGGCACGCGCTGCCGGCGAAACGACGGTGGCGGTCGGCCGCGACGGTCGTTTGTCGGGGCCTACGCTTGCCGCTGCACTCATCCGCGGTCTGGTGGCGACGGGCATCGAAGTCATCGACGTCGGTGCCGTCACCACCCCGATGCTTTACTTCGCGGCGCACACGCTGTGCCGCAGCGGCATTCAGGTCACGGGCAGCCACAACCCGAAGGACTACAACGGCTTCAAGATGGTGATGGCCGGCCGCGCGATCTACGGCGACGAGATCCAGGGCCTGCGCAAGACCATCGAGGCCGATAGCGCCACGCTCGCGCCGGGTGGCACCGTTCGCACGGTCGACGTGACCGAGGCCTACACGCAGCGCATCGTCGGCGACATCAAACTGGCGCGGCCGATGAAGATCGTGGTCGATTCGGGCAACGGCATCGCGGGTGCTTCGGCCCCCGCCATTTTCCGCGCGCTCGGCTGCGAGGTGACCGAGCTGTTCAGCGAGGTCGACGGCAACTTTCCCAATCACCACCCGGACCCGAGCAAGCTAGAAAACCTGAACGACCTGATGGCCGCACTCAAGGCGGGCGATGCCGAGCTGGGCCTCGCGTTCGACGGCGACGGGGACCGCCTGGGCATCGTCACCAAAGACGGCACCAACATTTTTCCCGACCGCCAGATGATGCTGTTCGCCCAAGACGTGCTTTCGCGCGTGCCGGGTGGCACCATCATCTACGACGTCAAGTGTTCGCAACAGCTGGCCCCGGCCATCGAAGCGGCCGGCGGCGTGCCGATGATCTACAAGACCGGCCATTCGCTGATCAAGGCGAAGATGAAGGAAATCGATTCACCGCTGGGTGGCGAGATGAGCGGCCACATCTTCTTCAAGGAGCGCTGGTTTGGTTTCGACGACGGCACCTACGCCGGCTGTCGTCTGCTCGAAATCTTGAGCAAGAGTCCTGACGCCAACGCGGTGTTGATGGCGCTTCCGACCAGCTTTTCCACGCCCGAGCTCAACGTTCAGTGCGCCGAAGGCGAGCCGCATCTCTTGGTTGCGCAGCTCGTCAAGACGGCGACCTTCGATGCGCCGGCGAGCGTGTCGACGATCGACGGTTTGCGCGTGGACTGGCCCGATGGCTTTGGCCTCATCCGCGCGTCGAACACCACGCCGGTGCTGGTCATGCGCTTCGAAGGCCATACCGACGCCGCGCTGCATCGCATCCAGGATCAGATGATGGCGCTGCTGCAGACGGTCAAGCCCGACGCCACGCTGGCCGAGGCATCGCACTGAGCGCGCAGACCCTGCGCAACGTGAGGTCGTCGGTGCTGCGCCTGTACGGCGCGATGATGCGACTCGCGCAGCCGATGCTGCGCCGCAAGCTGCGCAAGCGCGCGGTCGCAGAACCCGGATACGCCGTGGCGGTGGAAGAGCGCTTCGGCGTTTACGACGCGGCACTCACTGGCACCGACTGGTGCTGGATCCATGCGGTGTCGCTCGGTGAATCGCGCGCGGCCGGCATCCTGCTGATCGAACTGAGACGCCAGCATCCCGGTGTGCCGATCCTGCTCACGCACGGCACCGCCACCGGTCGTGAAGAGGGCGCCAAGCTGCTGGAGCCCGGTGACATGCAGGTCTGGTTGCCGTGGGACACGCAGCAGGCGGTCGCCGCCTTTCTCGATCGGTTTCAACCGCGCATCGGCGTGCTGATGGAAACCGAGGTCTGGCCTGAAATGGCTGCGGCCTGTGCCGAGCGCGGCATCCCGCTGGTGCTTGCCAATGCGCGCCTCAACGCCAAGTCGTTGGCCTCTGCTGAACGGCTCGCGTGGTTGGCGCGGCCGGCGTACGGCGCGCTCGCCGCAGTGTGGGCGCAGACCGAAACCGACGCGCATCGGCTGGTGTCGCTGGGCGCCAAAGTCGCCGGTGTTTACGGCAACCTGAAGTTCGATGCGGCGCCCGATTTGCGTCAGCTCGCGACGGCCGATTCGCTGCGTGCGTCGTTGCCCAAACCGATCGTCGTGCTGGCAAGTTCGCGGGACGGCGAAGAGCGCATGCTGCTCGAAGTGCTCAAGCGCTTCGGCGCCGCGGTGCCGGTGCCGCCGGCGCAAGCCGCCATCAGTTCCATCGCCAAACGCGTGCACGAGGTGCAATGGATGATCGTGCCACGCCATCCGCAACGCTTCGATGAGGTGGCGGCGTTGATCGAGTCGCAGGGTTTCGGCGTGGCGCGCCGGAGTTCGGCCAGTGCGCCGGCCGATTCCGAAATCTGGCTGGGCGATTCGCTCGGCGAAATGGCGCTGTATTACGGGCTTGCCAGCGTGGCACTGCTCGGTGGCAGCTTCGAGCCGCTGGGCGGGCAAAACTTGATCGAAGCAGCCGCGTGCGGTTGCCCGATCGTCATGGGCCCTTCGACCTTCAACTTTGCCGAAGCAGCCGACCTGGCCTTGTCGGCTGGCGCGGCGCAGCGTGTGCCGGACATGGAACATGCGGTGATGGCGGCGCTGGGGCTGGTCGGCAATGCGGGCAAGCGAGAAGCGATGGTGGAGGCAGCCATTGCTTTCTCATCGTCCAACCGTGGCGCCGCACAACGTACGGCCGCAGCCGTATTGGCGCTGGTGCAAGACGCGCCGCGGCCGGTGCCAATGTCGGGCACCGCGCCTATCGAGCGCACTGAACCCGGGTTCAGCGACCCGGCGGATTGATCACTGGCGGCGCCGGCGGTGCGGTCGGCATTACCGGAGGTGTCGGATTGAACGGCTGCATCCTCACCGCAGGCACCACGATCGATGGCGTAGGTGCCACGGGCACTGGGCTTTGCGTCGCAGCCGAGGGAGCTGTCGGCGAAGCGTTGGCCGACGCGCTGCCCGGCGCCGCCAGCGTCGAGTTGATCGCCTGAAGATCGTCCGCCGTCAACGTGCCGTTGGCCTGTCGCAATTTCAAGTTGCCCAGCAGCACGTTGTAGCGCGCTTGCGCGAGGTCGCGCTTGGTCTGGTAGAGCTGGCTCTGCGAATTCAACACGTCGATGTTGATGCGCACGCCCACTTGGTAGCCCAGCCGGTTCGCATCGAGCGCGCTCTGGCTCGACGACTCCGCCGCTTCCAGCGCCTTGACCTGGCCTGCGCCCGACACCAGCCCCAGGTAGGCCGAGCGCGTTGCCTGCGTCACGCTGCGGCGGGTCGATTCGAGTTGCTGCTTCGATTGCTCCTCGAGCGCCAGCGTTTCCTTGATGCGGTTTTCGGTTGCGAAGCCGGCGAACAGCGGCAGGTTGAACACCACGCCGATGGTCGCCGCGTTGATGCGCGTGCCGACCGTGCTGGTACTGGTGCCGCTCGGGTTGCGCGTCACGTTGTAGCCGAGATTGGCGTCGAGCGTCGGCTTGTGACCGGCTTCGGCCTTCTGTACTTCGAGACTCGCGACATCGAGCCCGAGCCGTGCCTGGCGAATGGACGGGTGCATGTCTTCGGCCTGCAAGACCCATGCGTTGATGTCGGCCGGCAGCGCCGTCGGCAACACGACAGGCGCAGCCAGCGGCGTCGGCGCGCTGCCCGGTCGCCCGACCAGCTGGTCGAGCACGATCTTCTTCACTTGCAAGTCGTTCTCTGCAGCGATCTCCTGCGCGATGACCAGGTCGTAGCGGGCCTGCGCTTCGCGCGAGTCGGTGATGGTCGAGGTGCCGACTTCGAAGTTGCGCTTGGCCGATGCGAGTTGCTCGGCGACGGCCACCTTTTGCGCCCGCACCAGCGCCAGGCTGTCTTGGCTGGCCAGCACGTCGAAGTACGCCTGGCTCACGCGCACGATCAGGTCCTGATCGGCGGTGGTGAGCACGGCCTGCGCGATATCGGCTTGCCGCAGGCCCTGTTCGTAGGTGGCCCAGTTGGCCGGCCGGTAGATCGGCTGCGTCGCGTTGATGCCGACGTTCTGCGTGTTGTAGTCGCGAGCCACAGAGCCCTGCGTGCCGGCCAGCACGTTGATGCCGAGATCGGTGCGGCCTGCCCCTGCCGTCAACCCCACCGCCGGCAGGATGCCGGCCTTGGCCTGTGCCGCGCGCGCCACGCTGGCGTCGTACTGCGCACGTGCACCCTGGTAGGTTGCGTCGTAGCCGCGTGCGGCGTCGAAAAGCTCGATCAAGCTCTGGCTGTGTGCCGACGGTACGACCGCGGCAAAGAACGTTGCGAGCGCGGCAGGAAGTGGGAGAAGCCGGGGCCAGAAGGGCATTGAAGAGTCCTTGAAGAAAAATCAGTAGCGCGGCACGGCAGCGTCGTGCTGGGCCGACCAGGCGTCGATGCCGCCTGCCACGTTGGCCACCTCGGCAAGGCCGCTCTGGCTCAGGAAGGCGGCCACCCGCTGGCTGCGTGCACCGTGATGGCAGAGGCACGCGATGCGCTGGCCTTCGTCGAGTTCAGCCAGGCGCGCGGGCACTTCGTTCATCGGGATCGCCAGCAGCGTGAAGCCTTGAGGCGCGACGCTCGCGGTTTGCAGTTCCCATGGCTCGCGCACGTCGAGCAATACCGGCGTTGCGTCCGCGTTCTGTGCGAACCATGCAGCGAGATCAGACGGGCGTACTTGGTCGATCATTTGTCGGTCGCCTCGATCGGGTTCAAAAAGAAAAGCGCGAAGGCTCGGGGAAGTTGAGCAGGCGTGGTGCCACGGTGTCCCACGGCTGTGTCGTTTCCCACTTGCCTTCGCTCACGCGGGTGGCGAAATGGGCACGCATCATCGGCTCGTCGCCGACGATGGCTGCTATGCGACCGCCGACCTTGAGCGAGCCCAGCAGGTTCTGCGGCATGCGGGCCACAGATCCGCTCAGCACGATCACGTCGAAGCTCGGGCCGCTCGGCAGCGGTTTCGATCCGTCGGTATGGCGCACTTCGACATTGGTGATGCCGTTGCGAGCGAGCGTCGTCTTGGCGGCTTCGGCCAGCTCGCCATCGATCTCGAGCGTCAGCACTTGCGCAGCGCGGTGGGCCAGCAACGCGGCCATGAAACCGGAGCCGGTGCCGATCTCCAGCACCGACTCGTGCTTTTGAATGTGCAGGTCTTGCAGCATGCGGGCTTCGACCTTCGGCGACAGCATGAACTGGCCGGCGACGGAGCCGTCACGCAGCGGGATCTCCATGTCGAAGAAGGCAAGGGCGCGGTGCGCTCGCGGCACATAGTCTTCGCGCCGGATCGTGGCGAGCAGGTCGAGGATTTCGAGGTCGAGCACGTCCCAGGGGCGGATCTGCTGTTCGATCATGTTGAAGCGCAAGCGCTCCTGCGTCTGGGTGGGATTCATCATCTGTTTTTTCCTTGAGGGATCAGGGCAAACCCTCGATTTTAGGTGGCGTGGCTGGCAGGGCCGGTGCCGTCTTTGCCGATTTGTCCGCTACCGTGCCGCTCCAGCGGCGGCGCGCCCAGGCGGCAAGGTCGTCCATGTAGCAGTACACGACCGGCACCACCACCAGAGTGAGCAGCGAGGAGGTGATGACGCCACCGATCACGGCCTGGCCCATCGGCGCGCGCTGCTCCGAGCCTTCGCTGATCGCGAAGGCCAGTGGCACCATGCCGAAGATCATGGCCAGCGTGGTCATGAGGATGGGCCGCAACCGAACGCGGGCGGCCAGCAGCAATGCTTCTGCGCGCTCCAGGCCGGGCACTTCATGGCCTTCGGCATCGACGCCCGGCGCACGCGAGCGGATCGCGAAGTCCACCAGCAAAATCGCGTTCTTGGTGACGAGCCCCATCAGCATCACGATGCCGATGATCGAGAACATCGACAACGTCGAGTGGAACGTCAGCAACGCCAGCACCACGCCGATGAGCGTGAGCGGCAGGGCGGTCATCAGCGCCAGCGGCTGCAAGAAGCTCTTGAACTGGCTCGCCAGGATCATGTAGATGAAGATGATCGCGAGCGCCAGCGCAGACACGGCATAGGAAAACGACTCCTGCATGTTCTTGGTCGCGCCGCTGAACTGCCAGCCGTAGCCCGGTGGGAAAGCGATGCCCGCCAGCGCGGCCTTGACGTCGTTCGACACCTCGCCGGCCGAGCGGCCGTCGGTGTTTGCGTTGACGCTCACCTCGCGCGCCAGTGCACGGCGGTTGATCTGGTTCGGCCCGGTCGATTCGCGCACGTCGGCGACCTGGTTGAGTCGCACGATGCGGCTGGATCCGTCGGCGTTGCTGCCGGCGGCGGCGGTCACGAAAGGCAGGCGCTCCAGGTCGGCCGGCGAGTTGCGCACTTCAGGGGCGAGCCGCACGTTGACGTCGTAGGTCTGGTCGTCCGGCGCGCGCCAGTTGCCGACCGTGGTGCCGGCCACCAGCGTGCGCAGCGCGCTGGCGATCGGTGCCACGCCCAGGCCCAGGTCGGATGCCGCATCGCGCCGCACGACGACGCTCACCGTCGGCTTGTTCGGCTTCTGGCTGGAGTCGAGATCGACCAGGCCGGGGATGGTGCGGATGCGCTCCATCACGGTCTGGCTCAGGCGCGTGAGTTCCTGCAGATCCGGGCCTTGCAACGAGAACTCGACCGCCTTGTTGCCGCCGACCGAATCGCGCAGCCCCACGTGCGTGACCGTCATGCCCGGCACCGTACTCAGGCGCTGACGCAGCACCGCCGACATCTGGTCGACGCTGCGGCTGCGCGCTTTGCGATCGACCAGCCGCACGTAGATGCTGGCGTACATCTTTCCCTGCGCGTCGCCGGTGTTGATGGTCGAGAGCGTGTAGCGCACTTCGGGCATCTCGCGCAGGATGCCTTCGACCTGTCGTGCCTTGGCTTCGGTCACTTCGAGCGAGGAGCCGACCGGCGTGTAGAACGCGATCGCAGTTTCCGAGAAGTCGGCCTTGGGCACGAACTCGGTGCCGAGCAACGGCACCATGAAGATGCTGCCGACGAAGATGCCGAGTGCGATCAGCAGGGTGGTGAGCTTGTGCCCGAGCGACCACCGCAAGATGCTCTGGTAGCCCTCGGCCAGGCGCTCGGTCGATCGATCGAACCAGCCGGTGACACGGCCGATGGTGCGGTCGTAGAAAGTCACTGGCGGGCCGCGCCGGCCCTGCTTGTCGATGGACGGGTCGTGCCAGATGCTCGACAGCATCGGATCGAGCGTGAAACTCACGAACATCGAGATCAGCACCGCCGCGACGATCGTGATGCCGAACTCATGGAAGAACTTGCCGATGATCCCGCCCATGAAGCCGATCGGCAGGAACACGGCGACGATCGACAGCGTAGTGGCCAGCACCGCGAGCCCGATTTCCTGCGTGCCATCGAGCGCCGCGCGAAACGGCGTCTTGCCCATCTGTACGTGCCGCACGATGTTCTCGCGCACCACGATCGCGTCGTCGATCAGCAAGCCGACGCACAACGACAGCGCCATCAACGTGATCATGTTGATGGTGAAACCGAACATCGCCATGAACCAGAAGGTGCCGATCAACGCGATGGGCAAGGTGAGCCCGGTGATCACCGTCGAGCGCCACGAGTTCAAAAACAAAAAGACGATGAGCACGGTGAGCAGAGCGCCCTCGATCAGCGTTTGACGAACGTTCTCTACCGCCACCCGAATCGGCCGTGCCGCATCGCCGATGGGTTCGAGCCTGATGCCGGGCGGCAGTTGCGGCTGGATCTCGGCAATGGCTTTAACGAGGCCGTCCACCACGCCTATGGTGTTTTCGTCCTGCGCCTTTTGCACCGACAGCAGCAGCGTGCGCTGGCCGTTGTACAGCGCGAGGCTGTCGATCTCCTGTGCACCATCGCTCACCCGTGCGACCTGGTCGATGCGGATCGGCGCACCGCCCTTGCGCATCACGATGATCTTGCCGAAGTCTTCGGGCCGCTCCATGCGCGCGTCGATCTGCACCACGCGGTCTTGCTCGAGCGAACGCACCGAGCCGACCGGCAGCGCCTGGTTCTCGTTCCTCACCGCGTTGACGACTTGCTCGGTGCTGACGCCGAACGCCTCCATCGCCTGCGGATTGAGATAGAGGTTGATCTCGCGCTTGGTCCCGCCAACGAGCGTGACCGAGCCGACGCCGCGCACGTTTTCCAACCGCTTCTTCAACACCTGGTCGGCCCAGTTGGTGAGTTCGACAGCGCTGGGTTGTTTGCCGGTGGCGCCGTCCGGCAACACCGCGACCGACCACACCGCACGCGACGCCGGGTCGAAGCGCAGCACGCGCGGGTCTTTCACTTCGTCGCGAAACAGCGGACGCACCGCAGCGACTTTTTCGCGCACGTCGTCGGCCGCCTTGCGTCCATCGACATACAACTGGAACTCGATGATGACCACCGACATCCCCTCGTAGCTGCGCGAGGTGAGGGCGTTGATGCCGGCGATCGAATTCACGCCTTCTTCTACCTTCTTGGTGACTTCGCTCTCGACGATTTCAGGCGAGGCGCCGGGATATTCGGTGGTGATCACGACCACCGGAAAATCGATGTTGGGGAACTGGTCGACCTGCAGTCGCTGGTAGGAAAAGATGCCGAGCACCACCAGCGCGAGCATCAGCATCGTCGCGAAGACGGGGTTCCTGAGGCTGACGCGGGTGAACCACATGTCGGTCAGTTCGGCGCGGTGCCCGACGCCAGGCGAACCAAGGTGCCTTCGCGCAGCGGGCCGATCGTGCCGGCAACAACCAGGGTGCCGTCGTCCACGCCGGTCAACGCCACCATCGTCTGGCGGTCGACCTGGCCGCGCATTCCCGGTTGCACGGCGCGATGCACGATGCGCCCGTCGGCCACCATCTGCACGTACGGGGCCGGCTTGTCGATGCGCACAGCCGACAGTGGCAGCGCGAGCGCTGAACTGCGCCCGACGTCGATGCGGCCTTGCGCGAAGAGGCCCTGCCTGAACCCGGTAGCGCGGTCGAGCCGCAGGTAGACCAGCACACTGCGGCTGCCAGCCTGGGCGCTAGGGTTGACGCGTGCCACCGTGGCCCCGACCGTGCTGTCGGCGCCGGCAGCGTCGAGGCCGCTGCCTTCGATCTGCAACGTCGCGCGCTGACCGACGCGCACCGCGATCGAGTCGGCCGCGGCCAGCGTCGCCTCCACTTCGATATTGCGCAGGTCGACCACCTCGATCACGCGCGCATCGATGGCGACACGCTCTCCGGACTGCACCAGCCGTTGCGCGACCTGGCCGGCGATCGGGCTGCGCAGCACGGTGTCGGTGAGGGACTTGCGGGTGACGTCGACGGCCGCGAGCGCAGCCCGGTGCGTCGAGCGCGCCGCGTTCAGGTTCGATTGCGAGGTGTCGAGCGCGGTCTTCGAGATGAATCCCTGGTCGACCAGCGCCTTGTTGTTGTCGTACGAACGTTGAGCCACCTCGGCCTGCGCGCTGGCCGAGTCGGCCTGCTCCTGGGCTTGCCGCAAGCGCGATTCGTACTCGGTCGGCTCGATGCGGCCGATGATCTGGCCGGCCGTCACCGTGTCGCCTTCGCGTACCGTGAGGCCGGTCAGTTCGCCGGCAACGCGCGCCTTGACGGCGGCCGAATCGACGGCGCGCAAGGTGCCCGACACGGCAAGCGTCTGCGCCAGTTCGCGGCGTGCGACTCTGACGACATCGGCCGCGGCCAGCTGAACGACAGTCTCCGAAGGCGCCTTTGCGGCGACGGCCACCGTCTGAGCTTTGCGCGCACCGATCGCGCGGAACACGCCGCCCGCGACCAGCACGATGGCAAGCGTGGCAATTCCCCACTTCATGCCGCGATTCATGGCGCGCTCCGCTGGGTGGCGGAAAGCCCGTGCAACACCGTCTCGGCCTGCAGCGCGATGTACTTTTCAGGGTCGAGAGGCACTTCTCCGTCGATGCAAATGCTGCTCGAGTGCTTCGACAGCATCAGGAAAATCATCGGCGCGACGATGGTGTAGATCGCCAGCCCGACATCGACGGGCGCGAACTCACCGCTGTCGATGCCGCGCTGCAGGATGCGTCGCAGCAAGTCGTGGCCCGGCAGCACGACTTCTCGCCGGTAGAAGGCGGCAAGCTCCGGAAAGTTGTTGCCCTCGCTCACCATGAGCTTGGTCAGGCCCGACGCCTTGGTCGCCCCGACGCGCTCCCACCAGATTCGCATGCAGTAGCGCAACATGTCGGCGGTGCTGCCCTCGAAGGTTTTGAACTCCTGGTTCCACTCGGTGAAGCGGCCCGCCAGGTTCTCGACCACGACCGCTTTGAAGAGCTCTTCCTTGCTCGGAAAATAAAGGAAGAGGGTGCCCTTGGAAACACCGGCGCGGGCCGCCACTTCTTCGGATCTCGTCGCGGCGAAGCCCTTTTCGACGAACAGGTCGAGTGCCGCTTCGAGCAGTTCGCCCGGTCGCGCTTCCTTCCGACGCTCGCGCTTGCCCCGAATCGGGCAGATCTTGTCGGTGAAAAAGCGGGGAGAGGGCATCGAGAAATTGCAAATTAACGTTAATGACTAACGGGTTAGTAATGTAGTGACCGCCCTTCAAACCGTCAAGAAGCCACAATGTCATCCATGTCCACCTCCATCGACCCATCTACCAAAACCGAAACCGAAACCATCGTGCTGGGCGGCGGCTGCTTCTGGTGCACCGAAGCGGTCTTCGACCGGGTGCAAGGCGTCGTCGACGTCGAATCCGGTTACTGCAACGGCCAGACGATCAACCCGACGTATGAGCAGGTCTGCACTGGGCGCACCGGCAATGTCGAAGTGGTCAAGGTCGTCTTCGACACCGCGCAGATCAGCCTGCGCGAGATCCTCGAGATCTTCTTCGTCATCCACGACCCGACGACGCTGAACCGCCAGGGCAACGATGCCGGCACGCAGTACCGCAGCGGCATCTACTACACGAGCGATGCGCAAAAGCAGGTGGCCGATGGCGTGATTCGCGAAATCGGCGAGAGCAAGACTTACCGCTCGCCCTTGGTGACCGAGGTCGAGCCGCTTGCGAACTATTCGACGGCCGAGGCTTACCACCAGGAGTATTTCGTGAACAACCCGAACCAGGGCTACTGCGCTTTCGTGGTCGGCCCTAAAGTCGAGAAGTTCCAGAAGACCTTTGCTTCGAAGGTGAAGGGTTGAGTCTTTCGGCCGAGTTCTGACTTTTATCCCTGTGCATTTACTGCGTCTGTCCCGTTTGCCGCGCCTAAGCGCGAACCCGCTTATCGCCGTCTTGCTGGCGGTAGCGCTTTGGTTCGCGTCGACGATGGGGCTGGTGCATGGCGTGGTGCACGTGCCGGGCGCGCCGCAGGCCACTGACGAGGCAACGAAGGCTCCCGCTGCTTCAGCCGTTGCAAGACAGTCCGTCGCCAAGGCCGTTCGCACCGCTCACTTCACCGGCTTCGCAGCGCTCTTTGCCGATCACGCGGACGGCGACGCGCAATGCCGTTTGTACGACCAGCTTTCCCACGGGCCGGCGGCCATCGCCGTACCTTTGATCGTTCTGCCGTTGGTCTTGCCGACGGCCACGTTCGACTTCTTTCAGGGCGAAGTTCTCGCCCGCTGGGTCGCGCTGTTTCAAGCGCGCGGTCCACCTTCTTCTCGCTGAATCCCTGCTTTCGGTTCCGGCGGCTGCCGCACGCGTTCAGCGTGCGTGCGCCTGCTGGCTTCCTTTCGATTCAACGAGCTTCTCAATTTCATGACCCCTTCTTTTCGTCGTGGCGCCATCGGCGCCGCTGTCTCCTTGCTCGCCGCCTCGGCGGCCTACGCGCAATCTGAAACGACCCCTAACGCGGCGCCCACGCTGCAGGAAATCACCGTCACCGGCAACCCGCTCGGCGCCACGGATTCGATCGCACCCACCGCCTCGCTCAAAGGCGATGCCTTGTTGCTGCGTTCGCAGTCCACGCTCGGCGAAACGCTCGACGGGCTGCCCGGCGTGAGCAGCAGTTACTTCGGCCCCAACGCGAGCCGGCCGATCATCCGTGGCCAGGACGGCGACCGCATCCGCATCCTGCAGAACGGCGGCGGCGCGCCCGATGCGTCGGCTCTGAGCTACGACCATGCGGTGCCGGTCGATGCACTGGTGACCGACCGCATCGAGGTGTTGCGCGGCCCCTCGGCACTGCAGTACGGCGGCAGCGCGGTCGGCGGTGTCGTCAACGTCATCGACAACCGCATTCCGACCGAACCTTTCGATGCCGAGGGCAGCTTCGGCGGCCGGGCCGACTTGGGCTATTCGACCGGCAACCGGGAGAAGAACGGCGGCGTCGTCCTCGAAGGCGGCAACGATCGCTACGTGTTGCACGTCGACGCCTTCGATCGTGAGTCGGGCGATGTCTCGGTGCCGATCGAACTGCAATGCAGCAAGCCGGGTTCACCGGGTCTGGCGCGCCGCATCTGCAACTCGGCCAACCAGGCGCATGGTGGCGCCATCGGCGGCACGCTGTTCTTCGACCAGGTCTGGATCGGTGCCTCCGCCAGCACCTACCGCAGCACCTACGGCACCGTGGCCGAAGACGACGTGACCATCGGCATGAAGTCGGATCGCTACGCGCTGGAAGGCGAGTGGCGGCCGGGTGGCTTCTTCACCAGCGTGCACGCCAAGCTGAGCCACACGGACTATCGCCACACGGAATTCGAAGGTGCCACGGCCGGCACCACCTTCGCCAACAAGAGCAACGACTTCAGGCTCGAAGCCAAGCATCAGAAAATCGGCAACTTCGAAGGCCTGATCGGCTTCAGCAGCGAGAGCAACCGCTTCTCTGCCGATGGCGAAGAAGCCTTCGCGCCGAACAGCCGCACGCGGGCCAACGCCATCTTTCTGCATGAAGAACTGGGCACGTCGTGGGGCCGCCTGAGCTTCGGTGCGCGCGCCGAGCAAGTGAAGGTGACGTCGCTGGGCTACCCGGAGGACCCGAGCGTGACGCGCTTCGCGATCGGCGAGCGCGACTTCAACCCGCACAGTGCGGCACTGGGGGCGCTGGTCAATCTCGCACCGCAGTGGCAACTGACATCGAACCTCGCGTACACCGAGCGTGCACCGAAGGACTACGAGCTCTTCGCCAACGGCCCGCACGTCGCGACCGCCGCATGGGAGGTCGGCGATCCATCGCTCAAGAAAGAGAAGTCGACCGGCCTGGACATCGGTGCGCAATGGAAGTCGGGCCCGAACACGGCACGCGTCAATGCGTACGTCACGCGCTTCCAGAACTACATCGGCCTGACCTCGACCGGGCGCGAACTCGACGCAGATGGCAACGTATTGGCCTTGCCTGGCACACCGGATGCGCTCGCCGAGTACGCCTACAACGGCGTGCGCGCGCGCTTCACCGGCATCGAGGCCAACGGCAATCTGCGGCTGCTGGGCACCGACGGTTTCTCGAAGATGAACGACGGCTCGACCCTCGATCTCGAATGGCGTGGTGACTTGGTTCGCGCGATCAATACCGACACCGGCGAGCCCTTGCCGCGCATCGCACCCGTGCGCGTCGGCGGCACGCTGGCGTATGGCAACGGACCGTGGGGTGCGCGTGTCGGTTTCGACTACAACGCCGCACAGCACCGCGTGCCGGAAATGGGCGCCCGCGAGACCGACGCCTACACCTTGTGGAATGCGGCGCTCACGTACCGCATGAAAGTCGACCGCGCCAACCTCACCTGGTACGCGCGCCTCGACAATATCACCAACAAGCTGGCGTACAGCGCGACGTCGATCCTGACGACGACGGTGTACCCCAATGCGCCGTTGCCGGGACGGACGTTGAAGGTCGGGCTGCGCGCGACGTTCTGACGTCCGCGCCTAGGCTTTCGCGGATGCGGGAGCCGGGTGCCCGCTCACCCTGCTTCCCGCATCCCGCGGCAAGCCCACCGCATCCACCAGCGCCAGCAGCGCCACCGCGGTGACGAGCCCGAAGGCGATGCGAAAGTCCTGCACGCCGGGCGCACCGGCATGCCCGGTAAAGCGCTCGGCGATGCTCAGCCCGATCGCTCCAAACGCGATGCCGACGCCTGCGCTTGCCTGTTGGAACATGCTGAAAAGCGTGGTCGCGCCGCTGGTCTGCGCCGGCGTGGTGTCGCAGAAGGCCAGCGTGTTGATGGCGGTGAACTGCATCGACCGGCACATGCCGCTTAACACCAGCACCGCCGCCATGACCGCGACCGGCGTGTCGGCAGAAAACGCCATGAGCGCCGCGAAACCGAGCGCCACCAACAGGCCGTTGAAGAGCAGCGTGCCACGAAACCCCAGCCGCCGCATGACGAAGCTGGTGGCCGGCTTCATGCCGAGGTTGCCGCCGAACATCGCCAGCATCATGAAGCCCGAGGCGACCATGCTGAAGCCAAAAGCCAGCTGAAACATCAGCGGCAGCAAAAACGGCGCGCTGCTGATCGCGATGCGAAAGAGCGATCCGCCGAACACCGACACCCTGAAGGTCTGCACGCCGAAGGCCGACAGGTCGACCAGCGGATGCGCCGTGCGCCGCAGGTGCCAGAGCGCGAAGCCCAGCGAGGCCGCACCACCCGCCGCCAACGCGCCGGCGAAGAGCCAGTCGATGGGCGTGTGGCTCATCAGCTCCAGCCCGTACATCAGGGCCGCCAGGCCGAACCCGCTGGCGGCGAAACCGGTCCAGTCGAACGGGCGCAGCTTGCCGGGCGCGTCGTCGATCCAGCGCAGCGCCAGCACGATCGCGATCGCACCGAGCGGCACGTTCAAAAAGAAGATCCAGTGCCAGCTCCAGGTGCTGGCGATCCAGCCGCCCAGCGGCGGCCCGAGCACCGGCGCCGCCAGGCCGGGCCAGGTGATCGTCGCGATGGCTTTGACCAGGCCGCTCTTGGGCGTGCTGCGCAATACCACCAGCCGGCCCACCGGCACCATCAGCGCGCCGCCGATGCCCTGCACGATGCGCGCGGCCACGAACACCGGCAGGCTCTGTGCCATGCCGCATGCCACCGAGGCCAGCGTGAACAGCAGCACCGCGCCGGCAAAGACGGAGCGCGGACCGAAGCGGTCGGCCACCCAGCCGCTCATCGGGATGAACACCGCCAGCGCCAGCAGGTAGGCGCTGATGCCGATCGACAGGTTCACCGGCAACACGCCGAAGCTCTGCGCCATGGCGGGCACCGCCGTCGTGATGACGGTCGCATCGAGGTTCTCCATGAAGAAGGCCGCGGCGACGAGAAATGCGATGAGGCGGCCGCGGCGGGCGTTGTCGGCGGGACTGACGTCCGGCGCCGGACTCTCGGAAGGGGGCGAAATCATGAGTGACCGAGCATAGCCATCCGAAAGCGCCTCGACCCGAAAAGCGCTTTAACCTCGGCACCAGATTCCTTAAGGCACTCCCACGATGTCCGCTTCTCCATTCGAACCCACCGATCCGCCCGACAACAGCGGCATGCGCAAAGGCCTGACCAGCTACGGCGACCAGGGCTTTTCGCTGTTCCTGCGCAAGGCCTTCATCAAGGGCGCGGGCTTCACCGATGCCGCGCTCGACCGCCCGGTGATCGGCATCACCAACACCGGCAGCGCCTACAACCCGTGCCACGGCAATGCACCGCAGCTGATCGAAGCGGTCAAGCGCGGCGTGATGCTGGCGGGCGGCCTGCCGATGGACTTCCCGACCATATCGGTACACGAGAGCTTTGCCGCGCCGACCAGCATGTACCTGCGCAATCTGATGTCGATGGACACCGAGGAGATGGTGCGCGCTCAGCCGATGGACGCGGTGGTGCTGATCGGCGGCTGCGACAAGACCGTGCCGGCGCAGTTGATGGGCGCGGCATCGGCCAACATCCCGTCGATCCAGCTCATCACCGGCTCGATGCTGACCGGCAGCCATCGTGGCGAGCGCGTCGGTGCCTGCACCGACTGCCGTCGCTACTGGGGCAAGTACCGCGCCGAAGAGGTCGATGCCGAAGAGATCGCGGACGTCAACGATCAGCTGGTCGCCAGCGTCGGCACCTGCTCGGTGATGGGCACGGCCAGCACCATGGCCTGCATCGCCGAAGCCCTGGGCATGACGATGCCTGGGGGCGCCTCGCCACCGGCCGTCACGGCCGACCGCATTCGCATCGCCGAGCAGACCGGCGCGCAGGCGGTTCAGATGGCACGCGACGGGCTGACCATCGACAAGGTGCTGACGCCCGATGCCTTCGAGAACGCGATGCGCGTATTGCTCGCCATCGGCGGCTCGACCAACGGCATCGTCCACCTGACCGCCATCGCTGGCCGCATGGGGCTGGAGATCGACCTGGCGGCGCTCGACCGCATGGGCCGCGAGACGCCGGTGCTGCTCGACCTGAAGCCTTCGGGCCAGCACTACATGGAAGACTTTCATCACGCCGGTGGCATGGCGACGCTGCTGCGCGAACTCAAGCCGTTGCTCAAGCTCGATGCAATGACCGTGACCGGCCGCACGCTGGGCGAAGAGATCGAGCGCTCAGGTCCCGGCTTCAAGCAAGACGTGGTGCGCAGTGCGCGCAACCCGATCTATCCGCAAGGCGGTATCGCCGTGTTGCGCGGCAACCTGGCGCCCGGCGGCGCGATCATCAAGCAGTCGGCAGCCGACCCCAAGCTGATGGAGCACGAGGGCAGGGCGGTGGTGTTCGAGAACATCGAAGACCTGGTGACGCGCATCGATCGCGACGATCTGGACGTCACTGCAGAAGACATCCTGGTGCTGAAGAACATCGGCCCCAAGGGTGCTCCCGGCATGCCCGAAGCCGGCTACATCCCGATCCCGCGCAAGCTGGCGCGCGCTGGCGTGAAGGACATCGTGCGCATATCCGATGGGCGCATGAGCGGCACCGCCTTCGGCACCATCGTGCTGCACGTCACGCCGGAATCGGCCATCGGCGGGCCGCTGGCTTATGTGCAAAACGGCGACCGCATTCGCCTGAGCGTGACGAACCGCGAGATCGCATTGCTGGTGTCCGACGAAGAGTTGGCGCGGCGCGCGGCAGCGTCGCCGGTGATCGAGCCGACCGCTGCGCGCGGCTACAAGAAGCTCTTCTTGCAGAGCGTGACGCAGGCCGACCAGGGCGTCGATTTCGACTTCCTGCGCGCGCCGAAGATGATGGGCAAGGTGCCGCGATAACGCCTGACTGTTTCCAGTGAACGCCTCCGTCTTCTCCTCGCTGCTGCCCGTCGTCCTGCTGATCGCCTGCGGCTACATGGCAGGCAAGCGGCGCTGGGTCGGCGCTGCGTCGGTCAAGGATCTTTCGAACCTGATCTTTCTGTTGCTGGCCCCGGCGCTGTTGTTCCGCGCGATGAGTACCGTGCATGTCGAGCAGCTCAGCCTGCGGCCGGTGGCTGCGTACTTCGTCGGTGCGGGGCTGATCTTCGCGGGCACGCTGGTGTGGCGCGGTTTCAATCGCACGGCGGCGGTGCTCGCGCTGGCCAACACCTACAGCAACACCGTGATGATCGGTATCGCGCTGATCGGCTTGGCCTACGGACCCGAAGGCATGGTGGTGCTGCTCACGTTGATCTCGTTGCACTCGCTGGTGTTAATGACCAGCGCGACCATCGTGCTCGAACTCGCGGTGGCGCACGAGCACGCGACGATCAGCGGTGCCGAGCGTCGCTCGATGGCGCACACGGTGGGTCGGGCGCTCTTCAACGCTGTCATTCATCCGGTGCCGCTGCCGATCATCGCGGGCCTGTTGTGGGCGCAGACCGGTCTCACCCTGCCCGCGGCCATCGACACGCCCATCGCGCTGCTCGGCGCTGCGTTCAGTCCGGTCGCGCTGGTGATGGTCGGCATCACGCTGGCGCTGACGCCTGTCGGCATGCACTGGCGTGGCGCGCTGGTGCAGGCGACCATCAAGAACATCGTGCATCCGGCGCTGGTGGCGGGGCTCGGGCTGTTGTTCGGCTTGCGCGGCTTGCCATTGACCGTGATGGTGGTTGCTGCGGCGTTGCCGATCGGCGCCAACGTGTTCCTGTTCTCGCAACGCTACAAGACGGCGGAAGAGCTGGTGACGGCCAGTGTGGTGGTGTCGACCGGGCTCGCGTTGGTGACGCTGTCGCTGGTGATGGCGCTGGTCGGGCGGCTCTGAGGAGAAGGCGCCTATGTCTTTCGGCAAGCTGGCCGTTTGTGGAAGTGGCGCCGCAGCGCGGTCAACCTACAGTGGCGGTCAATGTGAGATCGGGTGCATCTTGATGGGCGTCGAACGATCGGTTTCGACCTTGATTCGAACCGGGCTGATGGGGGCGGGCGTGTGGCTCGGCGCCATCGGCTGCGTGGCCGCGGCCGCGGCCGATAACCCGGTACGGCCAACGCCACCGGATGCGCCCTGTCGAACGCCGTGTCTCTCGAGCGCCGCACCGCCGTCACGTGAAGCGCCGAAGCGCGACGAGCCCAAGGTCGCTGCCCGCCCGTCGGTTCAGAAGGGGACGGCCACCGAACGCAAAACCCAGCCTGCCAGGCCACCGCGTTGCAGTGACATCACGATGCGCACCGCACTCGGTGAACCGGTGACGGTCGAAGAAAACGAATTCCTGAAAAAGCAGTGCCCGTAAGGCTGGCCGCTTACCGGTTTACCGGTTGCTCACCGGGCGTTCAAGGCGCGAGCCGTTCTCGCACCCACGCGTCCGGCTGGCGACGATAGCGCAGGCGGTCGTGCAGCCGGCTGCGGCGGCCTTGCCAGAACTCCCATTGCTCGGGCACCAGCCGATAGCCGCCCCAATGCGGCGGGCGCGGAGGCGAGAGCAAATGTTTGGCGGCAGCGAGCGCCGCGTTCTTGACAAGGACATCACGGCCGCTGATCACTTCGCTTTGCGGGCTGGCCCAGGCCCCGATACGCGAGTCGAGCGGCCGACTGGCGAAGTACGCGTCGCTCTCTTCGGCGCTGATTTTTTCGACGGTGCCTTCGATGCGCACGACGCGCTCCAGCTCGACCCAGTGAAACTGCAGCGCCGCATACGGATTGCCAGCGATCTCCTGGCCCTTGCGACTCTGGTAATTGGTGTACCAGACGATGCCACGCGCGTCGTAGCCCTTGATGAGCACGATGCGGGTCGATGGCCTCAGGTCGCCTCCGACGGTGGCCAGCGTCATCGCATTCGGCTCCGGCACCTTCGAATCGATTGCCTCGGCGAGCCAGCGCTCGAACTGCATCAGCGGCTCGCCGGCACTGTGGGTTTCGTCGAGTTCGGCACGCTCGTAGCTTTTGCGAAGTGAGGCGAGGTCGGCGTTGGGCGAGGTCATGCCGGCATTGTTGCGCAAGCTGTCTGCGCGCATGGATACTGGCGGGCGATGACCTTCCTCGCGTCGCTTCCCCCGGATCGCCTCCCCACCGTGATCGTGCTGGCGTCCGGGCGTGGCGAGCGCTTCCGCGCGGCCGGTGGTGTCGGCTCCAAGCTGCAATCCGCACTGGCAGGGCAGCCCGTGCTGGCGCACACGCTCGACGCGGTTCGCGCCAGCGGGCTGCCCTGGCATCTGGAAGACGTCGGTCATCCGGGCATGGGCGATTCGATCGCGGCCGCAGTGCGCGCTACCAGCGATGCGGCCGGCTGGTTGATCCTGCCGGGCGATCTGCCGCTGGTGCAATCGACGACGCTGCGTGCAGTGGCGGCTGCGTTGTCGGCAGCGGTGCACGCGGCACAACCGCGCTTTCGTGGCGAGCGCGGCCATCCGGTCGGCTTCGCTGCGGCGTGCTTCGCGCAACTCTCGGCACTCGAAGGCAACCTTGGCGCGGCGCCCGTGCTGCGAGCACTGCGCGCGGCGGGGGCAGTGGTCGATGTGGAAGTCGAAGACATCGGCATCGTCACCGACGTCGATACGCCCGACGCGCTGGCGCAAGCCGAACGCCTGCTGCTCGCACGCCGCGCCGGCTAGCTGCGCGTGACGATCGCGCAGGCGATGCGCGGTCCCGAGTTGCCGGACGGCTGCGTCGTGAAGTCGTCGCGATCGCGATGCACGATCAAGGCACGGCCGACGACGTTGTTGTCGGCGCCTTCGGTCATCGACAGCGAGTGGTCGTCGACCGAGAAGCGGGCGACGCCTGCAGCATCCGCCACCAGGCTCGGCAGCTCGCCTGCGTGGCTGCCCGGTGCGCCGAACTTTCCATGCGTGACGCCGGTCGGGTTGAAATGTCCTCCCGATGCATCTCCGTTGTTGGCGCAGTCGCCCTTTTCATGGATGTGGAAGCCGTGCTCGCTTCCCGGCGCCAGTCCGCGCACTTCGCCCTTGATGCGCACGCCGTGATCGAGCGTGCTGAACACCACCGTGCCCATCGTCGGGTTGGGGTTGATGGCGGCAGTCGGCACCAGGTTGGCGACCGCGCCGGGCCTGTTGCCACCCATGCTCCCGCAAGCCGTGAGCACGACCGCCGTGCTGATCGAGAGCGACCACACGGCGCAAGAGCGTACGGAGGGCCGTACTGCGGATGAAATACAGGCGAAGCGAAGATTCATGAAGGTTCCTGGTCGGAATTGGAGGAATTGGAAGGTGACTCGTTGTATAGCCGCATTGCCGCCCCGCCGCCATCGGTGCCGGCCGCGACTTCTTCTGCAGCGAGCTTGATCAGACGGGCCAATGCCGCATCGTGGATGGCGTGGCGCTGCAGTTCCTGCAAGGTCTGCTGCGCATAGTCGAGCGAGCTGCCGTAGCGCCCTACCGCACTGGAAAAGATCTCGCGATAGCGCGCGTCGCTCAGCTCGCCGGTGAAGTTGGGGCTGCGGCGAGACAGCGTGAAAGCCAGCGCGCGCACTGTGCCGCCAGGCGTTACGCAATCGAGCCAGCGCGGGTCGTAGACACCCGTCGGCATCTCGCGCAGCCAGAGGCGGCCCAGTGTTTCGAGCGCATCCGACTGCGGGATGCGAAACGCCATGCCGCGACAACTGCCGCCCGACAGCAGGCCGAACACCAGGCCGGGGTTTTCCGGCGTGCCGCGGTTTACGCGGCTCCACATCTTCAGCGCCCGATGCCAGCCGTGCACACGGGCCGGTCGGCGCTCCGCAAAGTCGAAGTCGGGTCGCCAGATCAGCGAGCCATAGCCATACACCCAGAAATCCTGGCGCCCGCCCCATTCGTGGATCACGCGATCGAGCATCGGCTTGGGGTCGCGCAACGGTCGTGGCAGCGGGTCGAGTCCGGGAGGGCCGGGGTTGCCAACTACAATTTCAGGGTCATGGTTCACCGCACCATTATTTACCGCCCCCTTTCCTATGGAGACAGACCCATGGCATCCAGCGCCGACGACGACAGCCTGCAAAACCTGATTCTCGGCCTGCTCTTTGGACTCATCGCACTCGTCATCTTCCTGCTGGTCGGCATCGTGATCTGGCACAAGGGGCACAGCGCCAAACCGGCTAAATCGGGCGGCGCGCCTGTCGCGGCGATGGTGGCGCCTGCCGCAGCTGCAGTGCCGCCCATCGCGGTTGTCACCGAGACCGTGACGGTGACGATCCCCGACGGCGCCAGCGTCAACGTCGGCGCCGACGGTGTGGTCGCCTTCTACTTCGCCACCGGCAGCGCCGATCTGGCACCGGGCGCCGCCGAGGCACTGGCTGCGGTCATCAAGGGCGTGCAGGGCGGTCGCAAGGCGGTGATTTCCGGCTACCACGACACCACGGGCGATGCCGCCGTCAACGAGCAACTCGCCAAGAAGCGCGCGGAGATGGTTCGCGACGTGCTGACCGGGCTGGGCGTGCCGGCCGCCAAGGTCGATCTGCAAAAGCCGGGCGAGACGGCGGGCTCGGGCAACAACGCCGAAGCGCGCCGGGTCGAGGTCAAGCTGGTCGACTAGCCGCCACCGCGCAAAATCCTATCGACATCAAGCCCGGCGATACCGGGCTTTTTCATTGGCTCTTGGTACCATGAGTTTTCCCCATTGCGATGAAACTCATGACGACGCATACCACTGTCACCGAGGTCACCGACCGCATCCGGGAGCGCAGCAAGGCCACGCGCACGGCCTATCTACAGCGACTCACCGAGACCCGCGACCGCGATCGCGGCGCCGAACGCATGGGGTGCGCCAATGTGGCCCATGCGGTCGCCGGCATCCCGGCCAACGACAAGTTCAGGGTGGTGACCGAGCGCGCACCCAACATCGGCATCGTCACGGCTTATAACGACATGCTGTCGGCCCACGCGCCGTACCAGACCTACCCGGACATCATCAAGAACGAAGCCCGCAAGCTGGGCGCCACGGCGCAGGTGGCGGGCGGCGTGCCGGCCATGTGCGACGGCGTAACGCAGGGCACGCCCGGCATGGAACTGAGCCTGTTCAGTCGCGACCTCATCGCGATGAGCACCGCGGTTGCGCTGACCCACGACATGTTCGATTGCGCGCTGCTGCTCGGCGTGTGCGACAAGATCGTGCCCGGCCTGTTGATCGGCGCGCTGCACTTCGGCCACTTGCCGACGGTCTTCGTGCCGGCGGGACCAATGGCGTCTGGCATGTCGAACACCGCGAAGTCGAAAGTGCGGGAGCAGGCTGCGCAGGGGCTGGTCGGGCGCAAGGGGCTGATGGAGGCCGAGATGGCGGCCTATCACTCGGTCGGTACCTGCACCTTCTACGGCACCGCCAACAGCAACCAGATGCTGCTCGAAGCCATGGGCCTGCACGTGCCCGGCACGGCGTTCATCCAGCCCGGCGATGCGATGCGCGAAACGCTCACGCGCGAGGCGGTTCGCACGGTGCTCGGCCGTGCTGGCGACACCGGGGCCGCTGCGTTCGCCACGCCGCCGATCGGCGTCATGGTGGACGAGCGTTGCATCGTCAACGCCATGGCCGCCTTGCTCGCGACCGGCGGTTCGACCAACCACCTGATCCACTGGGTCGCGGTAGCGCGTTCCGCCGGCATCGTGATCGACTGGGACGACTTTTCCCGGCTCTCCGACGTGATTCCGCTGTTGACACGCGTCTATCCGAACGGCAGCGCCGACGTCAATGAATTCCAGGCCGCCGGCGGCCCCGGCTTCGTCATCGGCGAGCTCGTCGATGGCGGACTCATGCACGCCGACGTGCTCACCGTGCGCTCCGGCGGCATACGCGAGTTCGCGAACATCCCGACGCTGGCCGATGGCGAACACAAGCTGTCATGGAGCGCGGCGGCACCCTCCAAAAACGATGCGGTCGCGCGGCCGGTCGGCGCACCTTTCAGCGCCACTGGCGGCTTGAAGTTGTTGAACGGCAACCTCGGCCGGAGCGTGATCAAGGTGTCGGCAGTGTCCGATGACCGGCATGTCGTCGAAGCGCCGGCGCGCGTGTTCGATTCGCAGGCCGCATTGCAGCAGGCCTTCACTGCCGGCGAACTCGATCGCGACGTGATCTGCGTCGTGCGCTGGCAAGGCCCAAAGGCCAATGGCATGCCCGAGCTGCACAAGCTGACGCCGCCGCTGTCGGTGCTGCAAGGCAAGGGATTCAAGGTCGCACTGGTCACCGACGGTCGCATGAGCGGCGCCTCGGGCAAGGTGCCGGCGGCCATCCATGTGTCGCCCGAAGCAGCCGCCGGTGGTCCGATCGCCAAGGTGCGCGATGGCGACTTGATCCGGCTCGATGCGGTCGCAGGCACACTGGCCGTGCTGCTGCCCGACGACGAATGGGCCGAGCGCGAAGTCGCGACGCTTTCCGATGCGCAACGCACCGCCGACGGTCACGGCCTGGGCCGTGAATTGTTCGCCGGCATGCGGCGCAATGCTTTGACTGCTGAAGAAGGAGCCTGCTCATGGCTGTAACAGACAAACTCACCGCCCTCGACGTGATGCGCGACGCACCGGTCATTCCGGTCATCGTGCTGCACGATGTCAAAGACGCCATCCCGCTGGCGCGTGCACTGGTGGCCGGCGGCATCCGCATGCTGGAGGTCACGCTGCGCACGCCGCAGGCGCTGCAATGCATCGAAGCCATCGCCAAGGACGTGCCTGAAGCGGTGGCGGGTGCCGGCACCATTCGAAGTGCCGCCGATGCACAGGCGTCGGCGCTTGCGGGTGCCAGGTTCGGCGTGAGCCCTGGCTACACGCGGTCGGTCGGCAAGGCCTGTCGCGACCTGGGCTTGCCTTTGCTGCCCGGCGTCGCGACCGGCAGCGAAATCATGACGGCGCAGGAAGACGGGTACACCCAGCTCAAGTTTTTCCCGGCGCTTCAGGCAGGTGGCTTGCCGATGCTGAAGGCGTGGCAAGGCCCGTTCGGCGACGTCACCTTCTGCCCGACCGGCGGCATCCACGCGGGCAATGCGGCGGAGTTTCTGGCGCTGTCGAACGTGGCTTGCGTCGGCGGTTCGTGGATCGTGCCGGCCGAGGCGATTCGCGAAGGCAATTGGGCATTGATCGAACAATTGGCGCGCGCCGCCACCACGCTGGCACGCTCGGCGGCATGACCGCCGCTCTGGCAGGTTCCGGTCAGAGCGGAGGTGCGGAGTTGGCCGATCTGAAGGTCATCGCTTTCGATGTCTTCGGCACCGTGGTCGACTGGCACAGCGGTATCGCTGCCGAGGCCGAGCGCTTGCTGCCGGGTGTCGATGGTGGCGCGTTCGCGCTGGCGTGGCGCGCGGGCTACCAGCCGGCGATGAAGAGCGTGATGGAGCGCATGGCGAGCGACGTCGGTCATGGGGGTGGTACCGGTGGCTTCACTCTGCTCGACGAATTGCACATGAGCATCCTCGAAGGCGTGCTGCGGGACTTCGGCCAGACCGATGTCGACCCGGCCCTCCGTCGCGAGTTGAACCGAGCCTGGCACCGCTTGCCAGCGTGGCCCGACGCAGTCGCGGGCCTCACGCGGCTGAAGAAGAAGTACATCATCTGCACGCTGTCGAACGGCAACATCGGCTTGCTGACCGAAATGGCGAAGGGGGCAGGATTGCCCTGGGACTGCGTGCTTTCGGCCGAAGTCTTCAAGGCCTACAAGCCCGACCCGCGCACCTACCTCGGCGTGGCGGCGGTGTTCGATGTCGTTCCCGGGCATGTGATGCTCGCGGCGGCGCACCACGACGACCTGGCCGCGGCGCGCGCCTGCGGCCTGAAGACCGGGTACATCGAGCGTCCGAACGAGTTCGGCGCGGCGCGGCCCAAGGACGTTTCAGCGCAGCCCGACAACTCGCTGCACGCGCGAGACATCGGCGCGCTGGCTGATTTGCTGGGCTGTTGAGCCGCTGGAGCTTCAGCGCAACCCGCCGCCGCTAGCGTCTTCCTTGCGCTGGATCAGCCATCTGGTAGCGGTTGGCGGCAAGTTTGCAGTGCGGCTGTCCGAACTGCCATTGCCCATGAGGCTAGGTGCACATGAGTGACGACGCAGGTACCTTGGCAGTTCGGCGTTCGATGAGCCAGACATCGACCTGTCGACCGCGCACCGCGCGCACGACGAGCAGCGCGGTGCTGGCGGCGAGCATCCTGCTCGATTCGTTCCACATTGCAGCGCAAGACGCCACCCCGACGCCACCACCAGCATCGACTTGGCATCGTGGTGCTCGCTGTGCGTGGTCCATGGGCCCGAAGCTTGGGAAGGGGCAGAGTCCAAGCCCTTCACGCCAGCAAAAAAACGGGATGGCGACGCTTCGTAGGTCCACGGGGATCGGATGCCATCGAACTGATCGGGACCACCCGCCTCACACCGCGCCACAGCGTCCACGTCGTTCAATGGGAAGGCCAAATCCTGCTTATCGGTTGCAGCGACCAGACCATCGCGCTGTTGGCCGAGAGCACACCCAAGCCTGGTGCCGGCACGGGCCCGCTGGCGGATGCGTCGATGCCTGCTGACCGGAGTGGCGACGCATGAAGGCCCTGCGCGATTTCTTGACCGGCCTCGCACTGCTTGCGATGCTGCTGCTGAGCCCGTGGGCGCGTGCGGCACTCGAGCCTCGCGCCTTGCCCGTCGCCGAGTCGTTAGCGCGCTCCGCCGCACCTGCGACTGCGCCACGCAGCGCTAAGCCTGCGGCCACGGCGCTGGCCGTGCCCGCGCTGTCTTCCTTGGGCATTCGCTCGGGCTCATCACCCGGTATGTCGACGACGCCAGCCGACGAGACCTCGCAAGCGTTACGCATCGTGCTCGGCCTGACGGTGTTGGCCGTGCTGCCGGCGCTGGTGGTGTGCCTCACCAGCTTTATGCGCATCATCATCGTGCTGTCGATGCTGCGGCACGCGATCGGCATGAACGAGACGCCACCCAACACGGTGCTGATCGGCATCGCGCTCTTCCTGACGCTGTTCACCATGTCGCCGGTGTTGCAGAAGATCAACGACGACGCTTTCCAGCCCTTCATGGCCGGGGAGGTGGGCATGCAGGCCGGCTATGAAAAAGGCGTGCTCCCGCTGCGCGACTTCATGGTGCGACAAACACGGGAAGAAGACCTCGCATTGATGGTCGAACTGTCCAAGGCGCCCACACCCTCCAGCATGGCGGACATCGGCAACGTGCAGCTGGTGCCGGCCTTCATGCTGTCCGAACTGCGCGCCGCTTTTCAGATCGGCTTCGTCGTATTTCTACCGTTCCTGCTGATCGACCTGATCGTCTCGAGTGTGCTGATGGCACTCGGGATGATGATGATGCCGCCCACCACCATCGCGCTGCCAATCAAGATACTGATCTTCATTCTGATCGATGGATGGAGCTTGCTGCTGAAGGGGCTGGTCGGCAGTTTCCATTGAGCGCCGCTGTCGCAGCGTCGAGGCCAATGACAACCAACCGTGGTTGATCGAGCTTCGGGTCGGCAAGGGCAGACTAAACGAGTCGACCCTGCGTCCGATGAACTGCGATGCTGATCCTTCTTGCATCCTGTCTGGCGCTGGCGTTCATCGATACCGCGTGGGCCTGCGCCTGTTGGTTCCACTGCGCATACCGCCGCCGCGCCCGTAAGCCAAGGCGTCATCATCCGCGCAGGGCGGCGATCCTTGCCAGCGACAGTCCCGACAAGACGACGTCGCGCTTCGCACATTGGCGCAGCAAGCCAGAGTGGGCATGCAGGGAGGTGATCTACCTTGCATCACACGGTCGGAGTTGTCGCGAAATCGAGGCTTTGTTCAACCGGAAACATGGCGTCTACATGACGGTCGGCCATAGCTGGGTGGCCGACTACATCAAGGCTCTTTAAAGGTAAGCATGTCACGCATGGCCTGCTCCGACATTGGCGGCCTTGAGATTTTTGTCCATAGTTGCCTGACAATCATCGCCCATCCTCTAGAACCCGAGGCGCAGCGAAGGCTTTCTGACCGACGACGCCATCCAGCGGCTGCTGGAAGAAGCCATGTGCCGCCAGGCCGGACGCCGACTCATGCAAGTGGCCGAACGCCTGCACGCCGCCAACATCGAGCCGATGACCGAAGAAGAGGTCGACGCCGAGATCCAGGCCTCGCGCGCCGAGCGCCGCGCCCGTCAGGGCGAGCAACCCAAGCCACCACACGGCACCCAGTGACGTGAAGCTCGTCCTGGACACCAACATCGTCATCTCCGCGCTGATCTGGGGTAGCGAGCCCTACAAGCTGATCCGCGCCGCCACCGAAGGCGACATCGAGCTCTACACCTCTCCCGCGCTGCTGGCCGAACTGCAGGATCAGTTCACAACCTCTATCGTGAAGTCCCGCGACCTCGACGCCACAGCCCAGCCTGTTTGCAGGTCGCTCGATAAATCTCTGAGCGGCGTGCGTTGCTGGCGGTAGATATAGGCTGTGGCGGGGCCGCTGGGGAAGCCAACATTTTTAAGGATGGGCCTGAACACGATGCGAGAACCGTCCGAAGATTCCTCCGCAAAGGTATAGCGGCCATTGCCCCGGAGGTCCAAGTTATACGTATCGCTTGCCACCCCGGCCCGTGGCGGGCGGCGTTTTATGGCAATCGTCAGCTTCTCGCCTACGCGGTATAGCTTCGGCACCTCCACGACTTCAAGTTCCGGCAGCGCAAAGCTGTGCTTGATGATCTTGCTGGGAGTGCGCGTGAACTCGAAGGTCAGTAGATCATGCGGCACGGGGATGTTGCCGATGTATGAGACCAGCTCTTTCGGGTCGCGTTGCAACTCGATGCCGTTGACCTTGATGGAGGCGCCCGGGCGAAGCTCCACGTCTTTCTTTGCGTCGTAGAAGTAGAAGTCAGCCCGCACGAAGGTGCTGGACTGACTCTCGTTGTGAGTCATCACATAGACGGGCGTGATTTCGGAAGTGCCATCGTCCACCACCATCTTGGATTGCGCTTGGCTGTTTGTTGTCGTGATGGCAGTACAACCGCTCAGGCCACCAGCCAGAAGTAGCAGGCTCTCGCGTCGATTGATTGAACCCATGTGCTCACCTTCCTGGCGCCGTAGGCGTGCCGTACAGGCGCACATTGTTATACAGCGTCAAGCCGGAGACTTGCCCGCCCAACGGATTCTTGGTGGAGAAGAACAAGCCCGAGTTGCCCGGCACGTACTGGTAGCCAGGGCCCATGCCCTGGTAATTGAGCAGGTAGCCCGCAGCGTCGTGCGCAATGCCGTGGTTGGTCACCACTTCGATGCCACCCGCGGCAGCGAGGGCCGATGCGGAGGTGACTCGCACATTGCCCGCACCGGGTATGCCGCCCGTCGGGCTGAGCAAGGCGCCGAAGACCGGATCTAACCCACCCAGCGCATCGCCCACCATCTTGCCGAAGCGCAACTGCTCGATGGAGGCCATGTGCGCGCTGTTGTCGGGAAGGCCGTTGGCAGCGCTCATGGACAGAAGGGGGACGCGGTGCTCGTTTTTGTTCAGTTCATCGAAGGAACCAGTTTTTTGCCCTGCCGCCAAGGCAGCTCTTTCTGCATCGTTGCGAAGGTCCAACATGGTCTGGTAGTCACTCGCAGCTCGATCTGCGTCGATGCCGCGCACCCGCACAACCGTTGCCAAGACATCACCCGTTTTGCTTTGGTCGTAAGGGATCCATTCACCCGTTGCCTTGTCGCGCTCGCCCTGCATCTTGGTCATGGCCGAAGCGAGTTCGGGGTCGCCTGCGCCTTGGATTTTCCAACTCGGCATGCCCGCCAAGTTTTCCAGCGTGTACACCTGCTTGGTACTGTCGATCACCGTGGGCTTCTTGGCGGCATCACTCGCCCGATCCATTTCATTGCGATAGTTCTTGCTGGTCGGATCGCGATCGTCGTCAATGGCGGGCTTGACTGCTCCCGTGTCTGCGACAGGCGTCATCTTCCAATCAGGCCCATACTCGCGCTGGCGCATGTTGTACGCCATGACCTCGGCATTGGTTGCCGAATCGCTGATGGTCGGCCCGCCGCTGGCCAACGCCCGATGCGTCATGCGGTCGTAGTAGACGTTGTCGCTCTGAAGGTCAGACCCATTGCGATAGCTGCTTTCGTACGCCGGGTTGTAGTTGTCGTCCTGAATATCCGAGCCGTTGCGGTAGTCCGCATCCGACCAAGGCCCGACGCCCTGGGCTTGCTGTCCGTTGGCCCCTGCGAGGCTGCCGCCCAATGCATTGCCAAAGGCGTCCGCAGCAATCTGTGTTGCACTCACGCGTCCCCCCCGCATCACCGCCACCGTGGCACCCCCCGCCAAGCCGCTCACCGCCCCGATGGCGAAGCGCTGACCCATCGCGCCCAGGTCGTTGAACGCATTGGCATTGCCCAGTGCCCCGCCCACCGCACTCCCGACCCCTGCTCCGACAGCACTCGCCGCCACGCTTCTCCAATTGAAGCTCGACTGCAACCCGGTCGCCACAGCGATGCCCTGCGTGAGCGAACTGCCCACGGCAGAGCGAACGATCGCATTGCCCACGGTCGCCTCGCTCCCCAAAGGTGCCCAACTGCCCAAGCCGCTGCTCACACCGCCACTGACCGCCGCCAATGCCACACCCTTCCAGCTGAACGAATCCTGCGCACCGATGGCCACGCCCACCGCCTGACTTGCGATGCTGCCTGCCACAGCACCCGCTACACCGGCGGCCACGTTGGACACCGCCGCTGCAGTGGCGAACTCTGCTGCCGACATCGACCCGGCACTCGACATGATCGACTCGGCCAGCAACTCCGATGTCGCGCCCTCGGTGATCACGGTCACCACCACGGCAATGATGACGACGATGATCGCGCCGATGGCCCCGCACCCCTTGTCCTGCCCCCTGGCTGCGCCATCAGCGTCGGACTCGTATTCCCCGTGATCTTCGACGGGTCGTAAGGCCTGAAGGTGTTGGCGCTGTTCGCACTCCCCACATGCGCCGGAATCGTCAGCACCTGCCCGGCCCTCAAGTCCCCGTTGCTCGACAACCCGTTGGCGTCCGCAATCAGGTACCAGAGGTTCGCATCCCCATAGGCCCCCTTGGCAATCGTCTGCAGCGTGTCGCCCGCGGCCACCGCATAGGTGCCCGGACTGCCCGCAGGGTAGTTGCCATCGATCGGCTGGTACCCGAAACTGAACTGGCTGTCTGACTTGAAAAATGTCCCCATCTGGGCGAACACCGTGCCGTCGTAGCTGTGGTCCGCGGTGGCCCCGTAGCGCCCCAGCACCTCGCCGTTGACGATCAGCTGCCTCTGCACGAAAGCCTGCTCGCCGGGGGTGTTCTCGTTGGCGTAGTAGGCGTACAGCGCCGTACCGTTGGCATCGTTCACGAAGCGGTGCGTGCGCAAGGTCGGCTGACTGATCTGCCCGGCGTCCCCCACGAAGTTCAGCGCCCCGTTGGCGTCGTAGCCATAGGCCACGCCCCCGATCTGGCCGGCACCGCCGGCACCCGGTCCGGCCACCACGTGCGAGGCCGTCATGCTCAGGCGCTGGCGGTAGCCCTCGGCGCGCTCCAGCGTGTTGAGGGTGCTGGCCATGGTCACCGAGCCCACGTCCGCACTCAGGTAGCCCAGCAGGTTGCCCGCAGCGTCGTACTGGTTGTAGTCGACGGCCGTCTTCCAGACCCCGCCGGCGAAGATGTTCTGGTGCACCAGGCGCCCGTTGGCGTCGTACTGGCTGGTGCGCCCGTCCACCGCGGGATTGGCGCTGTCGACCGTCAGGCCGCTGACCGCACCGCTGGCGATGACGCGACTGGCCCCGTCATACAGACGCCGGTCCACGGCCGCACCGTCGTGCGTGCTGCCGGCCAGGCGCTCCATGGCGTCGTAGCTGTAGCTCTCGCTGCCTGCGGCGCTGACATCGCTGGTGCGGTTGCCCGCTAGATCGTAGGCGAGGGCGTGGCCGTTGGCCCCCAGGGTGCCGGCCGCGTCCTGTGCAGGTTGTCCTGTTAGCCCACACCGTTCTCCACGGTCTTCTCGCGGATGTGACGGCGGGCCAGGTCGTAGGCATACGTGGTCAGCGTGCCGGTGCCCGGATCGGTGATCGCCAGCAGCTGGCCGGCCGCGTTGTACCGCGGCAATCTTTCGGGACGCTACGCGGACGGACTGCTACGGGGAGAAGCTGTCGATGCACAGGCGTTCACGCGGCCGTCTCGTGGGTTTATCCCAGACGCTGTGCCAACAAGTCGGCTTGTTCGACAAATTTTGCCGGGCTCTTGTGTTTCAGTTGGGCCAGGTTCTGCAGCTTCCATCGAATGCTCGGCAGATGCTCAGCATGCGCGACGCCCAGCAACCGCCATTCGGGCTGACCGTTGACGAGTGACACCAAAAAGCGGCGCTCATCCGCATCGAGGCCGCGGTGCAGCTCCTGAACCAAGCGCTCGCGCGCGGCGAGGAGCGCATCCAGTTCCACTGGCTCGGTGGTCATGCCCCTGAAGTTGCGCTCATACTCCTGGCCGATATCGCGCATGGCCGGGAACAAGACTTCGTGGACCGGTCGGTTGTGACTGGCGAGGTAGACCACGAAGGCGCGCCGGATGCCTGGGGTGATGCCTTCATGCGAGAACAACTGCATCACGTCGAACAGGTCGCGGGGATGCTGGCGATCCATGGCTGCGACGAGCTTGCCGCCGTACACATCCTCCAGCGACACCACCGGGATCTCTAACTCAGCCAGCAAGGTGTCGCGGGCCGCAGGCGTCAAGGCCGCAGTGCGCACAGGCTGGACGGTGCCCCGCATCACGAAGTTCACTTCGACCTTGACCTCGATCTTCCCACGTCGTACCAGCAGTTTGGTTTCGCCGGCATCGGGCGTTGCCAGCGTGTGCGTCTGAAAACCTTGGGCGTTCAGGCGCTCTGCGGATTGCCGGATGGCGTCGTTGATGCGGATGAGTGCTGCGTCGCGGGGCAGGCTGTGGTCGGGGAAGACCAGATCCAGATCGACAGACAGCCGTGGCATGTCTCGAATGAACAGATTGATTGCCGTGCCGCCCTTGAGTGCGAAGGTGCCGTCCGCGAAGACGAAGGGCGCGATCTGTGTCAGCAGGCGGGCGGTGTCGAGGTAGGTCTGGTTCATGGTTTGAGCACCAGGAGCCCATTCACCGACCGGGACACCCAGGCCCTCGCGCTGCCGGTGGGCAGTTGCGCGGGGTCCAGCTTCGCAGTCCAGGGCAGGGAGAGTTCGCGTCCGATCTGCAGGCACAAGCGCACGGTCTTGACGCTGGTGCAGCGTTGCAGCAGTTCGCGCAGCACCTCGGCCCGCAGGCTGTACGCACTCTCTGCCAGCTCACGCGCTTCTTGCAGCGGCTGTCGCACGCCGACCTCGCTGAGCACTTCCAGCAATCCGCGTTCGGGAGCCGAAACCCGCGGCGCGCCGCTGAGCTTCTCGAACGGGCCAGCATGCAACGGAGCGCTTGGTGACTCGTCGAACAGGCGCTTGCGGTGGTATTCGGCCGGGAAGCGTTCGGTGAACCAGTCGGGCAGCTTGGCCGCAGTCCAGCCGTAGAGTTGCAGGACGGGTTGCTGCGACACGTAATGCCGTACCCCGTACCAGTCGAGCGACGACTTGCCGCCGACGTGCAGCCCATCGACGACTCGCTCCAGCAAGAGCAGGCAGGGTTGCAGGTCCAGCACGTCGTTCGGGCGGCAGTACACCCCGCGCGCCAGGCGAGTGAGCCAGCCGGCGCGTGCATAGTGCACAGCCAGGTCGGCGGAGATGCCCCGCGCGGCCAGATCCTGCGATGTCAACGGCGTTCCTGGTGGCCAGTGAGCGTGGAGAGTCTTTAGTTTTGTTCGTTCTGTCGTAGCCATGCTACGTTTTTTATCACTAATTCAAGCAAGTGGCAAAGTTCGCTTGTACGGGTTTTTGCCAATCTGTTACGCGCCGCGCAGGGGATCTGCCCTTGTGGCGTCTGAGTGGCGTCTGTCTTCGTAAGCTGTTGATTTTTGTTGTATTAATTCGATCTTGTAGCCGTCAGGATCCGTCACGAAGGCGATGACCGTGCTGCCGCCCTTGACCGGGCCTGCCTCGCGCGACACGTTGCCGCCAGCCGCCTTGATCTTGTCGCAGGCCGCGTAGGCATCAGGCACGCCGAGGGCGATGTGGCCGTAGGCGCTGCCGAGGTCGTAGCTTTCGGTGCCCCAGTTGTAGGTCAGTTCGATCTCGGCCTGCGCCGGATTTCCTTCGCCATAGCCGATGAAGGCCAGGCTGTATTTGTATTCGGGGTTCTCGGACGTGCGCAGCAGGTTCATGCCTAGCACCTTCGTGTAGAAGTCGATCGAACGCTGCAGGTTGCCGACGCGTAGCATCGTGTGAAGCAATTTCATTTTGGGATTTCTTGTCGTCGTGGAAACCCCGATTTTGGCGCGCCGCGCCTTTTAGCGCTTGGGGAGTTCGAACACCAGGCAGGTCGTGGTGGCGTGGGCGTAGAGCGTGCCGTCGGGTCCGACGAGCCTTGCTTCAGCTGTGGCCAGTTGGCGACCGCAATGGATCACCTTGCCGATGGCGCGCACGCGTTGCACTTTGGGCGTGAGGGCCTTGACGTAGTTGACGCCGAGTTCGGCCGTCGTGTAGCCACGGCCCGGCGGCATCATCGTATGGACCGAGCAACCCAATGCCGAGTCGAGCATCGTGGCGGCCCAGCCACCGTGAATGGTGCCAAGTGGATTCAGGTGCTCGGCCAGCGGCTCGCCCTGGAAGATCGCCACGCCGGTGCTGATTTCGACGACGGTGAAGTTCAGTGTCCTGGCAATCGCGGCATAGGGAATCTTGCCATCCATCATGGCCTGCATTACTTCGAGACCGGTCAGGCCTTCGATGTCTTCCGGTCGCGCAACGCCTGGTCCGGGACCGGCGTGCAGCAGCGCGTTTACTTCGGTTTCTCTCGCGATCCAGGCTTCGAGCTGGTTGTTCTCAGACACGGGATTTCCTCAGATAGTTGTAGGTGCAACTATTGTAGATACAATAGACGCGCATGAAAGCTGCCACCGCGACACGAATCGAGCCCCAGGGCTGTACCAACTTCAAGCTGCGCAGCCTGGGCCGGGTGGTTTCACGGCATTACGACGGCGCGCTGACTGAGTGCGGGCTCAAGACTTCGCAGTATTCACTGTTGTCGCATGTCATCAAGTTGGGCCCGTTGCGCCCCATCGATCTGGCGCGCGCTATGAACGTCGAGGCTTCGACCCTCACCCGCAATCTCAAGCCGCTGCTGGTGGCCGGCTATCTCACGCAATGCGAGGGCGTGGATGCGCGGAGTCGGCTCATCACCATCACCGATGCAGGCCGTGTCAAGCGCGTCGAAGCGCAACGCCTGTGGCGCAGCGCACAGCTCGACCTCAACCGAATCCTGGGTGCGGATCGCGTGCTGGCATTGCATCAGCTGGTCGACGACTCGCTCGAGTTGCTCGGTGCCGATGCGGTGGCCGTAGCTGCGCAAGAGAGCTGACGCTCGTACAGCTTTCGCTCCTGCTCACGTTCTCGTCCCGTCTTTTAGATCCCATTTTTTAGTCGCAGAGGTCGCATGTTCGCTCCCCAGTTCTCCGCATGGCTGCAGCGCCGTGGCATCCATTACGGCTGGATCATTGCCGCTGTCACCTTCCTGACGATGCTGATGATGTCGGCGGCGCTCGGCCTGCCGGGCGCGATGATGCAACCGCTCGGCAAGGAGTTCGGCTGGAGCACCGAGCAGGTGTCGTCGGCGCTGGCATTGCGCTTCGCGCTGTTCGGACTCATGGGGCCGTTCGCGGCGGTGTTGATGGAGCGCTACGGCCTGCGCGCGGTGATGTGCGTCGGGCTGGCGCTGGTCGGCTCGGGCATGGCGCTGGTCACGCTGGCATCGCAGCTCTGGCAACTCTTCATCGTCTGGAGCCTGATGCTCGGCATCGGTACCGGCATGACGGCGCTGGTGCTCGGCGCGGTGGTGGCCAACCGCTGGTTCGTCGGGCGACGCGGGCTGGTCATCGGCATGTTGACGGCCAGTTCGGCGACGGGGCAACTGGCTTTCTTGCCGGTGGCAGCATGGATGATCGAACACTGGGGCTGGCGTTCCGCCACCGTGCCGGTGTTCTTCGGCGCCATCGTGATCGCGTTGCTGTGTTTGCTCTTCGTGCGCAACCGGCCGTCCGATATCGGCCTGCTGCCCTACGGCCAGACGCCCGCCGCGGCAGGCGCAGCACCGCCGCCGCCGCCCGCGATGGTCATGAACTGGCGCACGCCGTTCATCACGCTGCGTGAAGCCTCGTCCAACAAGACGTTCTGGATCCTCGCCGGCACCTTCTTCATCTGCGGGCTGAGCACCAACGGGCTGGTGCAGACCCACTTTATTTCGCTCTGCGGCGACAACGGCATGGGCGCCATACCTGCTGCTTCGGTGCTGGCGATGATGGGCGCGTTCGACTTCGTCGGCACCATCATGTCGGGCTGGCTGTCCGATCGCTACGACAACCGCAAGCTGCTCTTCTGGTACTACGGCCTACGTGGCCTGTCACTGTTCTGGCTGCCGCATTCCGAGTTCACGATCTACGGCCTCGGCCTGTTCGCGATGTTTTACGGGCTCGACTGGATAGCGACCGTACCGCCGACGGTCAAGCTCGCCGGCGTCACCTTCGGCCCGCAAAAGGTCGGTCTGGTGTTCGGCTGGATCTTCGCAGCGCATCAGCTTGGGGCCGCTACGGCGGCCTATGGCGCTGGCTTCGCGCGCACCTTGCTGTTGACCTACAGCCCGGCTCTGTATGCGGCTGGCGCTGCGTGCCTGCTGGCCGCGGTGCTGGTGCTGCTGATCAAGCGTCCTGCAGGCCCTGCTGCGGCAGCGCCAGTCAAACGACCCGCCGCGCCGACCAGCGTTGCGCGCGCTTGAGAGAGATGAAATGACGGCGATCACCATCGACTCGCGCACCCGTCTCCTGCTCGAAGCACCGATCGTCCCGACGCTCCTGCGACTCGCCGCACCCAATATCGTCGTGATGGTGGCGCAGGCCGCCGTCGGCCTCATCGAAACCTACTTCGTCGGCAAGCTCGGACTCGACGCCTTGGCCGGCATGGCGCTGGTGTTCCCCATCGTCATGCTGATGCAGATGACGTCGGCAGGCGCGATGGGCGGCGGCATCGCTTCGTCTATCGCTCGCGCGCTCGGTGCGGGTCGTCGTGGCGATGCCGACGCACTGGTGGTGCATGCCGGCGTGATCGCGCTCGGTTTCGGTGTTGCGTTTTCAGCCGTGTTGTTGCTGGGCGGGCGCTGGTTGTATGCGCTGATGGGCGGAAGCGGCGCGGCGCTCGAAGCGGCGCTGACGTACTCGCACTGGGTCTTCGCCGGTGCGATCCTGGTGTGGATGTTCAACTCGCTCGCGGCAGTGATTCGCGGCACCGGCAACATGGCGGTGCCAGCCAACGTGACGGTCGTGGGCGTGGTCTTCTTGATCCCGGTGTCGCCCTTGCTGATCTTCGGATGGGGTCCGATTCCGGGCATGGGCATTGCCGGTGGCGCGATCGCCTTGCTGCTGTATTACCTGGGTGGCACCATCGCGCTGCTCCTGTACCTGCGATCGAACCGTAGCTTGCTGAAACCCAAGATCGCTGGCGTCAAGCTGCGTTGGACTCTGTTTCGCGACATCCTGGTCATCGGCTTGGTCGGCTCGATCTCGACCGTGGCGACCAATCTGTCGATCGGCATCGCGACCGCGTTGTCGGGTCACTTCGGCTCCGGTGCCATCGCCGGATACGGTACCGCTTCACGGCTCGAATATTTGCTGGTGCCGCTGGTGTTCGGCCTCGGCGCGCCGCTGGTCGCGATGGTCGGTACCTGCATCGGCGCGGGTCAGCGCGAGCGCGCCATGCGCGCTGCGTGGACCGGTGCGGCGATGGCGTTCGCGCTGACCGAAGTCGTCGGCATCGCGGCGGCGATCTTTCCGCGCGAATGGCTCGGCCTGTTCGGGAACGATCCGGCAATGCTGGAAACCGGTTCGCAGTACCTGCGCGCGGCGGGCCCGATGTACGGCTTCTTCGGCGTAGGTCTGGTGCTGTACTTCGCGTCGCAGGGCGCGGGTCGCTTGTTGTGGCCGGTGATCGGCAACCTGGCGCGGCTCGCTGTCGCGGGCATCGGTGGCTGGCTGGCGCTGCGATGGGGCGGCCAGCTTGTTCAGGTTTTCACGATGCAGGGCGTTGCGATGGTGGTCTACGGCATCGTCATCGCGTCGGCCATTGCTGGCGGCGCCTGGTTCGGCCGGGTCGGCTGGCCGCGCAGTACGGCCGGATTGCTCCGGCGGCTGCGGCAGGCCTGATCCACTAGGCCGTCTCGCCACTTTGCCACTTTGCCGCTTGGGCGGTCGACTCAACGACGATAAGGATTGTTCGGCGCGCGGTCGTAGCGATTGGGCACGCCGTCACGGTCGTTGTCCCAGCGCCCGCGGCGATGATCCCAGCGGCGGCGATCTTCCCAACGACGATCGTTATGGCGGTAATGGTTCGGCGCGTTGTAATAACGCGGCGGCGGGCGATGGTAGTAGCCGGGCGGTGGCGGAGGGGGCACGACGTAGACCTGCGCCTGGATGGTGTGGCCACCGAACGGCTGCGCCTGTGCTGCGGTGCCGATGGCACCGAGCGACAGAAGGGCCGCTGCGGCAATGACGAAAGAGAGCTTTTTCATGGCAACTCCGATGGAGTGATAAGAGTCACTATCGTCGCCGGCCGATGTGAAGTCTTTGTAAGCCGCACGCGAAGTGTCATGAATAACTGTAAGCCGTCAGTGGCCGTTCAGCCTCGGTGTTTGCCTGCAGTCAGCGGTGCAAACGCCGAAGCGGGCGCGGGCAGCATCCGTCGCAGCGCGTCGAAGAACAGGTCCGACTGTTCGCGTTCGCTTTGCACCTGCGCCGCGACCTTCGCCGCCAGCCGTGCATCGACCGGCGCCAGTGGCCGGCCGGTCGATTGCGCAATGACCTGGTGCAGGCACGCGCGCTCGAGGTAGTACAGGTCGTCGTACGCGTGCGCGACGGAGGCGCCGGCGACGATCACGCCGTGATTCGCCAGAAAGGCCACGTCCTTGCCCGCCATCGCATGCGCGATGCGTTCGCCTTCTGCATCGTCGAGCGCGAGGCCGTTGTAGTGGCCGTCGATCGCGATGCGGTCCATGAAGCGCATTGCGTTCTGGCTCAGCGTCGGATCGAGCGCGCGGTCTGCGGTCAGCGTGAGCGCCGTCGCGTAAGGCATATGGCAGTGCAGCACCACGGCATGGCCGGCGATGCGATGCACCGCGCCGTGGATGAAGAGGGCGGTCGGCTCCACCCGATGTCGCCCGGCCAGCACGTTGCCCCGCACGTCGATCAATACGATGTCGTCGGCGCCAATCTCGCTCCAGTGCAGCCCACGCGGGTTGATGAGGTAGCGGTCTTGCGCGCCGGGCAGCAGCACGCTGAAGTGATTGCAGACGCCTTCGGACAAGTCGTGGTGGGCGGCGGCTCGCAAAGCGAGCGCGAGATCGTCGCGCAGCTGGCGCACTGCCGGGCTGGCGTAGTCGGCCTCGGCGGATGGCGCAAAGGCTGAAGGCAAGGCGCTCATCACGCGCGCACCACGCCGTTGTAAGCAGCGACGAAAGCCATGGCTGTGTCGCGCACCGCCGACGCTTCTTTGCCGGGCTTGTACAACGACGAGCCGATGCCGAAACCGGTCGCGCCTGCGGCCCGCCATTCCGTCATGTTGCTCGGCGTGATGCCGCCCACCGGCATCAGCGGCGTGCCAGATGGCAGCACCGCCAGCAGAGCCTTGACGACGGCGGGGGACGCCAGCTCGGCCGGGAACAGCTTCAGCCCGGTCGCACCTGCGGCCAGCGCCCCGAAAGCCTCGGTCGGCGTCATCACGCCCGGCAGGCAGACCATGCCGAGGCGTGCGGCCTCGGCGACGACTTCGGCGTTGAAGTTGGGCGAGACGATCAGCTCGCCGCCGGCTTCGCGCACCTGATGAACCTGGGCCACGGAAAGCACCGTGCCCGCGCCCACAAGTGCCTGCGGAAAGCGCGCGCGCAACAGCGCGATGCTCTCGTACGGTCGCGGTGAATTGAGCGGCACTTCGAGCAGCCTGAAGCCGGGCTCGACGATGGCATCGCCAACGGCATTCGCTTCCCCGGGCGACAGGCCGCGCAGGATGGCTACAAGTGGAAGTTGGCTCGCTGCGGCGCTGAACTTTTCGAGTGGGGTCAAGGTGATCATGTGATGGGTAAGTTGGACCGTGACGTGGCAGCTCAGGCCACCGTGCGCTGATAGGCCGACAACGCATGCAGCCCGGCCCACGTCGCCTCTGCGCCCAGCATGTGGGTTGCGACGCCGATCGTTCGCAGCGCCAGCGCATAGCGTTCGGTCAGGGTGGGCGAGCCGATGAGCACCACTTCGCCGATGCCATGAAGCGACTGCGTGCGCAGCTCTTCGCCGATCAGCAAGCCTGAAAGATAGCTCGCCACTTCGGCTTTGGGCATGCGGTCGAACAGGGGAAGCGAGCGCGCACCGAACGCGTTGTGCAGCACGCCCTGACCGTTGTCGGTCTGCGTCACGCCCTGCAGGAAAGCGGCTTCGTCGAGCGGTGCAGTGACGTCGAGCATGCGCGCCAGGATCGAATGCTGGCTCAGCAGCGCATAGAACTCGCCGGTCATGAAGGTGCGAAAACCAGCGATGCGACCCTTGCGCACGGTGACCCATTTGTTGTGCGTGCCAGGCAGCACGAAGACGCCTTCATCGCGGCCTGTCAACGCCATCGCGCCGAAGATCTGCACTTCTTCGCCGCGCATCACGTCCGGCACGCCGTCGTGTTCGTCGCGGAGGCCGGGCACCATCGAAATCGTTCGGTTGGCGCTGGCCTCGATGTCGACGATGCGGTTGCCGAGTTCCTCCATCCCCGCCGGGCAGGCGCAGTAGGGTGCCTCGATCCAGCCCTGCTTGCTGCCGGCCATGCCGGAGATGAGGCAGCGCGAACCTAGCGGTTGCATCCATTCGCCGAAGAGCGAGTCGAACACGCTCTTGAATTCACCGGGCGGCACCGTAAGGATGCCGCGCGCGTGGCTCTTTTCTTCAAGTACGTGGCCCTTCGGGTCGAGCAGCGCGCCGCGCAACGAGCTCGTGCCCCAATCGATTGCGATCAGATTCATTGTTCAGATTCTCTCGTCAGTTGGACCCAGGCGCTGCCCGGCCAGAAACCGTAAAACTGTGCGCCTCAATTCGGCCTTGCCGTCATTTTCGGAAATTCGTTTCACGGGTATTTTCAAGGCAGCAACTCGGGCCCGCCGTTCTAAGCGTGGCGCACAGAAAAAAAGGGCGCCGTAGCGCCCTTTTTTGTCGATCGATTGCCGATCTGTTCCTGATGCGGTCCGCGATCAGCGGCCGAACGAACGGCCACCGCCACCACCGCCACCGTAGCCACCACCGCC
>NZ_JASJXB010000019.1:0-83602 GCF_035018885.1 Variovorax sp. LG9.2 | reverse complement strand
CGCCTGCAGAAGCTGAGGCAAACTACTACCGGCAACTCGCCAGTCAAGCCACCACGGTGGCGGCCTGACTTAAACCAATCAGCCTCCACGAATCCCGGGGCGATTCAGCAGTGCACATGGCATCCCACAAAAGGCGACGGCTTCAAAGCGCCTTAGGAACGCGTTGAAGCCGTCTGAGTACCTGGACTTGAAATACCAAGCACTCCTCTGGGCAGAGGAAGCAAAGTTTAGCTGACTTGATCGATTTGTCGATCCGGCCAGCGGTTCAGGTGGTTTTTGTCTTCTTAACCACTGTGAGCCCTATGACGCAAGTTGCAGCCAATCAACCGCAGAGCGAAACGCTCCTGCGCCTCCCCGCCGTTCTGGCGAAAGTCCCCGTGAGCCGCGCGACGTGGTGGAACGGCATCAAGTCTGGCCGCTTCCCGGCCGGCGTGAAGCTCGGCCCCCGCACGACCTGCTGGCGCGCGTCCGAGATCGATGCACTCATCCGTTCACTCTAAGGGCTGTCGCGATGAGCCCCAACATCGGCCAAGAGCCGAGCGCAAGCTCGCCTGACGACAAAGCCGTAGCGAACGTTCGCGCGCAGTTTGCCCTGAAGGGCTTCGTGATGACCGAAAGCCGCAATGCTGATGGTCGCGCCACCTACCAAGTCTCGCGCTGGGGCGAGTGCCGCGTCTTCACGCACCAGCACGACCTCTGCGCGTTTTTGCGCCAGGTCACGGGAGTCGCCGCATGAGCGCGCCGCAAATCCTCGATGCTGAACACTGGTCGCTGCCAGCCTTGGCGATCAAGATCAACAACACCGTTAGTGCTGCCGAGGCTGACGCTAAATCATCGATGCAGCGCGCGCTCGAAGCCGGAAAGTTGCTGACCGAGGCGAAGGAGGCAGTCGCCCACGGGGAATGGCAATCATGGCTTGTGGCGAACTGCAATGTCGCTGCTCGTACTGCGCAGGCATACATGAAGCTTGCCAAGCGGCTGCCCGAACTCTCGGCGCCAGAAGCGCAACGCGTTGCGGATTTGCCTGTTCGCGACGCGATCAGGGCCATCACCACCGACCCAGTCAGCCCGACGCGCACGGCTTCAGTGGACACGATCCATTTCAGCGCTGAGAAGCGGAATGCCGCCATCGACATCTTTGAGAGAAGCAATACCGCTTCCAAAGAGGCATTGCGCTACATCCGGCACGGAGGTCGCCTGCCTGGCGCGAAGGTCGGCGCACTGCGTAAGAAATTGATGGCGGCGATTGAGGCCCTCGATCGGCTTGCCAGCATTGCCCAAGACGAAGAAGGCGGTGCAGCGTGAGCGATCCCCTTGACCAGTTCCGCGCCGCCATCCAGGCTGCACTCGGCTTTGCTCCGTCCCGCCTGCGCCCCGATGTCTTCGAGCGCTTCCCGACTTCGGAGCGCCGCGGCGACTCGTCGGGGTATGCGAAGATCTTTGGCGACTACCGCCGTGGCGTTTTCGGCTGCTACCGGCAAGGTTTCAGCGGCAAGTGGTTCGCCGCCGACCAACGCACTCTGAGCGCCGCAGAGCGCACGGCGATGCAACGGCACATCGAGGCCGCGACCCGCCAACGCTTTGCCGCACAGCGCGAGGCCTGGACAGAGAATGCCGCCCGGATCGCGTCGCTGTGGGCGATATGTGGCCCGGTGGTCGATGGTGATCCCGTCGCACGCTACCTTGCGAATCGCGGCCTCGGCGGCGTCCGCTCTAACTGCATCCGCTCACACCCAGCGCTCGACTACTGGCACGCCGGCCAGAAGCTCGGCACCTTCCCTGCGATGGTCGCCAGCGTCACCGACGCACAGGGCCGGATGATCGCCTTGCACCGCACCTACCTGGACGCGCAGGGGCACAAGGCCGACGTTCCGACCGTGCGCAAGATGACCAGCGCATCTGCAATGCTGGGCGGCGCGTCGATCAAGCTCTTTTCGGCTTCGCCGACCATCGGCATCGCTGAAGGCATCGAAACGGCGATCGCTGCCTTTCTCGGCTCTGGCGTGCCGACGATGGCGGCCTACTGCGCGCACAACCTCAGCACCTACCGCTGGCCGATCGGCACCGAATCGTTGATCGTCTTCGCGGACAACGACCCGGCCGGTTTGCAGGCGTCCGAGAACCTGCAGGCTCGCGCCAAGCAAGGCGGCTTGCACGTCAAGGTGATGCGGCCGACCCGCCCGGGCGATGACTGGTGCGATGTCTGGACAAAGCACACGGAGGTTTCGGCATGAGCGATTTCGACACTCTGATGGGTGCAGGCGACGACGACCAACCCGATCACCACCGCAACGCGCCGCGCCCTGATCCGACCTGCCTCTACGGATTGATCGGCGACGTTGCGCGTGCCGGCAGCGCGACGACCGAAGCGAACCCTTTCGCCATCGCCCTGAACTTCATGGCGTACATGAGCGCCAGCATCGGCCGCGGCGCCTTTACGTACATCGGCAACACCCGGCACCACACACGTCTGTTCACGTTGCACGTCGGTCGCACGGGCCGTGGCCGCAAAGGCGATGCGGTCAGCATCACGCATCGCATCAACATGGCGATCCGCGCGATTGATGAAGCCGTCGCGCCTCAGGTTCACTCCGGCGGGCTGTCGACCCGCGAAGGCCTGGCGCTGATGATCCATGACGGGTGGACCGAGGGCAAGACAGAGGTCGATCCGATCCACGACAAGCGCCTGATGGTGATCGAGTCGGAGTTTGCAAACGTCCTGCAGCAAGGCAAGCGTGACGGCAACACGTTGTCGAGCGCACTTCGGGATGCCTGGGATGGCGTATCGATCAAGCCGGCTACCAAGGGACGCCCTCGAGTCTGGGCAAGCGATCCCCACGTCTGCCTAAGCGGCGCAGTGACACCCGGCGAACTGCACGGCCTGATGGCTTCGCGAGAGTTGACGAACGGCTTTGCCAATCGCTTCATGGTGATTTGGGCCGAGCGCACTCGCATGCTGCCCTTCCCGTGCGCCACGCCGCAATCGGAGATCGATGCATTTGCCGAGCGCGCCATCGAGGTAATCCGCTTTGCTGATGGCGATCGCTTCGCAGAGACGGACTGCAAGGAGATCGGCATCACCGATGCGGCAAAGGCGAAGTTCGCCGCCCTCTACATGTCGGAGCTGAACGACGAAAGCGCGGGCGAGAAGATCACGGCGCTGCTAGAGCGCCGGGCCCCCGTCCTGCGCCGCCTGGCCATGCTGTTCGCGCTGTGCGACCTCACGGCGACGGTCGACGTTCATCACATCGACGCAGCACTGGCATGGGTGCGTTACTGGTCCGACTCCGTGACGTTCATCTTCAGCAACGCGGCGGAAGAAGTCGCGACCGCAGAAGTGAACGACACAGCGCAAAAGATCATCGACTTTCTGGCAGAGCGCGAAACCGCGACACGTTCGCAAGTGTCGAAGGAATGCTTTGGCGGGCACCAGTCGAAAGCTCGCATCGATGCGGCGTTGGATGAGTTGCTCACCGCAACGCCGCCTCGGATCGTCGTCGAGACAGTTGCCAGGCCAAAAGGCACACCCGGCACACCGACGAAAAACTATCTACTGGTTGCGAAATCTGCGAAATCTGCGAAGCGTGAGCAACCACGCGGCTCGCAAGCCGATTCGGACGCGCGCGAAGTCAGCGAATTGTGCGAAATGTCGGTCGGGGTTGGCAGCTCAGTTCGCACAGTTCGCACGGCTCGCAATGTCGAAAAACGGCCCCAAGGCCGCGCCAGCACTGACAGTTCGCAGAGTTCGCACATTTCGCAGGTAGACGCGGAAATTTCTGATGATTCGGAGGTTCTGTGATGGAAGCCTTCGACATTCTCCGCACACTGTGGGCTGACGGCTTCTCTGTCGCGCTGATCGACGACGACCGTTTGCGCATCAGCCCATCCAGCGCGTTGAGCGACGAACAGCGGAGCACTCTGCGGCGCGCCAAGCCAGAACTGGTGGCGTATCTGCTGGCAGCGCGCGAGACAACGTCAGCGCTACTGCTGGCTGCGGCTGCGGTGTGTGACAGGCACGGCGATGGCCCTGAAGCCCGCCTTGAAATGCGCGGCGACTGCCTGGCGCTGCCGGTTCATCTGCATGCCGATCTGTTGGATCATTTCCGTAAAATCCCGGCCGATCGGAGCCGACAAAAGCCAATTAAAGCGGGTGTTTTTGCTCTTCCGCCCGCGTGCGCGCGCGATGGGCCGAACGCATGAACAAATTCGATCCCATCCAGATCATGGCTGCCGACATGGCGGTCATCGCAAAGATCTTGGGCAGCCCGCCAGCAGAGCAAGACGCGTTTTGTATGCGTGAATGTGTGCGGGCGATTTTGAAATCGTTGGCTTCGCATCCCAAGGGGGCTTTCGAGGCCGCAACGTGAACGCGGCCGAAAACAAAACCGCAGTGGAAAAGGTCGAGGCAGACCTGTATGCCGCCGCACTCGAAGCGCGCATGGTGATTTCCGGAGACCGCCGTGTAAGCGAGAAAGACGCGGCCAAGCTGCTCGGATATGCGCCCGGTTCACTAAAGAACACGCGCCAGGAAGGCAGAGCGCCGTCGCACTACACGCGAGGGGTTGGAGGTGGGCGGATCAGTTATCGCCTCTCTGACATCGCCGAATCCATAGAGAAAAGCCGCAGGGTCACCTAAGAACACGAATCGGCATGCACGGGCATTGAAGGCTTGAACGCCGAAAGCGACCATGGACCCATGTTCAAAGACGTTCAAAGCAGTGCAAGCAGGTTCAGCCCCGAAGCTGATTCGTGCGTCACAGACGAGTCCCTGCACATCCTCCGTTTGCCTGCGGTCATTCATCGCGTAGGGCTCTCCCGCTCTTCGATCTACAACCGCATTCGTGCCGGTGGACTTCCGCGGGCGGTCAATCTCGGCGGGCGAGCCGTTGGCTTTGTTGATCGCGAGATCGATGACTGGTTGAGCGATGCGCTCGGCCGCCGTACAGGATCGAGCCATGTTCGTTAAGCGCCGGCCGGTCTTCGATGGCGCATTCGTCGATCCCATGGATCAGGCAGTGCGAATCGCCCGCAGCGAATACCTCGGCTTTCTTGCGACCCATGGCCTAGACGATGTCGAGCTGCGTCGCAAGGCAGAGCTGACCAGCAATCAGATGCCGATGCCCTATGGGTTTGATCACGTCGAAATTCGCCCCTCACCGATCGAAGGTCTGGGCATGTTCGCAACCGACGACATCGAACCGTGGCAATTGATCGCACCGGCCCGCATCGACGGACAAGCAAACCGACATTGCCGCTGGCCTCATCCTGGTGCAGCACAAGCACAGCTTCGAGCACCTTTCGATCCTCGCATCCGGCACTGTCGAAGCGCTCGTTGACGGCGTGCGATCCGAACTGACCGGCCCCGCCGGTATCACGATCAAGGCCAACACCCATCACGGAGTGCGCGCTCTGACCGATGTCGTCTGGTACTGCATCCACGCAACCGAATGCACCGACGCGAATGCAGTCGATGAGGTGCTGATTGCTGCGCCTGATGTCGAGCAGATGGCTGCGGTCGTCGAGGGGCTGCAATGACGCCGATTCGATTGCTCATCCAGACTGCGGCGCTCAACACGAAGCCGGGCGTCAACGGCATTGGTCAAGGCGAGGTCGTGCCTGGCACTGCGCACACACAGTTGGTGCCGCTCGCGAACCAGCAGGGAATCCAAATCTCTCCGCTCATTGATCGATCTCCAGGTTGATCCGAGTGGCCCGACTGTAGATCGATACCGAACACGGCGCACATATGGCGACAAGCAAAAAAGCACGGAAGCCAGTCGAGAGCAAGCCTCCTGCGGTCGTTGAGCCTGATGAAGGCGGCTATGTGCTTGAGGTGGTCCGCGGTGAGTCCGACGCACGCGCAAAGGCCCGGGCTACGGTCAGTCCCGCCAGCAACGCCGCATTGGTGATCGCGGCCTTCAATGGAAACATCCTTGGCAAGGACACGAGCATTTCAGGCTTGGTCGACGAGCTGCGCGTTTCGATGAAGGGCACCAGAGACGGCGACCTGTCCCGCGCGGAGGCGATGCTGATAGGTCAGGCGACCGCGCTCGAATCGATCTTCACGAGCCTTGCAAGGCGTGCTCATGACCAAGTGACGCAACGCAACTTTGAAGCGTTCCTGGGGCTTGCCTTAAAGGCGCAGGCGCAGAGCCGGGCGACGCTCTCCGCATTGGTGGATTTGAAGTATCCGCGGCAGCAGGTGATCTTCGCCAAGCAGGTGAACAACTCCAACGGCGGACCGCAACAGGTGAACAACGGAGCTGCGCCCAGCACTCACACAGGTGCGCACGCGGCGGCAGGCGCGGATCTGCAAAACAAACTTTTAGAGGAAAGCGATGGCGGCACGTACCTGGACATCGGAGCAACGACAGCGGCAACGCGAAGCGATCACAGGGTGGAAGCCGTGGTCGAAGTCAACCGGGCCGAAGAGCGCCGCGGGTAAGGCTCGTGTCGCACGAAACCCGTACACGGGCGGGCTTTGGAAGGCGGTCCGAGAGTTGAAAGCGATTTTGCGCGAGCAGCGAGAAACGCTCACTTGAGCGGCGCATGAACTAAAACTTTGTCAGGCGTAAGCCCTGCTGAGGTTAGTTGAGCTTCTGAGCACTATTTCACGCACCACACCGCAGCTTCCGGCGAGACTCCGGCGCGTGGCCTGGAAGTTGGCAGTCCACATACCTGCCAGGAGCGCCTTTGATGTCGACGACTCACACTTCATTTGTTCTTTTCTTCGCAACCGTGGTCTGTCTATCTGGGTGCGATCAACTTCGCGCGTTCGACGAAGTTAAAAACGGCGTCGTAGCAGACCATCAGCGTCTTGCCGAGCTGACGGTTACATCGAGCGATAGCCAGCAGCAGATCGTCAGCCTGAGAGTCGAGCTAGGCGCGATCAAGCAGCGGTTAGCAGCGCTTGAGATTGCTCAATCCGTTTCCCCAAAAGCAGCGAGCAATGACCCCGCAGTCTTGCCCAGTGAACAGGCTGCCATGCTCACGGCGTCGATCACCCAATGCGTCCAGCAGGTTCGAAGCATCGGGGATACCTTGCCGAAGGAGCCTTTCGACAATGCAGTGGTGTATGCCAAGTTCGATGCGTTCTACAACGTGGCGTCTGGCAGAGTGCAAAACAACAACCAGTACGTTGATCAATCAGCCATCTACGCCTTCAACAAGTGCATGTCGACACATGGCTGGCCGCTGAAATGACGCCGGTCTCTTGCGTCCTGAGGCGGATTCAAGGGGCTCCGCATCTGCACTTCGCTTGGCGATTCCAACTTCCTGAGCTATTCGGTCCTTTGAAGGTTGCGCGAACTTGGATCGCAAACAGCAGCGCGCAACTGACGCTGACTCGGAACCATGTCCCGATCGTCATTCGCATTTGAAAAGCACCTCCGCGGTTTGCGGCGTCCATCCCTGCGTCCCGCCCGATGTCGAAGATTCCAGCACCATCTCTTTCTTGCCGCAGAAATCGCGCGCTCGTTGAAGTACCTCGCTCTTGACCTGGCCGTCGGTCGTGAAGCCGCCGCGAACCGTCGAGCCGATCATGAAGCGATCCCGGCCGACGGGTTGAACCGGCGTCATCGAGGTGCAAGCGGTCAAGGCAAGCAATCCGGCGCAAACGCAAACCCGTTGCGCCTTTTGTAGGTTTTGTAGGTTGCTCACCGGCACCTTTGCCATTCTCAAGCGGGCTTCTGTAGGTTTTGTAGGCTGCATGGGGAGGCCTTTTCAAGATTCGAATAGCGACGGTGCCATCTGTTTGCGTAGATGCGAAATGGCGGTCTGCGCATGCACACGAACAACTTCAAAGCAGTCTGAAGTGACCTACCCGTGCGCGCGACACCGCTGATTGAATTTATGAGGGCACCTTGCACCGCACGAAGAGGTTTCGGGTAACTATGGCGCCATACGTCGATGTGTAGCCGCCGTAGCCTGGTCGCACCGTTCCTGTAGCCACGCCAAACGGTGAAGATGAGCCGTCCCGATCCAAGATGTCATAGCCGGCAGTCCCGCATAGCTCACCGGCTTTCTCGTAGCACGAGCTGATGCTGTTGCCCGCGCCGTTGCACGAGATGGTGTGCATCGGCTTGCCGTCTGGGCCGGTGATCTGATGCGAGAAAGCACAACCTCCGAGCAGCGCGAGAACGGAAGCCGAATACAGGAGCTTGATCATCTTGTTCATTGGGTGCTGCATTGGTTGGCAGATAGCTCGGCACGAAGGCCACGCATGCGCTGCTGGTCCGGGTTGATGACCTCGGGCGGTTGCCATTGCCAGTTTGTGTAGCGCCCCTCGATCTTTGCCCGCTCGGCTGCGAGTTGGCCGCAGCGCTGTGACCGCTGCACGTCAACGCTCTGGATCTGGATAACCTGCGCGCGCCCGGATCTCGCCTGCTCAGCTTGCTGTACCTGCTGCGCCCATGGGACGCCGTCGGCGACATACTCAATGCGATCGATCAGGGCGTTGTGCTGGTTGCAATGGTTCGCAGCCCAGAAGGTGGCGCCGTTGTATGCCTTGCACAGGTAGATCGTGCCTGCGTGCCCGGTTCCCGCCATCAGCGCCAGAGCGCAGACGATTGTTGCTTTCATGTTTCCTGCTCCTAGGCGAAGTCTATGAGCCCGCGGACACGGCGCACGGCACAAGTCCGCGGAACCGGGAATAGTTGGCACCGGCGCTCGCTTACCCCTAGGACACAGTTCGGTGACAGTTGCAGACTGCTCCAGCCCGATCCGGGCGAGGAGAAAAACATGAAGAAGATCGCATTCGTTTTCGCGGCTCTGTGTATCGCATCCGTAGGCGCACAGGCAAGAGGCGGCGGCGAACATTCTGGCAGCTCATCGAGCAGCTCGGGCAGTCATTCCATCAGCGGCCACACGCGCGGCAACGGCACCTATGTTGCCCCGTCCCATGCGACCAACCCCAACGCCACCAAGGCGGACAACTGGTCGACCAAGGGCAACGTCAATCCGTACACGGGAAAACCGGGCTCGAAATGAAGCGGGCCGCTCACAAACTTCTCGCCGTCGCGCTGCTGGCCTTAGCTGGCGGATCACATGCGGCGTGCAGTTGCCAGTGCGTCAACGGTCAATCGGTTCCGATGTGCACCAGCGCTATGGACATGCCGGCGCTGTGTGGCACGCAGATGTGCCCGATGGCGCCAATCTCCATACAGCCGATGCCGTCGATAAGCATGCCGCCAATGGGCACCCAGCACTGCCAGCAGATGCAGGTCCGCAACCCGTCGACCGGTCAATACTCTTGGCAAAACGTCTGCCAATAGAAGCGATGTGGAGGCAGTCCTAACCTTGCTGTCGCCGGGAAGCGAATAACATTTCAGTCTTGAACACCAAATACAGCACGCTTGACATGACTCCACCTCCCGCTGGCCAACAAAAGCGGAATGTTTGGGCGCGGCCGGTCCTTTTGCTGGCAGGCGGCATAGCGCTCGTTGTGATCCTCAGCTTCGTGCTGCGCTGACCAAACAGCCGAGCGCCGCGCCGGGAAGGCACGGCAATCCTAAAAGTCTGTGGCTTGGTTAGAGCGCCTGGCGTCTTGAAGCTTCTCCGCGTCGCGTTGCCCGTGTGCCACTTCACCGAACAAGATGCTTGTTCGACAACAAGGCGTGAAACACCTGCAACTGCTTCAAGCCTGTTTGGTAAGCGAAGCCGGCGCTTTGCAGATGATCATGGATGTGGGATTCATGTCATCTACCTTTGTGGGTCGGTTTGTGGGAACACAAAGCAAAAACGCCCCGGATGGGGCGTCGTTACTAGCTTCTTGGCGGAACCGGAGGGATTCGAACCCTCGATGAGGCTCTACACCCCATACTCCCTTAGCAGGGGAGCACCTTCGGCCACTCGGTCACAGTTCCTGAAAGAAGCCGCGATTATGCCAGCTTCCACGCAGCTTTCAAGCGGGCGGCTGATCCAGATCGAAGGCCTTGTGCAGCGCGCGCACGGCCAGTTCCATGTACTTTTCATCGATCACGACCGATGTCTTGATCTCGCTGGTCGAGATCATCTGGATGTTGATGCCCTCCTCGCTCAGCACACGGAACATCTTGCTGGCCACGCCCACGTGGCTGCGCATTCCGATGCCGACGATGCTGACCTTGCAGATCTTGGTGTCGCCGACGATCTCTGCCGCGCCGAGCGTGGGCAGCACTTTGGCCTTGAGCAGGTCCATCGCCTTGGCGAACTCGCCGCGATGCACCGTGAAGCTGAAGTCGGTTTTGCCGTCCTTGCTCAGGTTCTGAATGATGACGTCCACTTCGATGTTCGCATCGGCGACCGCACCGAGGATGTGATACGCGATGCCCGGCTTGTCGGGCACGCCGAGCACGGAAATCTTGGCCTCGTCACGGTTGAATGCGATGCCGGATACGACGGCTTGTTCCATTTTTTCGTCTTCCTCGAAAGTGATCAGCGTGCCGGACTTGGCCTCTTCAACGATGTCGATATCCCACGGCGTAAAGCTCGAAAGCACGCGCAGCGGCACCTTGTACTTGCCGGCAAATTCGACCGAGCGAATCTGCAGCACTTTTGAGCCGAGACTCGCCATTTCAAGCATCTCTTCGAAGCTCACCGTCTTCAGGCGGCGAGCGTCCGGCTCCACGCGCGGGTCGGTCGTGTAGACGCCGTCGACGTCGGTGTAAATCAGGCACTCGTGCGCCTTCATGGCCGCGGCAATGGCGACAGCCGACGTATCGCTGCCCCCGCGTCCCAGCGTTGTGATGTTGCCGGCGTCGTCGACACCTTGAAAGCCGGTGATGACGACGACGCGGCCGGCATCGAGGTCGGCGCGCACGCGCTCGTCGTCGATGCTCTCTATGCGCGCCTTGGTGTAGGCGCTGTCGGTGCGAACCGAAACCTGCCAGCCGGCATAGCTCACCGCTTCCATGCCCTCGGCCTGCAGCGCGATGGCCAGCAACGCCGACGAAGCCTGCTCGCCGGTCGAGGCAAGCATGTCGAGTTCCCGGTCGTGGCCGCGGCTGCCGGTCTGCTGAGATGCCAGCTCCTTGGCGAGACCGAGCAGGCGGTTGGTTTCGCCGCTCATGGCGCTGGGGACCACGACCATCTGGTGGCCGGCGCGCGCCCATTTGGCGACGCGCTTGGCGACGTTGCGGATGCGCTCGGTGGAGCCCATCGACGTGCCGCCGTATTTGTGAACGATCAATGCCATGGGTGAATTGGGAAGAGAAAGAAACCGGGCGCTAGGCCTTAGGCAAGGGCGCGAAATTGTACCAATGCAGGTGCTCGGACTGCCGCTCGGCAAAGCCGTCAGCGACCTTGATATGGATGCGATGGCCACGCGTGGTGCAGGCGGCAATCTGGTCGAGCAGTTGGTCGAGCTGCGACGCACTTGGCGCGCGCGCGTGCGACTCTCGCAACCAGTGGCGCAACACGTTCCCCTGGCGCGCGCGCGAGAGCGCTTGCAGTGCCGGGATGCGCGGCGGATTGCCGACCAGGACAAGGTCTTGCGCGCCCAGTTCTTTCAGGAGCTCTTGCGCCTCGGCAGCGTGCGCGGCACTGCGCGCAAAGGTCGACCGAAATTGCGGAAATGTCTGCACCAGCGCCGGCAAAAGAACAGCGCGAATCCGGTTGCGGGTGTAGCGCGCGTCGTCGTTGGTCGGGTCGTCGATCCAAGGCAAGCCGCGCGTTGCCAGCCAGGCGCGGATGTCTGCGGCCGAGACGCCGAGCAACGGGCGATGGATGGTCAAGCCCCGACGCACTGCGATGGCCGGCATGGCGGCCAAGCCCGGCAAGCCGGCACCGCGCGACAACGCCAGCAACAGTGTCTCGACCTGGTCATCGGCGTGGTGGCCGATGGCGATCGACCGGACCGACGGGCGCTCTGTGTGCGCACCGGCCATATCGTGAAACGAGGCATAGCGCGCATCGCGTGCAGTCGCTTCGGGACTGTCTCCCGCAGCATGACGTGCATCGACGTGTCGGCTGACAAACGGCACGGCCAACTGCGCGCAAACATCGGCGCAGTGCCGCTCGAAATCGTCGGCTGCAGCTTGCAGGCCGTGATGCACATGAAACGCGCGGACTCTCCCGGGCCAACGCGCAGCGCACGCCGCCAGAAGCGCAGTCGAATCAGCCCCGCCGCTGTACCCTACCGCCAGGGGCAGCGCCGGCTCGAACGCGGCGATAGCCTGCTCGAAGGCCTGTCCGGATGCAGTCACCTCGACACGCTGCGCGCCCTACTTGATGTCGGCTTTGGTATCCGAGAAACGGCCGTAGCTTTGCAGTCGGTCGTAGCGTCGATCGAGCAGTTCCTTGACCTTCAGGTCGCTGACCTGACGGAATGCGTCGTTGAGCGCGCGCTTCAGGAAAGCCGCCATCTGGCGGTGGTCGCGATGGGCTCCGCCGACCGGCTCGTTCACGATTTTGTCGACCAGCCCGAGGGCTTTCAGACGATGCGCCGTGATGCCCAGTGCATCCGCCGCTTCCTTCGCCTTGTCGCTCGTCTTCCAGAGAATCGAGGCGCAGCCTTCAGGGCTGATGACCGAGTAAATCGAATACTGAAGCATCACGAGCTGGTCGCCTACCGAGATCGCCAGCGCGCCGCCGGAGCCACCCTCGCCGATGATCGTGACGATGATCGGCACCTCGAGCTGCGCCATCTCGAAGATGTTGCGGCCGATGGCTTCGGACTGGCCGCGTTCTTCCGCATCGATGCCTGGATAAGCGCCCGGCGTGTCTACAAAAGTAAACACCGGCAACTTGAATTTCTCGGCGGTTTTCAATAGCCGCAATGCCTTGCGATAGCCCTCGGGCTTGCTCATGCCGAAGTTGCGCGCGGTGCGCTCCTTGGTGTCGCGACCTTTTTGATGGCCCAGCACCATGCACGGCGTGCCGTTGAAGCGGGCCAAGCCGCCTACGATCGACAAGTCGTCGGAAAAATGCCGATCGCCGTGCAGTTCGACGAAGTCGGTAAAGATTTCTCTGACGTAGTCGAGCGTGTAGGGGCGCTCCGGGTGCCGGGCAATCTTGGTAATTTGCCAGGGCGTCAGGTCGCTGTAGATGTCTTTGGTGAGTTGCTGGCTTTTTTTGCCCAGCTGATCGATCTCTTCAGAAATGTCCACCGCAGATTCGGTCTGGACATACCGCAGCTCTTCGATCTTGCCTTCGAGCTCCGCAATGGGCTGTTCGAAGTCGAGAAAAGTTCGTTTCGCCAACGTCTTCTCCTGTTATTCAATAGGCGACCGGTACCGGGTCGAGCGAGCGCCAAATATACCAAGTCGCGACGCTGCAATACGGCGCCCAGGCAACCGCCACCTCGCGCGCGTCGCTGCGACTGACCGGGTCACCCGAAAAGTAGTTGACGCTGATGCCGTTGAGCAGGCCCAGGTCGTCCAGCGGCAGCACGTTGGGCCGCATCAGATGAAAGATCAGGAACATCTCGGCCGTCCAGCGGCCGATGCCACGGATCGCGACCAGCTCTTCGATGATGAGTTCGTCCGCCATCGCGTTCCAGGCGTCCACATGCACTGCGCCGGCATCGAAGTGGATTGCGAGGTCGACCAGGTATTCGACCTTGCGCGCCGACAGACCGGCGCCACGCATGTCGTCGACCTTGAGCTTGAGGACATTCGCGGGCGTTATCTTGCGCGGCAGCGCAGCGAACTTGTCCCATACCGCCTGGGCGGCCGGAACCGCGATCTGCTGGCCAACAATGCTGCGCGCGAGCGTCGTGAAAGCATCCCCACGTGATTCCAGACACGCATCGCCGAAGCGAGGAATAAGCCGCTTCATCACGCGGTCTTTCCTGGCGAGATGTTTACAGGCTTCTTCCCAGTAATCGGGTGTAAAAATCTCGACAGGCGGTGGTTTCTTTGGCGAAGGCATGGGCGCTCGGGTTGCTTCTTCTTTGCGTTCTATTGAGCTGCGGCCCAAGTCGTGCCAGTGGGGGAATCTTTCAGCGCGATCCCCTGCAAAAGCAAGTCTTTTCGAATGCGGTCAGCTTCAGAAAAGTTCTTCGCGTCCTTGGCCGCAGTACGTTGGGCGATCAGCATCTGAATGGCCGCAGCGTCGAGCGAACCGCCAACTTGTTGATACCCAGCTTGGAGAAAAACCTTGGGCTCGCCCTGCAGCAATCCGATCGTGCCGGCCAATGCGCGCAGCAGGCCCGCGACCTCAGTCGACTTGGTACGGTTAACTTCGCCCGCAAGGTCGAACAGCACGGCGACTGCCTCCGGCGTGCCGAAGTCTTCGTCCATCGCAGCCTTGAAGCGCGTGGCGTGCGGCTGGTTCCAGTCGATGGCAGCGTCCGCAGGCGGGACCAGATCAAGCGCGGTGTACAGGCGCTTAAGGGAATTGCGTGCATCGTCCAGATGCACGTCGCTGTAGTTGAGGTCGCTACGGTAGTGCGTGCGCACAAGAAAAAAACGCAACGTTTCGGCGTCGTATTTTTCCAGCACTTCGCGGATGGTGAAAAAATTGCCCAGGCTCTTGGACATCTTCTCGTTGTCAACACGCACGAAGCCGTTGTGCACCCAGAAACGCGCCAGCGGTTTGCCATGCGCGCCTTCGCTCTGCGCGATCTCGTTCTCGTGGTGCGGAAACTGCAAGTCCACGCCGCCTCCGTGGATGTCGAAGGTCTCGCCAAGCGTGGCGCAGCTCATGGCCGAGCACTCGATGTGCCAGCCGGGCCGGCCCACGCCGAACACGCTATCCCATTTGGCGTCGTCGGGCTCGGCCGGCTTGGCGGCTTTCCAGAGCACGAAGTCGAGAGGATCGTTCTTGCCGTCGAGCACTGCAACGCGTTCACCGGCATGCAATTCGTCGAGCGACTTGCCCGAGAGCTTGCCGTAGCCGGGAAACTTGCGCACTGCGTAATTCACATCGCCATCGGCCGAGCGGTAAGCCAGCCCCTTGTGTTCCAGCGTGCGAATGATGTCGAGCATCTGCGGAACATAGTCCGTCGCGCGCGGCTCGATCGTCGGAGGTTCGATCCCGAGGGCGCCGATGTCCTGGTGCATAGCCACTACGGTCTCTTCGGTCAACGCCCGGATGGTGATGCCCCGTGCCAGCGCGCGCGCGATGATCTTGTCGTCGATGTCGGTGATGTTGCGCACGTAGGTCACGGCGTAGTCGCTCGCACGCAGCCAGCGTTGCACCACGTCGAAGGCCATCATCATCCGCGCGTGGCCGATATGGCACAGGTCGTACACCGTCATGCCGCAAACGTACATGCGGACATGGCCCGGCTGTAGCGGCGAAAATTCTTCCAGCTGACGCGATAGCGTGTTGTAAATGCGCAGGCTCATGGAGACTCGGAAAGCATCGGACTTACGGCCGGCCGGAGCGGGTGCGCAAGGGTAATTTTCAGGGGTGAAGGTGGGGTTGCACCGGAGGCTGGAAACGACCCCTCGGCTACAATCGGTCTCAGTATAAACGGCCGCCGCCGCATATTTTTCGGGTGTTTTTCGAGCTTGCTGCAAGGCGCTCGACCCCCCTACCTCCCGAGGCTTCATGAAGCACTTCGCGCTCTCCCCCTCCAACGCCATCCTCCCCATCTTCCGTCTTCTTTCTGCACCTTTCGTTGCCATGCTGCTGTGCCTGACGGTCTGCCCAGCACACGCCGACGACTACGGCGACGTCAACCAGTTGCTGCGGCAAGGCAAGGTACCTGAAGCACTGACCAAGGCCGACGCTTACATCGCCGGCAAACCACGCGATCCGCAGATGCGCTTTTTGCGCGGCGTGATCCTGACCGAACAGGGCAAGCAAGCCGACGCCACGGCCGCCTTCACCAGTCTCACGCAGGACTTCCCGGAACTGCCCGAGCCGTACAACAACTTGGCTGCGCTCTATGCATCGCAGAGCCAGTTCGACAAGGCACGTGCCGCCCTCGAAATGGCGATCAAGCTGAATCCGGGCTATGCGACGGCCTACGAAAACCTCGGCGACGTGTATGCCCGTCTCGCAATTCAGCAGTACGTGCGCGCGCAGCAGTTCGCGTCGACCAATCCGAGCGTGACGTCGAAGCTGAAGACGGTTCGCGAACTGTTCGGGCCGGCCACGACGAGCGCAGACCCGGCTCAATTGCCAGCGGCGCCTGTGACCGTCAAGAAGCCGGTGCGCGCAAAGTAGACTTTTCTGTTCGCAGGTGCGCTGGCTACGGCCGGATGCACGCTTCCCGATTCATCTTCTCACCGGACAGATCATGGTTACAAACACACGTACAGCAGGTGCCCGTTCGCGCCGCACTGCTCTCTTGCTTGCAGCGTCGCTAGCCGGCTCGATCGCCTTTTCAAGCGCGGCTTGGGCGCAATCCGCACCACGCGTCAAGCTCGCCACGTCGGCCGGCGACATCGTCGTCGAGCTCGATCAAGCCAAGGCACCGAAGACGGTCGACAACTTTCTGCAATACGTCAAAGAAAAACATTACGACGGCACGGTGTTCCATCGTGTCATCGACGGCTTCATGATCCAGGGCGGCGGCTTCACTGCGAACATGCAGCAAAAGCCGACGCGCGCACCGATCGCGCTGGAGGCCGCCAACGGCCTGAAGAACGACAAGTACACCATCGCGATGGCGCGCACCGGCAACCCTGACTCGGCCACATCGCAATTTTTCATCAACGTCAAGGACAACGCGATGCTGAACGCTCCCAACCCGGACGGCCATGGCTACACCGTGTTCGGCAAGGTCGTTGCCGGCACTGAAGTCGTCGACAAGATTCGCGCCGCACGAACCGGCACCAAGGGCGGCATGGAGAACGTGCCACTCGATACCATCACCATCCAGTCGGCCAGTATCGTCAAGTGACCGGCGTGACCCAACTTTTTTGAAGGAGCCATCATGAGCAACCCCCAAGTCGAACTGCACATCAAGAACTACGGCGTCGTCACGCTCGAACTCGACCGCGCCAAGGCGCCGAAGTCGGTCGACAACTTTCTGGCTTACGCCAAGAAGGGTCACTACGACAACACGGTATTCCACCGCGTGATCCCCGGCTTCATGGTTCAGGGCGGTGGCTTCGAGCCCGGCATGACCCAGAAGCCGAGCGGCGCCGAGATCGAGAATGAAGCCAACAACGGCCTGAAGAACGACAACTACACCGTCGCGATGGCACGCACCAGCGCGCCGCATTCGGCTACGGCGCAATTCTTCATCAACGTGTCCGACAACGCATTTTTGAACCACACGGAACCCTCGGCGCAAGGCTGGGGCTACGCTGTGTTCGGCAAGGTCATCGCCGGCAAGGAAGTCGTCGACAAGATGAAGGCCGTGAAGACCGGCCGCAAGGGCTTTCATGACGACGTTCCGCTCGAAGACGTCGTCCTTGAAAAGGCTGTCATCACAGCGGAATAAGCGGACGGACAGACCAGGCGGAGCAAGCGGCACGATGCGTTGGGCGGCGATCGCATGAACCCATTGAGCTCCTCGTCGACGTTCCCCGAAATCATCGCGCCCGTCGGATGGCGGACCGTCGACCTCATCTCCGACCTGCACCTGCAGGCTGGAGATGCCGCAACGCTCGAAGTGTGGCGCGGGTACCTGCAGACCACGTCGGCTGACGCACTGTTCATCCTCGGCGACCTGTTCGAAGTCTGGGTCGGCGACGATGCTGCGACGCAGCCCGGCTTCGAGGCAGAGTGCGCCGAACTGCTGCGCCTTACCGCCGAGCGCTTGCCGGTGTATTTCATGCATGGCAACCGCGACTTTTTGGTCGGCGCCGGGCTGGCAGCACAGGCGAACTTCATCTTGCTCGAAGATCCCACGGTGCTGGTGCTCCACGACGAACGCTGGCTTTTGAGTCATGGCGATTTGCTTTGCCTCGACGACACTGACTACCTTGCGTATCGCGCACAGGTACGGAAGCCGGAATGGCAAAGTGCAGTGCTGGCCAAACCGCTGGCTGAACGCCGCGCGCTGGCGAGATCGATGCGCGCGCAGAGCGAAGACCATAAGCGTGGACCTGACGTGGTGTGGGCCGATGTCGATGCCACTGCCGCACGCGACTGGCTGCGGCAGGCTCATGCCCGCACGCTGGTTCATGGTCACACCCATCGGCCGGCAGAGCACGATCTTGGCGATGGACTGCGTCGTGTCGTTTTGAGCGACTGGGATGCCTCAGCGCACCCGCCTCGCGCGCAAGTGCTCTGCCTGTCGATCGCGGGCGCTCAGCGCGTTGATCTGCGCTGATCGGCGTTGACCTCTGATGTTTCGCTGGTTGCGCCGTCTTCGCGCCCTTCCCTCCATTCCCGACGCTGCATGGCAGGGCACGCTGGCGCGCTATCCATTTTTGAACGACCTTTCCGACGCCGAGCGAGACAGCTTGCGCACGCTCACTGCTGGCTTCTTGAGCGAGAAGGAATTTCACGGTGCGCACGGCTTTGCGATCACCGACGAAGTCGTGCTTGCCATTGCCGCTCAGGCCGTCTTGCCGTTGCTGCACCTGAAGGGCGGACTAACCTGGTACGACGACTTCGTCGGCGTTGTGGTGCACCCGTCTGAAGTGGTCGCACAGCGCACGACCACCGACATGGCCGGTGTGGTTCACGAATACGAAGAAGTGGTCGCAGGGGAAGCCATGGACCGCGGCCCGGTGATGCTCAGTTGGCAAGACGTGCTCGCCAGCAGCATTACCAGCGACACCGGCTACAACGTCGTCATTCACGAGTTCGCACACAAGATCGATATGCGCAGCGGCGTTGCAGACGGCTGTCCGCCGCTGCCTGCGGGCTTTGCCGGGACAGCTAACGCGCGGGAGGCGCGAGGCGCATGGCTCGGCGCGCTTCAGTCGGCTTATGAAGTCTTTCGAGAACAGACCATCGTCGCCGAGCGATTCGGAGGCGCGCCGCCGTGGCTCGACGCATACGGGGCCGAGTCGATCAGCGAGTTCTTCGCGGTCGCGTGCGAGGCGTACTTCGTGAACAGGGTTCGCTTCGCCGAAGAGTTTCCGACGTTGCTCGCGCTGTTCGATGAATTTTTCTTAGCCGGTCAGGCCGATCGGGCCTGACCTCGGCTGACCGTTACTTGCGCAGCAGCGCCTTCAACGCGTTCTGCAAACGACGGGCGGCTGCAGCATCGTGCGGCATTGCCAGCACCTTGCTTGCGTCCAGACCCCAGGTTTGCGCCGGGGCAGGATCGCCACGCTTGGTGAGCAACTTGAGTTGCAGTGCGCGGCGTGCATCGAGCTGATCGGCTGGCGTCGGAACCTCCGCCGCCATCTCGAGACGCAGCAAAGCTTCGGACGCTTCATCTGCCTTGGCTGCAGGCGCGCCAGCCAACGACTGCGACCAGGCAGTTCGCACCGCTGGCGACACAGCCCGACCCAGTTCCTGCACCGAGGGCAGCTGCGACGCGTCGCGCTTTTCCCATGCGCTCATCACTTGCGACAACGCCTCGCCGTGCGCTTGTGCTGCAAGTTTGCGCAGCGCCATGTCGGCGCGTTCGAGCGCCTCGCGTTGCGCGCGGAATGCGGCATCGCCGAGACGCGGACCCCGGTCTTCGAAGCGAGGAGCGCGGTCGCCAAAGCGATCGCCGCCACGGGCATCGCCCGAGCGCGGTCCACGATCGTTCGAACCACCGGGGCCGCCGGGGCCACGTGAGTCGCGGCGGTCGCCGAACTTGCCACCGCCGCGCGGAGCAGGCGCGACATCGCCTCGCTTGCTGCCGGGGCGATCGTCGCCGCGGCGTGCTGCCACCACGGGCTTGGGGGCAGGCTTGGGCGGTGCGGCGGGCTCGACTGGCTCGACCGACGCTGATTCCTCCGCAACTTCTTCCGCACGCACTTCGTTGTCGGCGCGCGAGGAGGCGTCCGAACTGTCGGCGGGTGCGATCAGGTCGCGCGGGCCAGCAGGCGCAGTCGCAACCTCCGGCACTTCACTTTGCGCCTCGGCAGCGACCTCGCGGCCGCCTTCGAGCGCAGCATCGGCCGGCGGCGTGCTGAGCTGCGTGCTCTCGCCGAATTCCGACGCAGCCTGTTCGACGCCGATCTGTTCGGTCGCACCGACATTGGGGCCGTCTGGTCCCTCGATCGGCGCCGCATGGATTGCGGCAGGCGCCGGTCGCACGGGTGCCGGTGGCGGGGCTGGCGGCGGCGCTTCACCGCGAATCGCCCCCTCGAGGCGAGCAATCGCAGCGCGGATCTTCTGGACTTCGCCGGCGGCGTTGGCAGCATCGAGCGCCTTCGACGCGTCGAGCACGTAGCGGTCGTGGTCGCTCATGGCCGAGGAGGCTTTTTCGCGCTCTGCCGTCTTGCGATTGAAAGCGTCGTCGATCGGTGCGCGGAACGCATCCCACAGCTTTTGTTCATGACGACGATCGAGCGGTACGGTTTGCGCTTCGGCCTGCCAGCGCTGCTGCAGCGCCTTGACCGCGTCGATGCGCAACATCGGCTGTCCGCCGAGTTCGGTGGCTTCGGCAATCATGGCTTGACGCCGATCGACACTCTCTTTTTGAGCCGACTCGAACGGTGCACGCGCTGCGTCGAACGCTGCGTTCCAGAGCGGTTGCAGTTCGGCAAACACTTTCTCGCCGATATGGCCGGCATCGCGCCAACGGTCAGCGAACTGGTGAAGCGCGCGGCTGTGCGCCTTCAAGTCCGATGCGTCGGCATGCGCCTCTGCCCATCCCTTGACTTCGTGGATCAACGCGATGCGCTGGGCACGGTGTTCCGCGGCATCCGCGCGCACCTTGTCGAGCCAGGCTTCCACCACCTTGTGCGCTTCGTTGCACGCTTCGTCGAATCGCTTCCACAACCCGTGATTCGGCACGCCACCCTGGTCGGCCTGCTTCCACTGGTCGCGCAATGTGCGCAGGGTCTCCTGCATCTTGCGGCCACCCAGGGCCTGGCCTTCGGGGCGCTTCAGCAAACCTTCCGCCCGAGCGACCAGGTCTTCGCGAACCTTGTCGGCGCTCCAGCGCTGCCAGCCTTCGAGTTCGCCCGCAGCCACCAGGGCGGTGTGCACTCGTGCTTCCAGCTCGGATTCGACCTGCTTGCCGTGTTGCTTCAGCACGATGCGCAAGGCGGCGGCGGCGCCGGCGCTGGCTTTGCCATGTCCTTCTGCAGTTTCCTGTTCGAGCTTGACCAGCGCAGCCAGAACGGCTTCTTGCGCTGCGGCACGCACGGAGGGATCGACCTTCGGCGCTGCAGCCTTTGCCGGCGCTGCCTTGGGAGCGATGGCTTCGCCGCGTGCGGCGCGCAGCTCATCTGCCCACACCAAGACTGGCGGCAGCGGTGCTGCAGCATCCGCGGCTGCAGCCTGTGCCTGCATCAGTGCGCTATGAAAAGCATCGGAGACGACGAGCAACTGGGCCTTCGAGGCATCGAGTTGCGGTGCAAAGCGCGCGTCGAGACTGTTCCAGTTGCCGTCGGCGGCAATTGCATCGGCCTGCTCTTTCCAGTGGACGACGTCACCGCGGAGGCCTTCTTCTGCTGCCTGCGCGTCGTTCCATGATTTGGTCGACAGCACTTCGAAGCGCTGCGCCAGCAGCACGGCCGCTTCACGGTGCACCTGGGCGCGGTGCTGTAAGTCTTCAATGCCCTTCACGCGCTCGGCCAATTGGCTCTTAAAGCCAGTGAGCGGCTCGCGAGACAAGGGCGCGCCGGCCTTGGCCGCGTCGCGTTGCCAGGCCAGCGCATCGGCGATGTTGAGTTTGGGCTGCGCCAACAGCGCCTGCGCCTTCTGCGCCCATTCGGCGCCGATGGCTTCCTGGCCCTTGGCGCGTTTGAGTTCGTCGAGCTTTTCGCGCAGCAAGCGGGCCGCGCCTTTGTCGCGACCGCTCAGTTCCTTGAACACCTCCTGCATTTGCTCGGTCGAGGGATTGCCCGCGAGCCAGTCACGGATGCGGCCCGCTCTCTCGCCAGAGGTGGACGCCGTGAAAGCGCCGCCGGTGAGGTTGTCGAGGGCCTGAAGATCGTGGGGCTTGGAAGAAGTTGAAGTCACTGCGCGAAGAACGTTTTGTCTTGTTGAATTGGATAAGCAAAGGCGCCGGCAAAGGCCGGCGCACATCGCATTTTCACCGACTTGGCGATGAGGGGTCTACCGGGTCGCCAGATTGAGCTCTGCGCCGGGCTTCCAGTTGGCGTCTGCAGCCCGCGTTCGCACCGCGCCGAGGAAGAGCCGATCGCTCGGCACCTTCTGTTCCAGCAGGTAGTCACGCACCACCGCACCACGCTCGACGGCGAGCTTGCGCATCGTTTCTTCGTCGGCGGTGACGCTGGCCATCAGCAGGTCTTCCATCTCTTTGAGCGGCAGATCTTTTGCAAGACCGACCATGTTGCGCGGCTTGGTGATGTCGGCGCGCTTGTATACCGCGGTGAGCAGCGCGGGGTATTCGGCATCCGTCACGGGGGGTACGGCAGCCGCCGAGTCCGCCGCGGTGTCTGCGCCGGCCGCATCCGTCACCGTGCTCGCACCCGTATTCGCAACGGCGCGCGCCGCCCCGCGGCGCTTTTCAGCCTGGGCCAGTTGCCGCAGGCGCTGACGCTTGAACGCTTCGGCTTCTTTGTCGAGGCTCGATGTGCCCACCACGGTCATCTGCAAGCCCGGCCGGTCCGTCAGCGCCTTGGCCACCTTGTCCAGGCCCTGTCTCGCACTGTCCGAGAGCGCCGAGCTGCCGGCGTCGAACGTGATGGTGCTCGACTCACCGCTGCCGCCGCCCAGGCCGCCGGTGAGCAGGCTGAACGGCGACGTGACCGCCTTGACGATCAGATTGACCAGCGCCTTCCAGATCAGCGGTCCCACGCTGAACTGCGGGTCGTTGATGGAGCCCGACAACGGCAAATCGACATTGATGACGCCATTGCGGTCAGCCAGCAGCGCGACCGCGAGCCGCACCGGAAGGCTGTTCGGCGCGCCTTGCACTTCCTCGCCGAACTGCAGTTGGTTCAACAACATGTTGTTGGTCGCGGTGAGTCGGCCATCGGGCGCGATCTTGTAGTTGACCTCGAGGCTCAGCTTGCCGCGCTCGATGTTGTGGCCGGCGTAGCGCACGGAGTACGGCGACAGCGGCGGCAGGTCGAGGTCGCGCATCTTTCCGGTGATGTCGAGTTCGAGCGGCTTGGCTAACGGATTGAGTTTGCCGACGATTTCGAGGGATGCCGTCTGCTCGGCCTTGCCGCGAAGCTCCAGGTCGGCCAGCGCGGGAGTTTCACCTGCGCCGGTTTCCGGCTGTGACGAAAAGGCGCTGAGTTTGCCGGTGAGTTCGGTCAGGTCGGCCGAGTAGTTCGGCTTGACGAACTGGTCGGTGAAGTCGACCTTGCCGTTGATCAGGCTCATCGGGCCGAAACGGATGATCGGCTTGGGGCCAGTCGACGCGTCGCTCACCTGAGGCGTTGAGGCGGCCGCCTTCGGCGCCGCAGCAACCGGATCGCCACCGACCCTCTCTTCGGCCGAGATCGTCCGGCCGGACGACGTGGCGGGACGCACCGCTGTGGTCGTCGTGCCACCACCGGGTTTCCGTGTCGTGACCGCCGCGGCTGGAGCGGCTGCTGTGCCTGGCGTCGCTGGCGTGGCCGCAGCCGGCGCGACAGCTGCCCCGTTCGGCGTTGCCGAGCCCGAGGCGACCTGCTCCGGCGATTTGGCGAGATCCTGCAAATTGATGCGGCCTGTCGGGTCCACGATGACGCGCGCAAAAAAGTCGGTCAGCGTGGTTTCACGCACATCGACACCCAGCGCCGCACCGGGCGCCATCGTCACCTGGAGCCCGCGCAGGCTCAAGGCTTTCCAACTGAGCAACTGATTGGTGCGGTCGATGCCAGGTGTCTGCGTCAGGCTCGCACTGTTGGCGCGAAAGTCTTCGAGTGCGCTGTCGCCTGCCAGCTTCAAGCTCATGCCGGCCGGCGCCGCGGCGTATTTCACCGTGCCACTGTAGCTCGCATAAGCACGCCGGATGTCGACGTTGAGCGCGTTGGCGTAGTACGCCTTGAAGGCGTGCGCGGGGAAGGCCGCCACTTCGACGCGCCCTTCGGCCGAAAGCGGCTTCAGCACGAGATTGCCCTTGTAGTCGAAGCGGCCCGCGTCGGCGCGACTGCCGGCCACCGCGATGTGCCCCGAAACCTCAAGCGGCGACACGGTCGCGGTATTGGGTGCGATCTTCTGGGCGCTCACTTTGAGAGCAGTCAGTTCGATGGCCACCGGCGTGCTGCCGGCCTTGTCTGAATAAGACACTGCTCCGTTGTCGACCGCCAGGGTGGCGATGGTCAGCGCCCAGGGCGTGGCGTCGGCCGCCGGCGTTCCGCGCTTGGCCGATGCGTCGACCGGCTTGGGCGCCGCCACTTTGGCTACGTCCGCTTCCTTGTTGGATGCCGCCGGCGCTTTCAACCAGCGCTCGAACATCCAGCGCTTTTCGTTGTCGCGCTCGACCACCACCTTGGGGTTGGTCGCGGTGAAGGATGCGATGGCGAGCGTGTGCTTCGTCATGTCGACTTCGGCATCGGTCAACTCGAAGCGCCCGACGCTGGCGACTGCTGCTTTACCTTGCGTCAGTGCCAGACCGTCGAGCGCCAGACGAACCGCCTTGAACTTGAGTTCCGGTTTGGTCCACGCCACGTCGATCTGCCCGCTCAGCTTGCCGTCCACCGTTGGCTCGAGGCTTTGCGCGAGGTACGGTGCTGCCAGCGAAAGCGGCAACGCCTCCACATCCGCCTGCACGGTGGCGGTCTTGTCGGTGGCATCGCCCTTGAACTTGAGGTGCGCGCCGGCCAACGTCATCGAACCGCTGAAGGGTGCCGCCGTCGCCATCGGCCACGTCACCGCGGTCGCCTGCAGGGCCAACTCGCTGGCATCAATCGCGGCGGCTGGCTGCGTGGTGGCGTCGCGCCAACCGACATTGCCGCCGTTCAGCGCAACCTTGTCGACTTGCACCTTCCAGCCCGGTGCCGGCGCGTTGGTGCTGGCTGCGGCGCTGGCAACCGCTACCGGAGGCACGACCTTCTCCGTCGCACCGGTCGCAGGGTCGGTCGCCAGAAGATTGAGGTGGCCTGACGCATCGCGCGCCACCACCAGACGCGGTGCGGTGAGCGACACCTCGCCCAGATGCACGATACGGTCCAGCGGTCGCACATCGGCGAGTTCGACTTTGAGCGAGTCGAAGCCGAGCAAGTCGCGTCCCTTGCCATCGGCCAGCTTCGTACCGTGCGCTTCGATCGTGCCGCTCAGCTTGAGCCCGGCCGTGGCGGTCTGCTCGAAGTCGATCTTGAGGTCGGCATCGAGCGTGCCGGCTTGCAGCTTGACCGGCGAGCCGGCGGGGATGTATCCAAGGTACGGCGCCAGATCGAGTCCCTTGAACTGGAGCTGCGCGTCGGTCTTGCGGTTGTCTGCGAACGGCGTGCTGAACGCGGTCGAATCGAACTCGCTGCCGTTTAGCACGAACGCGAGCTTGGGCTCGGTCTTGATCTCCCGCTTGGAAGCCAGATTGCTCAGAAATGGGACGTTGAGCACCAAGTCGCGCAATGTGTGCGTGCGCTTGACCGTCTGGTCGTCGAAGTCGACCGAGCCGCCGGAAATCGCAATGTTGTAGATAGCGAAGCGCGGCGGGTCGCTCTTGGGCGCCGCAGGGACACTTGCGAGTTTGGCGAGGATGTCGTCGATGTCGTATCTACCGTCGGCCAGGTGGGTCAGCTTGACGACCGGCGACTCGACGCGGACGGCGTCGATCACCGGTGCCAACCTCAAGACTGACTGGAGTTCCGCGTCGGCGTACAGCCGAGCCACGTGGAACTGCGGCTGGCTACCGTCAGCAGTGGCGATGCTCAGATCGTCGACTGTCAGTTCCAGCGTCCACGGCTTGAAATCTATTTTTCCGACAGTTACTTTTCGACCCAGCTTTTCACTGGCGATCTTTTGAATCTGGCTTTTCGCAATCGGCGGCACCGCCAACCAGGCGACGAGCCAAAGGCCGAGTAGCGATGCCAAAGCGACGATCCCGCGTCGCACCCACTTATTTTGTCTTAGCGATGCAGCATTCATTTGAAGTGAGTGTGCCGCAAAGGCTTTGTCGTTCCCATTGCCATTCCAGAAGCAAGAAAGCCCGGTAGCGGGACATGGTGTCTTGCTACCGGGCTCGATGGCGGGCACGAGGCTCATGCCATCTTTTCGCTCGACCGGAAGTTCAATCGTTCCGACCAAGCTGGCGGCAAGAGATTGCCACCAAGAGTGCCTCTATCGCTGGACCGCCGAATTGTTCTTTGGTCACTGGACTTTGGCGATGCCAAAATTAACTGGCTTTTGCAGATTAGACCTTGCCCCCAGTCAATGCAAGTCGCATTTTCAATTTCTTGCAAACCGCTATTAGCAACAATACTTTGGATTTACTTACCACGCTTTGTTAGACTGATTTTAGAATAACATACCTAGGTGTTATTCTTGACCGTGTATTTAGCCACTCCTAGAATCCGCTTCTCCCGTGATGCCAAGCGCCCGGGCCTCCATGAAATCCGCCGCCGAACTTCTCGGCTTGATCAGGCGCCCGCGCTCCCTCCTCCTCGCGCGGGCCTGATTTGTACCAATCCAGCGATTTCGCCTTTTGTACCGGTTCTCCGCCCCTCGGGGTGAACCGCCAGCAGGCGCCGCACAGAAAGGAAGAGCGATGAAACTGGCATTCGAAGCCACAGCCCAAGGATTCAGGACATTCGTGTCCGACGTGGCCGACGGTTTTTTCGAGATGACCCACAACGGTTTTGCGTTGGTAGGACTGGCCATAGTGTTTGCGGCCATAGCCCTGGTAGCGCGGCCCGACTTGCGTGAACAAGGCGAAGAGCAGCTCATGAGCTGGCTCCAGTCGCGCAAGCCCGTGCCCGCCGTGCCTGAAGTCCTCGTGAGCGATCTCGATCCCACCGCGATCGAGCGCACGACGGCGACCAGTCCGCTCGACTTGCCCAAGCAGCAAGCCGCAGTGGCTTACTGGCTCAGCAAGAAATACCGCGTTGCAGCAGAGCCCTTGAGCGCACTCGTCGCCGAGGCCTATGACCTCGGCAAGCGAAGCAAGCTCGATCCGACTTTGATCCTAGCGATCATGGCCGTCGAGTCCAGCTTCAACCCGTTTGCGCAGAGCCAGGTTGGCGCTCAAGGTCTGATGCAGGTCATGACGCGGGTGCACGGCGATAAGTACGAGAGCGCCGGCGGCACGCTGACGGCGTTCGATCCGGTGACCAACATGCGTGTCGGCGTCAAGGTGCTGCAGGAATGCATCGCGCGCGCCGGTTCGCTCGAAGGCGGCTTGCGTTATTACGTGGGCGCGGCCAACCTAGAAGACGACGGCGGCTATGCTGGCAAGGTCTTGGCCGAGCACGGACGGCTGCGTCAGGTCGCCGACGGGCGCTCACCACCGACAACGACCGCACCCACACCAGCCTTGCGTGCACAAGCGACACCAACCCCGGCTCCCTTGGCAAAACCCGCTGAAGCAGCTGCAGACAAGCTGGCCTTGCTGGGCGATTTGTAGGCGATGCGGCGCTCCTGCCGCTGAATCTTTCATCGTCGGCTACACTCGCGCGGTACGCGACTGGCGATAGGCGCACCCCGCTTCGGGGTCTCGCGCTGACGTGGAATACCACTGGGAAGCGTACCGCCTGCGGCCTTCAGCAGGTGTTCAGCCGTTCGCCTGGGCAGCCCTTGTTTGGTTGAAGAACAAGGACATCGTCTTCAAAGGACTGCCATGTACCCGCGCAATATTCTGGTCGAACAGACCGATCCTGAAATCTGGGCTGCTATCCAGGCCGAGAACGCTCGCCAGGAACAGCACATCGAGCTGATCGCGAGCGAAAACTACGCTTCACCTGCCGTCATGCAGGCGCAAGGCTCACAGCTCACCAACAAGTACGCTGAAGGCTATCCTGGCAAGCGCTACTACGGCGGCTGCGAGTTCGTGGACATCGCCGAACAATTGGCCATCGACCGTATCAAGCAGATTTTTGGCGCCGACGCTGCCAATGTTCAGCCCCATTGCGGCGCCTCTGCCAACGAAGCCGTGATGCTGGCCTTTTTGAAGCCGGGCGACACCATCATGGGCATGAGTCTGGCCGAAGGCGGTCACCTGACGCACGGCATGCCGCTCAACATCAGCGGCAAGTGGTTCAACGTGGTGAGCTATGGGCTCGACGCCAAGGAAGAGATCGACTACGACGCCATGGAGCGCAAGGCGCGTGAGCATCTGCCCAAGCTCATCATTGCCGGCGCCTCGGCGTATTCGCTGCGCATCGATTTCGAGCGCTTCGCCAAGGTGGCGAAAGACATCGGTGCGATCTTCATGGTCGACATCGCGCACTACGCCGGTCTGGTCGCAGCGGGCGTGTACCCCAACCCGGTCCCCTTCGCGGATGTCGTTACCTCGACGACGCACAAAAGCCTGCGCGGCCCGCGCGGCGGCATCATCTTGATGAAGTCGCAGCATGAAAAAGCCATCAACAGCGCAATCTTTCCTGGCTTGCAAGGCGGTCCACTGATGCACGTGATCGCAGCCAAGGCCGTTGCCTTCAAGGAAGCCATGACGCCTGAGTTCAAGGCTTACCAGCAGCAGGTCGTGAAAAATGCGCAGATCGTCGCCGAAACGCTGACCGAACGCGGCTTGCGCATCGTGAGCGGCCGCACCGAAAGCCACGTCATGCTGGTCGACCTGCGCGCCAAGGGGATCACCGGCAAGGAAGCCGAAGCGGTACTCGGCAGCGCGCATATGACGATCAATAAGAACGCCATTCCCAACGACCCTGAAAAGCCCATGGTGACCAGCGGCGTTCGCATCGGCACACCGGCCATGACGACGCGCGGCTTCAAGGACGAAGAGGCGCGCCAGACAGCCCATCTGATCGCCGACGTGCTCGAAAACCCACGCGATGAAGCGAACATCGACGCGGTACGCGTCAAGGTGCATGCGTTGACCAGCCGCTTCCCGGTCTACAGCTGAACATGCGCACGGTGACCGCATGAAATGCCCTTTTTGCGGTCACCTCGAAACGCAGGTCGTCGAGACCCGTGTTTCAGAAGATGCGGACTTTGTGCGCAGGCGCCGTCAGTGCGCCGACTGCGACAAGCGCTTCACCACCTACGAGCGGCCGGAGGTCAACTTTCCTGCGGTCGTCAAAAAAGACGGCAGCCGTGCCGACTTCGATTCGCGCAAGGTTCGTGCGTCGATGGTGTTGGCGCTGCGCAAGCGACCAGTGAGCATCGAGCAAATCGACAGCGCCCTTATGCGCATCGAGCAAAAGCTGCTGTCCAGCGGGTTGCGGGAGATCGACTCGGCAAAGGTCGGCGAACTGGTCATGCGCGAACTCAAGCGGCTCGACAAGGTTGCTTACGTCCGCTTCGCGTCGGTGTATCGGAGCTTCGAAGACGTGGATGAATTCAGGCAGTTGCTGCGCGACATTTAGTAGCGCATCAGTAGCGAATCGACGTTACCAAACGTCGTTTTCTTCTGCCAACTTCGTCAATTCGAGTTTGCAAAGATTCTAAAAGGTCGCATCTGCATCGAAGCAGTCCGATCGTCCATCTAGATCGACCGGCGAGGCATTTTTGCCTCCTTCTTTCGTGTAACGGCCCGTAGCATGCGGGCCCTATGCGACGCATATCCTTACTCACCGCCTATTCGTCAAAGTCGACTCACCTCGTCTCTGGCTTCACGGCCATCGAGTTGATGGTTGTCGTGTCGATCGTCGGAATACTGGCCGCGCTCGCCGCGCCGAGCTTCCGTACCGTTATCGAAAACTACCGCGTCCGACGCGCTACCGAAGACCTCGTCTCCACCATCTACCTGGCGCGCGCGGAAGGCATCAAGCGCGGTGGCGGCGTCGTGCTTCGCAAGGCTGGCGCAGCGAATTGCAGCGGCGCGACTCAAATCGAGCAGTGGGATTGCGGCTGGTTCGTCTTTGTGGACTCGAACGGCAACAAGCTCATCGACCCGGGTGAAGAAACGATTCAGACCGCGCCCGCTGCGACGGGCGTCTCCATCACCTTCACTTTGCACAACGCGCTGGCCTCTGTCGACCGCTGGGGACAGTTCAGCGGTGCCGGCGCGTTCGGCTTTATCGTGCGGCCCTCTGGCAACACATCGGCTGCCAGTACAACGGCGCTGTGCATGAGCAGCGGCGGTCGTTTGGCAACACGCAAAGGGGTGTCCTCATGCCAGGCCTGAAACGACAAAGCGGCGTCTCGCTCATCGAATCGCTGGTCGCGACGACGATTCTGGCGATCGGCAGCCTTGGGCTGCTCACCGTCCAGATCCGCACCTTGGCCGAAACGCAGACCAGCGTGCACCGGGCCCAGGCCGTTCGCGCCATCGAGGATCTGGCAGAGCGCATCAAGGCCAACCCGGACGGCTTCGGCCAGCTCCGCATTGGCGCATACGCAAGCCCATGGGACGCGACACCCATCGCTGCGTCGGATGCCTGCGATGTCAACGCATGCAGCCCGGCAGAGCTGGCCCGATCGGACATCGCCCAGTGGCGAAAAACGATCGCCCGCACCTTGCCACTGGGACAAGCCAAAGTCTTCACCGATGAATCGGTTGCCGCTGCCGACCGACGTCAGCTGGGTGTAATGGTGGGTTGGCGCGCGAACGAGCGGACGGGCGATGGTGTCTCGCCGTTCGATCTGAAAGTAGATGCTGCGGGTGTCGCTTGTCCCGAGGGACTCATCTGCCATCTCGTCTATGTGCAGCCTTGAATTTCCATCTGCCCGAGGTCGTCGGGCTCAAAGCGGCGCCTCCCTGATCGAGTTGCTCGTCGGTTTGACGCTCGGCCTGATGGTCGTCGCGGCCGCGATCGGCACATTGATCGTCTCAAGAACCGCGTCAGGCACTGTCGGCGATCTGAGCCAATTGCAGCAGCAAGGCTCCTACGCGCTGCGTGTCGTGGGCATTCAGATTCGTCAGGCCGGGTCGGTCGCGCCCATCAAGGATTCGGTCAACTCGCTCTACAGCTTCAAGGACACCTTCATCGGCTTCGGTGGGAATTCAAGCGTGGTGACTGGTGCCGATGGCGCCGGGGACAGCGCCGACACCGTATCGACCAGCAACGAGCCGCTCGATGGCAACCCCGACACACGTCCGCGCGATTGTCTCGGCGAGAAGGCAAACGGTGCCCGCATCGACAGCACGTTTTGGGTCGACGGCGAAGCGCACGAACTCAAGTGCAAAAGCGGCGCCAAGAATCAGGCCCTGATCGGCAACGTCGCCGACTTTCAGGTTTGGTATCGCATCCTTTCCGCGGCCAGCACCACGCAACGCATGACCGCTAAACAAGTCGATGCCGCCGGGCTCTGGCGCTCCGTTAAATCGATCGAAATATGTCTCGACTTGCAAGGCGATGAGGCCGGGCAACCCAATGTCGGCAGCTATGCCAACTGCCAAGGCGTGGAGTCGCCGAGGAACGGGCGACTGCATCTGGTCTTTCGCAATGTCTTCGACTTGCGGACACAGGGCACCTGATGGGCACGCCACGCTTGCGCCAGCAGGGCATCGCACTGTTTGTCGTGATGGTGGTGTTGCTGCTGTCGATGCTGCTGGTACTTTGGTCATCGCGTACCGCCCTGTTCAACGAACTGCTTACGGGTACCGACAGCGACTACCAGCGTGCGCTCGAAGCTGCTCAGTCTATGGTGCGCGATGCCGAGTTCGATATTCAGGGGCAGAAGCCCGACGGGTCCGCGTGCACTGGCTCCTTTTGCCGGTCTCCCGTCATCGATCCGAGCCAAGGTCAGGCCTTCTACCCTGAGAGTGCTAACGACTTTCAAGATCTGGACGCCGCGTTGGTCACGAAGACTCCCTCATGCGTTGCCGGCATCTGCACGGCGACCAACGTAGCCGCGGAATTCTGGGCGACGGCGACGGCACTGAGCGCCATGAAGGCCTCGGCAGCGACCTACGGCCGGTACACAGGCGCGCAGGCCGGCGAGGTCGGGAATCCATTGCTGAGGGCGAACGCCGGTGCTGGCGCCAAAGCCTGGTATTGGGTCGAAGTGCTGCCCTACGACACCGCCTCGGCGGTCACCGCCGGCCCAGCCCAGACCTTCGCGCCCGACAGCACGCGGCCCAACATCTATCGCATCACCGCTGTGGCACAGGGGCTTAAGCCGGGCACCCAGGCAGTTGTGCAGTCGGTTTTTGTCTGGAAAAAAGTCAGTTCGTGAGTCGGGGCGGACATTCGTGCCTGGCGAGGAAATCAGGGGAGTCACCATGAAAACGAATCCAATGCTCGCGCGGCCAGCGCTGAGCCTCGCCATCTTCGCCTTGCTCGCCATGGCGTTCGCCCTCTTCAGCGCGGACATCGAAGCCGCGCCACTGTCGTTGAGCATGTCGCCGGCCGGGACGGCGTACCGACAGCCCGCACCCAACGTCATCGTGTCGGTCGACGACTCTCGCAGCATGAATGTGTCGGGCATGGCGACCCTGCGCAGCGCACTGAAAGACACGTTCTCTGCCGCCAACGTGCCGGACGGTTCGATCCGCCTTGCATGGCAAGCGATGACCGGCTGCTACACGATCCCTGCCGGCGGTGACTGCAAGAACCAGAACGCGATGAAAGTGCTCGATGCAACGCAGCGAGTCCGCTTCCAGCAGTGGGTCGACACATTGGCGCCGCAGGGGGCGACGCCCTCACACCGCATGTTGTTCAACGCCGGCCAATATCTGAAGTCGGCGCCAGGTGTCGACAGCCCCTGGGCCAGCGTCCCCGGAAGCACGCAACAACCGATGTTGAGCTGCCGCAAGTCTTACAACCTCTTCATGACCGACGGCGGCTGGAACGACACGACATCATGGGATGCAGCCGACAGCACCGCTGCGCGATCGATCGGCAACAGGGATGGGACGACCGGAACGTTAGGTGATGGAAAGACGGTGTACGACGTTGAAAGCGACAGCACGGCGATTTACCGCGACCGCTTCGGCACGAGCACGTTGCCGACGCTCTCCGACCTCGCCTTCCACTATTGGGCGACCGATCTTCAACCGTCTCTCGCCAACGATGTCCCTGCGAAGATCACCCAAAAAGGCGACCAGACCTTCACCAGCGAGGGATCGAGCAGAACGGTTCAGGAATTCTGGAACCCGCGCAACGATCCGGCGACCTGGCAGCACATGACGACCTACACGGTCGGTTTCAATGCAGCCGCCAACTGGAACGCCACCAGCGCCACGCCGAAGTTCGGCACGGACGCATGGACCGGCGGCGATTACACGGCACTGATTGCCGGGCGCACCCAATGGACCGATGCCATAGACGGAGACGAGACCACGCGAATGCCAGAGCTCTGGCACATGGCGCTCAACGGCCGTGGCAAGTTCGTGCCGGCGCCGACCGCGAGTTCGCTTGCCGGGTCGTTCAAGGACATCCTCGATTCGATTGCCGCCGACAAGTCCTCGCCCATTAGTTCGGTGTCTGTCAGCGCCAGTTCCACGAGGCTCGATGCCGCAGTGTTCACCTCTTCCTACGACCCGGCCAGTTGGAGCGGCGCCATCACTGCGCACAAGCTGGTCGCCGGCACGGGTGTCGCGTCGGCCCAAGGCCTCTGGGGGATGTTACCGGCCACGGCAACAAGCGCTGCGAAGCCCATTTCCACCTCGACGTTGATGGATGACGTGGCCTTCTCGCCGAGCGCCCGCGTTGTTATGTCTGCAAGGCGCCCGCCGGCGGCCGGCGACAGCACCGCCGTTAACGGTATCTCGTTCGTCTGGAGCGCACTTGCAACCGCACAGCAACGCACGCTCGACACATCGAACGCCACGATCGACGGCCTGGGCAAGGAACGCCTCGCCTTCGTGCGCGGCTTTCGCGACGACGAGCAATCGAACGGCGGCAACTTTCGTAACCGCGATTCGCGTCATGGCGATGTCGTGAACTCCAAGCCCTGGTACGTGGCCGGCAAGGCGGGCGCAGGCTACACGGCGTACGGTTATGCCGCATTCAGGGCAGCCAGCACGACGCGGCCATCGATGCTCTACGTCGGCGCCAACGACGGCATGCTGCACGGCTTTTCGGCCGTCGACGGCAAAGAGAAGATCGCTTACGTACCGCTGGCATCCTATGCCGGGCTGTCGCAGCTGACCCAGCCCGGCTACGCCCATCGCTACTTCGTCGACGGCTCACCTTTAGCCGGCGATCTCTACGTCGGCGGAAGCTGGAAGACCTATCTGGCGGGCTTCATGGGCGCGGGCGGCAAAGGCTACTTCGTACTCGACGTGACCGACCCTGGCGCGTTTGTCGCAGGCAATGCCGGAAACATCGTCGTACTGGACCAGACCGCATCCACCTCCACCTCCACCTCCGCCTCCGCCGTCGACGCGGACATCGGCCACATCTTCAGCGAACCCGTTCGCGAGCAAGGAGACACCGGAGTCACACGTCAAATCACTCAGCTCAACGACGGCCGCTGGGCACTGGTCACAGGCAACGGCTACAACAGCACGCGCGAGAACGCCGTGCTGATGATCCAGTACCTCGACGGCGCTCGCGAGTTGAGAAAAATCCATGCAACCGCTGCAAGCGGGCTGACAGGCAACGGCCTTTCAGCCCCTCGGCTCGTCGATCTGAACGGCGACAGCGTGTCCGATGTGGCCTATGCGGGCGATCTTCACGGCAACCTCTGGAAGTTCGACCTCAGCGCCCACGCGCCATCTGAATGGAAGACCGCTTTCAACGGCGCGCCGCTCTACTCGGCGACTTCCGCAGCAGCGGGAGTCGTGCCCGGACGGCCGCAGCCCATCACCAGTGCGCCAGTGTGGTTGCCGCATCCGAAAGGCGGAGTGATGGTCGTCTTCGGCACCGGTGCCAATCTGACTGACGCCGACAGAACCGACACCTCACTGCAAACGGTTTACGGCGTGTACGACAGCACCGCGGTGACGCGCAGCGCCGGCAAGCTCATCCTGACTGGCGGCAGCGCCCTCGCCGGCGGTCGCGGTGCGCTGGTGCAGCAGACCATCAGCTCCGCTGCCGCCACGGCCACGGCGGTCGCCGGATCGGCATCCGGCCACACCATCCCGCTTTGGGCGGTGTCGTCCAACCCTGTCGACTACGCCGGCTCGCCCGCCAAACGTGGCTGGTACCTCGAACTGCCGCCGGGTGAACGTGTGCTCGGCAATCCAACGTGGTTCGACGGCCAATTGATCGACGTGGCAAGCACGCTGCCCGCGGCCGGTGAAGACATCACACGTGAAAGCTGCTCCCCCAGCATCACAGGTGCACGGCACTTTCTGACGACGATCAACGCCATCAACGGCAGCGCGCCAAAGTCCGATATCTACGCCTCTGCCGGCGCGGGCGGCGCAACAAGCGCGACGGGAACTGCTTCGCGAAGCGAAACCGGCGTCCGGTCCAGCATCAGGGACAGCGCGACCAACACAGAAAAGGCCATCTGTGCGGCTGGTCAGATCTGCGCCGATCGCAAATTGCTCGGCCGCACCGCACTGCGCCCGTCGTGGCGGCAAATGCAATGAGTGCAAAACAACGCACTAGGCATCGCGGCTTCAGTCTGGTCGAAGTGCTGACCGTCGTCACGGTCATTGGCATCCTCACCGCTCTCGCGCTGCCCAGTTACCAGGAATATGTACGCCGCGGTCATCGGGCCGAAGCGCGCGCCGGGCTGCTCCAAGCAGCACAGTGGATGGAACGCGTGGCGACGGCCAACGGCGTCTATCCCGCGACGACACCAAAGAACGGTGCGGACGTGACGCCGTTGCCCTTGTCGCTGACAACCGTTCCCGGCAGGCGGTACGCCGTGTCGCTCAAGACAGCCACCGACTCCGCCTACACTCTGATTGCAGTGCCCTCGGGCGCGCAGTCAGACGACAAATGCGGGACGTTCACGCTGGACCAGTCGAGTGTTCGCGGCATCACTTCGGCTGCGGCCGCTGGCAGCGCCGACTTGATTGCCGACTGCTGGACTCGCTGACCGTCGTTTACTCATCGGTTAGTGTGGCGCGCTGCTGATTCGTCACTCACTCGACACTGACCCAACGTTGACCGCCTCATTCGACCCCGCTGCCGTCCCCCTTGCCGCAACGCGCTTGGCAAACACGGCAGCGCCCATGCAACTCGCCTTGTCATCGGCACGCGCCGCGCTATGGGCCGTTCCGCCCAATCCCGCCGTCGGCTGCGTGATCGTGTCGCCGACCGGCGAGGTGATCGGCGTCGGTCGAACGCAGCGCACCGGCGGTCCGCATGCCGAAGTCATGGCGCTGCGCGACGCTGCCTCCAAAGGTCATGCTGTCCGGGGCGCCACAGCCTATGTAACGCTGGAGCCCTGCTCCCACCACGGCCGAACAGGCCCCTGCAGCGACGCACTCATCGCCGCCGGCATCGGCAAAGTCGTCGCTTCGCTGGCCGACCCGAATCCGCTGGTGGCCGGACAGGGATTCGCCAAACTTCGCGCCGCCGGCATCGATGTCGAAGTCGGGCCGGGTGCCTCCGAATCCCGTGAACTCAACATCGGTTTCTTCAGCCGAATGATCCGCAAATCACCGTGGGTTCGCGTCAAAGTCGCCGCGTCGCTCGACGGCAAGACGGCGCTCGAAAACGGGACCAGCCAATGGATCACCTCCCCACCTGCGCGCACCGACGGTCACGCCTGGCGGGCGCGTTCTGGCGCGATGCTGACGGGTGTGGGCACCGTGCTCGAGGACAACCCGCATCTCGACGTACGGCTGGTCGACACAGAACGTCAGCCTCCGCTGGTCGTGGTCGACAGCCATCTTCAGACGCCGCCCCACGCACATATTTTTAAAGCTGCACGTCATGTGTGGATCTACGCTGCGGCCCGTGATGAAGCCAAGGCAGCGGCACTGGAAGCGCGCGGTGCCACCATCACGTGCCTGCCGAACGCGCAGGGCAAAGTCGATCTCGCTGCCCTGCTGAAAGACCTCGCGATGCGCGAAGTCAACGAACTGCACGTCGAGGCCGGCCACAAGCTCAACGGCTCGCTTATCCGAGAAGGCCTTGTCGACGAATTTGTGGTCTATCTCGCGCCCAAGTTCGTCGGCAGCGGCTTCGGTATGGCCAGCCACACCCATGCCGGCGGTTCGCTGACGTCGCTGACGGGCGCATTGCCTCTGGAATTCCGCTCGGTGGAGTTGATTGGCCCCGACCTCCGGATCGTCGCGCGAGTGACCGGCAAAGACGCGTTCTAGCGTCCTTTCGGCGGCCCTTTTGGCGCCGTTCTTGCGCATCCGGCGAACGCAGGCCGCGCGTTCTGCGAAAATCCACGAATGTTCACCGGAATCATCACCGGCGTGGGGCGCATCGCCGCAGTCCACGACCTCGGAAGCTCTTCATCCCACGGCAAGCGGCTCAGCATTGCGACGCCTCCAGGTTACCTGGACGACGTGGGCCTCGGCGACAGCATCGCGCTCAACGGCGCCTGCATGACCGTCACGTCGCTCGACGCGGCGCAACTGCAGTTCAGCATCGATATTTCCGCTGAATCTCTCGACAAGACCGCCGGTCTTTCCGTGCCCGACGGCGCCGTCAACCTCGAAAAAGCCTTGCGGGCCAACGACCGGCTGGGCGGCCACATCGTCTCAGGCCACGTCGATGGCATCGGCAGGGTGAGCTACTTCGCGGAGATCGGCGAAAGCTGGGAACTCCGAATCGTCGCGCCGCAAGCACTCGCACGCTTCCTTGCGTACAAAGGCTCGATCACCGTCAACGGTGTCAGCCTGACCGTCAACACAGTGACCGATCTTGTTCTCGAAGACGTTCCGGACGGCAGCGAGATCAGCATCAACCTGATACCGCACACGGTCGAGAACACTGGGCTAGGCACCTTGCGCGCCGGCAGCAACGTCAACCTCGAGGTCGACACCGTCGCCCGCTACGTCGAGCGCATGCTGCAAGCGGGCGCCCTCTCCATCCAGAACAAGAAAGACAAGCCATGAACGCCTCCGTCACGTCGATTTCGTCTGTATCGCCGATCACCGCTTCGCGCAGCGGTCGCGTCACCGCGCCAATCTCGCCCATCGAAGAAATCGTCGAAGACCTGCGTGCCGGCCGCATGGTGATACTGGTCGATGAAGAAGATCGCGAGAACGAAGGCGACATCGTCATCGCGGCCGACCACATCACGGCGGAGTCGATCAATTTCATGGCGCGCCACGCTCGCGGCTTGATCTGCCTGACACTGTCGCGCGAGATGTGCGAACGCCTGCAACTGCCGCCGATGGTGTCGCGCAACGGCGCCAAGCACTCGACCGCGTTCACCGTGTCGATCGAAGCGGCCGAAGGCGTGACAACCGGCATCTCGGCCGCCGACCGCGCCCGCACCGTGCAGGCGGCCGTTGCGCGCAAAGCGGTGGCGGCAGACCTGGTGCAACCGGGCCACATCTTTCCGCTCCAGGCGGTGGATGGCGGTGTGCTCATGCGCGCGGGGCACACCGAAGCCGGCTGCGATCTGGCAGCGATGGCCGGCTGCTCGCCCGCTTCGGTCATCTGCGAAGTCATGAACGAAGACGGCACGATGGCGCGCCTGCCCGACCTGCAACTGTTCGCAGCGGAGCACGGTATCAAGATCGGCACCATTGCCGCCTTGATCGAGCACCGCAGCCGCACCGAATCGCTTGTCAAAAAGGTAGGTGTTCGCGAAATCCAGACGGCTTGGGGTGTGTTCACCGCACACGCTTTCACCGACAAGCCCAGCGGCGGCGTGCATCTGGCGCTGGTCCGCGGAAGCTGGTCGCCGGAAGATACCGTCGACGTGCGCGTGCACGAGCCGCTCTCGGTGCTCGACGCACTCGAGGTCAACCGCTCGCTGCATTCATGGGGCCTTGACTCGAGCCTTTCGCACATCGCTGCCGAAGGCAAAGGCGTGGCCGTGCTCTTGAACTGCGGTGAATCCGGCGCTGACTTGCTGGCCCAGTTCGACGGCACCGCGCGCCCGGCGCAAGCGCCCGAGCGCGGCCGCATGGACTTGCGCAGCTACGGCATCGGCGCGCAGATCCTGCGCGAATGCGGCGTCCGCAAAATGAACCTGCTCGGCACGCCACGCCGCATGCCGAGCATGGCCGCCGGCTACGGCCTGGAAATTGCGGGCTACATCTCGAAAGACTGACGACATGCAAGGTTCGAACAAAGGAGCGGGGACCCCGCTCGAAGGCACCGGCTTGCGCATCGGCATCGTGCAGGCGCGCTTCAATGCGGACGTTACCGACGCGCTCGCGCAGGCTTGCCTCGCCGAACTCGAAGCGCTCGGCGTCGCCGCAAAAGACATCGACCATGTGCAAGTGCCCGGCGCACTCGAAGTGCCGATTGCACTGCAGGCGCTGGCCGAGCGCGGTGGTTATCACGCGCTGGTCGCACTCGGCTGCATCATCCGCGGCGAGACATACCACTTCGAGCTGGTCGCCAACGAGTCGGGCGCCAGCGTGAGCCGCGTCGCGCTCGACTACCGCCTGCCCATCGCCAACGCCATTCTCACCACCGAAGACCTCGCACAAGCCGTGGCCCGCCAGACCGACAAAGGTCGCGATGCGGCCCGTGTCGCCGTCGAAATGGCGCAACTGCTAGCCACACTTTCATGACCGAAGACACCACCAAAGACGCGATCGCCAAGACCGGCCCGCCCAAACAAATTCGCACCGGCCTCACCGCCACGGGCGTTCGCAAAGCTTCGGCCAAGTCGAGCCGAAGCCGTGCGCGCGAGTTCGCCTTGCAGGCCCTCTACCAGTACATCGTGGGCAAGAACGATGCGGCCGACATCGACGCTTTCACACGCGATCTGGCCGGCTTTCACAAGGCCGACTCGGCGCACTACGACGCGCTGTTGCACGGTTGCATCGAGGGCGCGGCACAACTCGACGTGCTGATTCTTCCCTTGCTCGACCGCGAAATTGAACGCATCTCGCCGATCGAACATGCAGTCATGTGGATCGGCGTTTACGAGTTTCAGAATTGCCTCGACGTGCCCTGGCGCGTGGTGCTGAACGAATGCATAGAACTGACCAAGGAATTCGGCGGCACCGACGGCCACAAATACGTCAACGCCGTGCTCAATGGCTTGGCGCCACAGCTTCGCAGTGCCGAAGTCGAAGCAGACCGGCTGACCGGCAAGGCCAAGTAAAGAGATGAAGATTTCGTCGCGCGCCGAGCGCATCGAGCCGTTCTACGTCATGGAGGTGGCAAAGGCCGCGTCTGCCCTTGCCCGCGAAGTCGCGCACACCGATCGGCCGATGATTTTCCTGAACATCGGCGAGCCGGACTTCACCGCACCGCCGCTGGTGCAGGAAGCGGCCGCTCGCGCCATCCACGACGGCACCACGCAATACACGCAAGCGACCGGCCTCGATGCACTGCGCGAGCGCATCAGCGGCTGGTACACAGAGCGCTTCGGCGTCGATGTACCGGCGCGCCGTATCGTCGTGACGGCCGGCGCTTCGGCGGCGCTGCAGCTGGCTTGCCTGGCGTTGATCGAGGCGGGCGACGAGATCCTGCTGCCCGACCCCAGCTATCCGTGCAACCGCCATTTCGTCAGCGCAGCCGACGGCCAAGCCGTACTGGTGCCAACCACGGCGACCGAGCGTTTTCAGCTCACTGCCGACAAGGTCGAATCCCACTGGACCGACAAGACGCGCGGTGTATTGCTCGCGTCGCCGTCGAACCCGACGGGCACCTCGATCGCTCCCGACGAGCTGCGCCGCATTCACGAGGTAGTGACACGGCGCGGCGGCATCACGCTGATCGACGAGATCTATCTCGGCTTGTCTTACGACGCGAAATTCGGCCAGACCGCGCTCGCCATCGACGACCAGGTCATCAGCATCAACAGCTTCAGCAAGTACTTCAACATGACCGGCTGGCGGCTCGGCTGGCTGGTGGTGCCCGATGCGCTGGTGCCGGTGATCGAGCGGCTCGCGCAAAACCTTTTCATCTGCGCCAGCACGGTATCGCAGTACGCAGCGCTGGCCTGCTTCGAAGCCGAAAGCATCGCCGAGTACGAGCGCCGCCGGGCGGAATTCAAGGCGCGCCGTGACTGGTTCATTCCGCAGCTCGACGCGCTCGGGCTGACCGTGCCGGTGATGCCCGACGGCGCTTTCTACGCCTGGGCCGATTGCACCTCGTTCGCGCAAAAGCTGGGCATCGACGGCAGCTGGGATTTCGCTTTCGAGACCATGAAGCGGGCGCACGTGGCGGTGACGCCAGGCCGCGATTTCGGGACCGCAGAGACCAGCCGCTTCGTGCGCTTCTCTACAGCGAGTTCGATGGAACATCTGCAGGAAGCCGTCCAACGACTGAAGGCACTGGCCCGATGAGCTTCGCGTTTCCGATTCGGGTGTATTGGGAAGACACCGATGCGGGCGGCATCGTGTTCTATGCCAACTACCTGAAGTTCATGGAACGCGCGCGCACCGAATGGCTGCGTTCGCTCGGCATCTCGCAGCATGCCTTGCGCGAAGAAACCGGCGGCCAGTTCGTCGTCAGTGAAACCACGTTGAAATACCATCGCCCCGCCCGCCTCGACGATGAACTGCTGGTTACAGCCGAAGCGCGGCAGATGGGCTCGGCGTCCTTGATAATCGGCCAGCGCGTGCTATCAAAATCAGAGCAAGGACTTTTGCTCTGCGAAGGCACGATCCGCATCGGCTGGGTGGACGCCGCCACATTGCGCCCCGCGCGCATTCCGGCACACGTTTCGGGAACCCTCGAGCACTCCATCGGCTCCATTGAAGAACCATCCAAGCCATGAACCAAGACCTGTCGATCATCAACCTCCTTATCCACGCGAGTTTCGTGGTGCAACTGGTCGTGCTGCTGCTCGTGATCGTTTCGATCTCCAGCTGGGCCGCCATCTTCCGCAAGTTCTTTGCGCTGAAGCGCATGCGCGCGCTGAACGACGAGTTCGAACGCGAGTTCTGGTCGGGCACCAGCCTGAACGAGCTCTTTGCCTCGGCCGCGCAAAACGCGAAACTGGCAGGGCCGATGGAGCGCATCTTTGCCTCCGGCATGCGCGAGTACCAGAAGCTGCGGGAGCGCCATGTGACCGATGCCGGCACGCTGCTCGACGGCGCCCGCCGCGCGATGCGGGCCAGCTTTCAGCGTGAACTCGATGCGGCCGAACAAAACCTGTCGTTCCTCGCGACGGTCGGCTCGGTCTCCCCCTACGTCGGGCTCTTCGGCACGGTGTGGGGAATCATGCATGCCTTCACCGGGCTGGCTGCGCTCACGCAGGTGACGTTGGCCACCGTGGCACCCGGCATCGCAGAAGCACTGGTCGCGACCGCGATCGGCCTCTTCGCCGCCATCCCGGCCGTCGTGAGCTACAACCGCTTCGCACGCGAGATCGACAAGATCGCCATCGCTCTCGAGACGTACATCGAGGAGTTCTCGAACATCCTGCAGCGCAACCTGTCGGCCAACGTCAATCCGGCGACCGCCGCGGTCTCGGCCACTGCAGGGCGCTGAGCATGGCTGCCGTATCGTCACGCGGCCGCGGACGCCGCACCATCAACGAGATCAACATGGTCCCGTTCATCGACGTGATGCTGGTGCTGCTGATCATCTTCATGGTGACCGCGCCGCTCATCACCCCCAGCGTCATCAACCTGCCGACGGTCGACCGCGCCAACAAGCAGCCCGACAAGCCGATCGAGATCGTCATCAAGAGCGACGACGAAGTGCAGATCAAGAAAGACCCGTCGACCGGCACCGGCGGAACTTCGTTGCCCATGACGCAGATCGGCGCGGCCGCCAAGGCAGCGCAAGGCGGCGACGACCAGCGGCCGGTCGTGATCAGCGCCGACAAGACGGTCAAGTACGACACCGTGGTCCGCGCCATGAACGAGCTGAAGAAGATCGGCATCGAGCGCGTCGGCCTGTCGGTCACGACCACCGGCACCGGCGCGGCGCCGGCCAGGGGCAAGTAAGCGCATGTCGCTCGCTGCCGATCGTCCCGAGTTCGCACCGCCGCCGCAGCGCGGCACCCCGCGCGCCGTCATCTTGGCGCTCATCGCGCATGCGCTGCTGATCGCGGCGCTGACCTGGGGGGTGCACTGGAAACGTGAAGCCGAGGACGATGCGGTCGAAGCGGAACTGTGGTCGTCGACCGTGCAACAAGCGGCGCCGCGGCTCTCCGCTCCGCCGACGCCGGTGACACCGCCGACGCCGACGCCTCCACCTACCCCGGCACCGCCGCCACCTCCTCCTCCACCGCCTGCACCTGCACCGCAAGTCAGGCCCGACCCGACGCCGGTGCCACGCGCACCCGACATCGCGCTCGAACGCGAGAAGAAGCTGAAAGAACAGAAGGAGCGCGAGCGGGAAGAAGAGCGGCAAGACAAGCTGAAGGCGCAGCAGCAACAGCAACAACAGCAGGCCGCGAAGAAAGCGCAAGAGAAGAAAGACCTTGACGCCAAGCAGCGCGCCGAGGACGAGGCCGACCGCAAGCTGGAGCAGCAGCAAAAGCTGGCCGACGCCAAAAAGGCCGACGCGCAAAAAGCCATCGAGGCCAAGAAGGCAGAAGCGCAGAAGGCTGCTGCGGCCGAAGCGAAGCAGGCCGACGCTGCCAAGCAGGCCGCTGCCGATCGCGCTGCCAACTTGAAACACATGCAAGGCATGGCTGGCGCCACCGGTGCCGAGGGCTCGCAGGGCACGGCGCTGAAGGCGTCAGGCCCTTCCGGCGGCTACGGCGCACGCATCGCCGCCGCAGTGCGCCCCAACGTGACCTTTCCCGACGCTGACACCGTCAACGGCAATCCAGCCGCCGAGTTCGAAGTGAGCCTGGCGCCTGACGGCACCATCGTCAACGTCAAGCTCAGCAAGTCGAGTGGCTTGCCGAGTTGGGACGAAGCCGCCGAACGCGGCCTGCGCAAGACGGATCGTTTGCCGCGCGACAACGACGGGCGGATCTTTCCGTCGCTGATCGTTTCGCTGAAGCCGAAGCGTTAGAAGCCGAAGCGTTGACTGGGCCGGTGATCTACAACTCGTAGATCACCGCGGCCTTGCCCGCTTCAGCCTGCGCCGTCCAGCTGGCCAGCGCCGCATCGGTCGGGAAGAACTTCGCGCTTTCCCCCAGCTGCAATTCAACCTGCGCCCCGCCCCGCGCCAGCGACAAACGCACCGGCAGCCCCTGCCGCAATTCACCATGCTCGCCCATCTCGGTGCGCGGTGGAAAGTCCCGGGCGATACGCGCAATGTCTGGCGCCTTGCCATTGACTGCCACGCGCAGGAACTTGCCGAAGCGGCAACGCGCACTGGCCAGGTCCCACACCTGCTGCACCTGAAAACGCGCCTCGAAACCTCCGCGACCCGGCTGCAGTTTGCCGCTCACGATCACCAGTTCGTCGTCCTTCAGCGTGTTGCGATTGGCATTGAAAAGTGCCTCGTCGGCGGTCGCGTCGATCGAGTCCGACTTGTCGTCGAGCTTGAAGATCGCCAACCGACCACGCTGTCCGTTGATGACCCGAAAATCGCTCACGATGCCCGCGATGATTTGCGGTTCGCGGCTGTCCATCAGGTCACCCACCTCGCGCTTGCAGAAGCGCCGCACCTCGTGCGCGACCTCGTCGAACAGGTGTCCCGACAGATAGAAACCGACGGCCGTCTTCTCGAGTGTCAAACGCTCCTTCACCCCCCATGGCGTGGCGTCGACCAGCTCCGGCTCTTGCGTCGCCGAGCCATGCTCGCTGTCGCCGAAGATATCGACCTGGGAAGCGTTGGCTTCGGTAGCGCTCGCGAAATCGAAGGCCTTGTCGACCGACGCGATCAGCGACGCGCGGTTCTGCTGGATCGAGTCGAAGGCGCCCGCCTTGATGAGCGCCTCGACCGTGCGCTTGTTGATGCGCTGCCGATCTACGCGCACGCAAAAATCGAACAGGCTCTTGAAAGGCCCGCCGGCGTTGCGCGCCTTGACGATCGCCTCGACCGCGAACTGCCCGGTGCCCTTGACGGCGCCCAAGCCATAGCGAATCGACTTGTCCGTTACCGGCTCGAAGCGGTAGTTGCCGCGGTTCACGTCCGGCGGCTCGAAGCTGATGCCGAAGTTCTTGATCGCGTCTTCGAACAGCACCTTCAACTTGTCGGTGTCGTCCATTTCAACGGTCATGTTCGCGCAGAAGAACTCGGCCGTGTAATGGACCTTCAACCAGCCGGTGTGATATGCCAGCAGCGAGTAAGCAGCGGCATGCGACTTGTTGAAGCCGTATCCCGCGAACTTCTCCATCAGGTCGAAGATCTCGTCGGCCTTCTCTTGCCCGATTTTGTTGACCGCCGCGCCCTTCCTAAAAATCTCGCGGTGCTCGGCCATTTCTTCGAGCTTTTTCTTGCCCATCGCGCGGCGCAGCAGGTCGGCGCCACCGAGAGAATAGCCGCCCAGGATCTGCGCGGTCTGCATGACCTGCTCCTGGTAGACCATGATCCCGTAGGTCTCCGACAGCATCTCTTCGACCAGCGGATGCGGGTACTCGACCGGCTCGCGGCCGTGCTTGCGCGCGACGAAGCTCGGGATCAGGTCCATCGGCCCCGGCCGATACAACGCATTGAGCGCGATCAGGTCTTCGAGCCGCGTCGGCCGCGCGTCTTTCAACATGCCCTGCATGCCGCGCGATTCGAACTGGAACACCGCCTCCGTCTTGCCTTCCGAGAACAGGCGATAGGTGTGCGCGTCGTCGAGCTTGATGTCCTCGTAGGCGAACTTCTCCTGCCCCTTGTGTCGCGCAATGATGAAGTCCTTGGCGATCTCCAGGATCGTCAGCGTAGCGAGTCCCAAGAAGTCGAACTTGACCAGGCCGATCGCTTCGACGTCGTCCTTGTCGAACTGGCTCACCGCCGAGTCGCTGCCGGGCTGCTGGTACAGCGGGCAAAAGTCGGTGAGCTTGCCGGGCGCGATGAGCACACCGCCCGCATGCATGCCGATGTTTCGCGTCATGCCTTCGAGCTTTTGCGCCAGCTCGACCAGCATGCGAACTTCTTCTTCCTTCTCGATGCGGGCCGCGAGTTGCGGCTCCATCTCGATGGCGTAGTTGTTCTTGTCGCCCTCGACCTTCGGGTTGGGTGGGTACTGGATCGTCACCGGCTGTCCCGGCTTGTTCGGGATGAGCTTGCTGATGCCATCGCAGAACATGTAGCTCATGTCGAGCACGCGGCCCACGTCGCGAATCGCGGCCCGTGCGGCCATGGTGCCGAAGGTGGCGATCTGGCTCACCGCGTCGCGCCCGTACTTGTCCTTCACGTAGTCGATCACCCGGTCGCGATTGCCTTGGCAAAAGTCGATGTCGAAGTCGGGCATCGACACGCGTTCCGGATTCAGGAAACGTTCGAACAGCAGCTTGTATTCAAGCGGATCGAGGTCGGTGATCTTGAGTGCATAAGCGACGAGCGAGCCAGCGCCCGAACCGCGGCCCGGCCCCACCGGACAGCCGTTGTTCTTAGCCCATTTGATGAAGTCGCCCACGATCAAAAAGTAGCCGGGGAAACCCATCTTCAGGATGGTGTTGATCTCGAACTCGAGCCGCTCGACATAGCGCGGCCGCTCGACATCGCGCTTTGCGAGATCGGGGTACAGATGCGCCAGCCGCGCCTCCAGTCCTTCGAACGATTCGACGCGGAAGAACTCGTCGATCGGCATGCGCACGCCATCGACCTCAGGCGTCGGAAAGTTCGGCAACTGCGGCTTGCCGAGCACCAGCGTCAGGTTGCAGCGCTTGGCAATTTCAACCGTGTTGGCGACAGCGCTCGGCACGTCGACGAAAAGCACTTCCATCTCTGCGACCGACTTGAAATATTGCTCCCGCGTGAACTTGCGAACACGGCGCGGATTGCCAAGAATTTCGCCTTCGGAAATGCAGACGCGCGCCTCGTGCGCCTCATAACCCTCGCGGTCTGCGAACTGCACCGGGTGCGTCGCGACCACCGGCAATTTAAGGCGTGCAGCGAGTTGCACTGCGGCGATGACGTGCGGCTCGTCTTCGGGTCGACCGGCGCGCTGCAACTCGATATAGAAGCGATGCGGGAACAGGCTGGCAAGTTGCAAGGCGACCGCCGTTGCGCGCTCGGCGTGGCCTTGCAACAGCGGCGCGCCCAGCGGCCCGGCTTGCGCGCCCGACAGGCAGATGAGCCCACCCTGCAACTCTTCGAGCCATGCCAGCTTGCACACCGCTTGCGACTGACCGCGGCCGACGTTCTGCGTCCATGCGCGCGCCAGCAACTCCGAGAGGTGCAGATAACCCTCGGTGTTTTGCACCAGCAAGACGATGCGCGTCACTGCACCGATTTCGGCGCCGAGGCCTTCGAGCATGACTTCGCAGCCCAGCACGGGCTTGACGCCTTTGCTGCGCGCTTCCTTGTAGAACTTGACCGCACCGAACAGGTTGTTCAGGTCGGTGATGGCCAGCGCCGGCTGCTTGTCGGCAGCGGCGGCGGCGACGACTTCGTCGATTCGATTGGTACCGTCGACGACGGAAAATTCGGTGTGCAGGCGGAGGTGAACGAACATGGATCGATTGTAGAAACTCGGCACTTCACGATGCGATTCAGCGCTCTCTAAAATGGCGGGCTGTGCAAGAAATTTTGAATATCGCCGCTTACAAATTCGTAGGCATCGACGACGCGTCCATGCTGCGCGAAGACCTGCGTTCGCGCGCCCTGTCGGCCGGCCTCATGGGCACGATTTTGCTGGCGCCAGAGGGCATCAACCTCTTTCTCGCCGGCGCGGCGGAGGCGGTGCGCGGATTCCTGGCCGGTCTGCGCGCAGACGAACGTTTTGCCGACCTCGAAACCAAAGAAAGCTGGTCCGCCACACAGCCGTTTCGTCGCATGCTCGTGAAGTGCAAGCGCGAGATCATCCGCATGGACCATCCGGCGATTCAACCCGCAGCCGGTCGTGCGCCGGGCGTCGATGCGCTCACGCTGAAGCGCTGGCTCGACCAGGGTCATGACGATGGCGGCAAACAGATCGTCATGCTCGACACGCGCAACGCCTTCGAAGTCGACGAAGGCACGTTCGAAGGCGCCGTCGACTGGCGCATCGACAAGTTCACGCAGTTTCCGCAAGCGCTCGAAGAGCATCGCGAAGCACTGGTCGGCAAGACGGTCGTGAGCTTCTGCACCGGTGGCATCCGCTGCGAGAAAGCCGCCATCCTGATGCGCGAAGAAGGCGTGGCCGACGTGCTTCAACTCGAAGGTGGCATCCTCAAATACTTCGAGACCGTGGGCGGCGCGCACTACCGCGGCGACTGCTTCGTCTTCGACGGCCGCCGGGCGCTCGCACCCGACCTGAGCGCGCGCTCGACGCACGCCAGCGCTCGCGCACCCGAAGACCCGGACCTCGCAATCAAGCACTGATCGCGCACCTGCCAGTCTCGGCAGGTAGGCGTCAGGCAGGCTCGGGTATTGTCCGCGCCATGCGCATCCTCCTGGTTGAAGACGAACTCGACATGGCCTCTTGGCTGGTCCGCGCGCTGACGCAAAGCGGCTTCGTAGCCGACCACGCGCCCGACGCCCGCACGGCAGAGGCCTTCATGGTCGGCACCGAATACGACGCCATCGTGCTCGACCTGCAACTGCCCGACAAGCACGGCATGAGCGTGCTGGCCGACATGCGGGACGCCGACAACCGCACGCCGGTGTTGATCCTGACTGCGCAAGGCGCGTTGCAAGACCGTGTGCGCGGCCTCAACCTCGGCGCCGACGACTTCCTGACAAAGCCCTTCGAGGTCGCCGAACTCGAGGCGCGCCTTGCGGCATTGGTCCGACGCAGTCGCGGACGACAGCACCCGCGCATGCAATGTGCCTCGCTGTCGTACGACGGCGAGAGCCATGCCTTCTCGCTGCGCGGCACGTTGCTGCCGCTGACGCCGCGCGAACAGGCCGCGCTCACCGCCCTCTTGATGCGCAGTGGTGCACCGGTGAGCAAGTCGAACCTGTTCGGCAAGGTGTTTACCAACGACAGTACCGCGGGGCCCGACGCCATCGAGGTCGTCCTGCACCGGCTGCGGCGCAAGCTCGAGGGCAGCGACGTTCGCATCGTCACCGTGCGCGGACTGGGTTACATGCTCGAAAGCACCGGGGATGCAGTGGTCGATGTCGATGTCTCCAACGCGCGCTGACAAGAACACTGAGCCGCGTCGCTTCGGCATTCGGGCGCGGCTGCTCGCGTTGCTGCTGCCGGGCATCGTCGCGCTGCTCGCGCTCGACAGCTGGAACGACTATCACGCCCTTTCGGAAACCGTCGCCAACGCCTACGACCAGAGCCTGCTGGAACCGGTCAAGGCGCTCGGCAACAGCATCGTCGTGCGGCCAGACGGCAAGGTGCAGGTGCATGAAGCCTTCTCGGTCGAAGCGATGTTCGCGGCGACCAGTGCGCGCTACAAGCATCTGCATGTCGGCATCACGCCCGTGGGCACAGACGGGCCGGAGACCACGCTCATGGGCGTACCCGACTTGCCTCCGCCGCCGGTCGCGCCGCCTGAGCAAAGCGTAGGCAAGCCGGTCTTCTACGACGCTTGGTACCAGGGGCGGCCGGTGCGCATCGCGGCGCTGCGTCAGACCGTGTACGACACCCGCGGCACTCACGACATCCAAGGCGCCGGCGACAGCAGCAGCAACGCCGCCTGGCAGGTGCTGATCCAGGCGGCCGAAAGCACCGGCCCGCGCGCGCGTGCCGTGAACGAATCGCTGCAACAGGAACTGTGGCGCGACACCCGCATGCTGGTGGTCGTCACGCTGCTCATCTGGATGGGCGTCGCATGGACGATGCGCCCGCTCGAACGGCTGCGCGCCTCCCTGCGCGAGCGTCAGCCCGACGACCTGCAGCCGCTCGACCCGACCGGCATGCCGCAGGAGGTGATGCCGCTGGTCGACGCCGTCAACCACCACATCGAAAGCCACCGCACGATGGTGGCGGAGCATTCGCAGTTCCTTGCGGATGCATCGCATCAACTGCGCACGCCGCTTGCGATCCTGTCGATCCAGGCCGGCTATGCAGTGCGTGAAACCGACCCCGAGCGCATGCGCGAATCGCTGCGCGCCATCGTGACGCAACTGGCGCGCACGCGCCGGCTCAGCGAGCAATTGCTGGCATTGGCACATGCGACGCACCAGGACAACGCGGGTGGCGCGCCCGCGCTCGTCGACCTCAACGCCGTGGCGCGCGCCGTGGTGCTTCAGTACCTGCCGCTCGCGCGGGAAAACGATCAGGATCTGGGCTGGATCGATGCGCGTGGCGACCTCCCCTTCGAGCGCACGGGTGAAGCCGCAGCGGGCGATGCAGACGGCGAACCCACGCGGCCGGTGCTGCCCGTGCATGCGAACGAAGCCGAACTCCACGAGGTGCTGTCGAACCTCGTGCACAACGCCATCAAGTACACGCCGCGCGGCGGCAGCATCACCGTGTCCGTACGGCGCGATGCGCGCTACGCGCTGGCCGAGGTCTGCGACAGCGGACCGGGCATCAGCGCAGATCGGCGTGCCAGCGTGTTCCAGCGCTTTCAGCGAGACGCGTCGAGCGAGGCGCGCGCCACGCAGGGCGCAGGCCTCGGGCTCACCATCGCGCGCAGCTACGCGCGCCGCAACCACGGCGACATCGAACTGGCGGATGCCGGAAGTGCGGACGGCGCGAGCGGACCTGCCAGCACAGCGGGTGCGGGGCTCCGTGCGACCCTTCGTTTACCCTTAGTGAACCTTAAGTGATTACACGTATTTTGAGCGCCGACAGGGCGGCAGAGAGCCCATCGAAAGCCGATTGAAAGGCTCCATTTCTAGACTGCTTCCTTCAATCGAAGGAGACCTATGCAAGAGCAGCACGCCGGTACGCCCGGGGCGACATCGCCCCTCAAGGCCCGGTTCAAGAAGGATTACTACGGCGGCGCGCTGATGGTGCTGGTCGGCGTCGCTGCCGCAGTCGCCGGCGTCGACTACCGCGTCGGCCAACTCGCGCGCATGGGGCCGGGCTTCTTCCCGGTCGCGCTGGGCTCGCTGCTGGCGCTGGTCGGCGTCATGATCGCTGCGTCCGCGCGCAACCCGAAGCCATCCGCAGAACCTGCCGTGTCGCACGGTCATCCCGGCGGCATGCCGGACATTCGCGGTGGTGTCTGCATCGTGCTGGCCATCCTGGCCTTCTTGCTGCTGGGCGTGTACGGCGGCCTGCTGCCGGCGACCTTCGCCATCGTCTTCATCTCGGCGCTGGGCGACCGCGACAACACGCTGATCGAAGCCGGACTGCTGTCGCTCGCCATGTCGGCCATCGCCGTGGTGGTGTTCTGGTGGGCGCTGCAACTGCAGCTGCCGCTCTTCCAGTGGGGCGGCTGACACCATGATTTCGCAATCGCTTCATGACCTCTGGTTCGGCTTCGGCGTCGCCTTTCAGGGCACCAACCTGCTGTGGTCTTTTTTTGGCGTGCTGGTCGGCAATTTGATCGGCGTGCTGCCTGGCATGGGCGCGCTCCAAGCCATCTCCATCCTGCTGCCGCTCACTTACGTGATGCATCCGGTGCCCGCGATCCTGATGCTGGCCGGCATCTTCTACGGCTCGCAGTACGGCGGTGCCATCGGCGCCATCTTGCTCAACATGCCCTCGCATCCGCCGCATGCGGTGACCTGTCTCGACGGGTACCCGATGACCAAGCAGGGCAAGGGCGGGGTCGCGCTGGGCATCACGATGATCGCCTCGTTCTTCGCGGCGTCGGTCGGGATCATCGTCATGATCTTCGCGTCGCCGTTGTTGGTGCAGATCGCCTTCAAGTTCGGCCCGACCGAGATCTTCTCGATCATGTTGCTGGGCTTGCTGGCCGGCTCCACCATGTCGCGCGGCTCGCCGCTCAAGGGCGTGGCGATGACGCTCTTCGGCCTGCTGTGCGGCGTGGTCGGTACCGACGTCAACAGCGGCAGCTTCCGCTTTGCCTTCGGCCTGCCCGAGCTGAGCGACGGGCTCGAGCTCACCGCGATTTCGATGGGCCTGTTCGGCGTGGCCGACTTCCTGCTCAACGTGAACCGCATGAAAGCCGTCGGCAGCAGCGCCAAGCTCACCTTGGCCGACATGCGTCCGAGCAAAGCCGAGCTGAAGCGTGCCTTCCCGGCGATGATTCGCGGCACCCTCGTCGGCACCGTGTTCGGTGCGATGCCGGGCACCGGCCCGACCATCACGACCTTCATCGCGTACGCGCTGGAACGCAAGATCTCGAAGACGCCGCACAAGTTCGGCACCGGCATGATCGAAGGCGTGGCGGGACCCGAGGCTTCGGCCCACTCCAAGACGCAGGTCGACTTCATCCCGACGATGAGCCTGGGCATTCCGGGCGACGCAGTGATGGCACTGATCCTCGGTGCGCTGCTGATTCAGGGCATCCAGCCGGGCCCGCAACTGATCACCGAGCATCCGGACATTTTCTGGGGCCTGATCGCCAGCTTCTGGATCGGCAACGTCATTCTGGTGGTGCTCAACGTGCCGCTCATCGGCGTCTGGGTCAAGCTCCTGCGCGTGCCCTACAAGTACCTGTTTCCAGCTGCGATGTTCTTCATTGCGGTGGGCGTCTACAGCACGCAGAACAGCCTGTTCCAGATCTGGGAAGTGCTGGCCTTCGGACTGATCGGCGCGTTGCTGATGTCACTCGAATTCTCGGTCGCACCAATTCTGCTGGGCTTCGTCCTCGGGCCGATGGTCGAAGAGAATTTCCGCCGTGCGCTGTTGCTCTCGCGCGGTGACATGACGGTGTTCGTGACGCGGCCGATCAGCGGCGCGTTCATCGGTCTGTGCGTGCTGTTGCTGGCGGGCGTGATCTTCTCGGCCTGGCGTGGCCGCAAGGGTGAGACGGCGTTGCCGGGTCTCGAACTGCCCCAGCCGCCAATCGACGCCACCCCGGCAGTCAACGAGTAAGCAAAGAACGATCGGCCCTGGGGGGCGATCCGAGCCGACGATCAGACGGGCGTGCTTTTAACGTCCGGCTCCTGAGCCCCGAACGGGTGCCCCGGCAGCGGAATGAACTCCGTCTCGCCTGGCACATGGCCCATGCGCTGGGCGGACCAGTCGGCGCCGGCCTGCAGGATTCGCTCCCGACGGCTCGAAACGAAGTTCCAGGTGATGTAGCGCGGCCCGTCGAGCGGCTCGCCGCCGATCACCACGAGTTGCAAATCGGCCGATGCGTGCAGCGTGGCTCCCGCACCTTCCTGAAGAAACGCCATCGTGTGCGCTGGCACAGCGGTGCCGTCGACCGACACATCGCCATCGACCGCGTACACCGCGAGCTCGGGTGCCAGCGCCGGCAGTACGAAACTCGCGCCGGCCTTCAACTGCACATCGAGGTAGACGGTCGGCGCATACGTCTTGACCGGCGATGTCTCGCCGAACGCGCTGCCGACGAGCACGCGCACCTTGGCGCCCTGCTCTTCGCACGATGGGATGTCCGCTGCAGCCGTGTGCGCGAAATTGGGCTCGGCCTCTTCATGCGCCAGCGGCAGGGCGGCCCATAGCTGCAAGCCGTGGTTGACGTAGGTGTCGGCCTTGAGCTGGTCCGGCTTGCGCTCGGAGTGCACGATGCCGCGACCCGACGTCATCCAGTTGATGGCGCCGGGGCGAATTTCCTGCGTATTGCCGAGGCTGTCGCGATGCATCATCGCGCCCTCGAAAAGATAGGTGACCGTGGCCAGGCCGATGTGCGGATGCGGCCGCACATCGTGCTCGCTGCCCGGTGTTTCGGTGGCGGGGCCGAAGTGATCGAAGAACACGAAAGGCCCGACCGATCGGCGCTTGGCCGAGGGCAAAAGGCGGCGAACTTTAAAGCCGCCGCCGAGGTCTTTGTCGGCCGGTGTCAGCAGTTGAGGTGCAGTCATGGCCGACATGTTGCATCAGGCTTTTGCAGAAGCCCAGCGTGCGCTGGCCTTGGCCACGCGCTCGCCGAACAGGCGTGCGGTGTCGAGGTCGCCCTGCTGCATTTCGGCCGGCGACGAATCCGATGGCGACTGCGCCATGGCGCCGCTGAACGAACCGACGTAGTTGACATCGTTGCGTTGCGCCGCCTTGCTGTTGCTCGGCATGATGGCCGTGCCGACCCAGAGACCGCCCTGCTGCATTGCCAGCGTGAAAAGGTAGTGCAGCGTCGAGAGCTTGTCGCCGTTCATGGTGGCGCTGTTGGTGAAGCCGGCGAACATCTTGTCTTTCCAGGCTTGCGAGAACCATGGCTTGGACGAGGCGTCCGCAAACTTCTTGAACTGCCAGCTCACACTGCCCATGTAGGTCGGCGAGCCCATGACGATGGCATCGGCTGCTGCCAAGGTCTCCCAGCCGCCTTCAGGCAAGTTGCCGTCGGCATCGATCTGCACCAGCTCGGCGCCGGCGCCTTCTGCCACGGCTTGCGCCATGCGCAGGGTATGGCCGTAGCCGGAATGAAAAACGACTGCGATCTTGGACATGTTGATTCCTTCGGAGATGGACGTGTTGGGTGGAGTGGATGCAGCGACTCAGCGCTTGTCGATGCTCAAACGGCCGGCACCGAAAGCAGCGAGCGCAAGCAGTCCACCGGCAATGGCGATGTTCTTGTTGAAATTGATGGTCTGCATCATCTTCATCGCGTCAGGGGCAGCCCAGTACTTGTGGAAAGCCAGCGCAGCAGCCACGGTGAACACAGCCAGCACGATGGCGACGATGCGGGTCTTGAAGCCGAGCAGCAGCGCGATGCCGAAGCCCAGTTCCACGATGATCGCGATCACCGCGGCCACTTCGGGCAACGGCAGGCCGGCCGAGGTGATGTAACCGACGGTGCCGGCGAAGCCCATGAGCTTGCCGATGCCTGCAGGAATGAACAGGTACGCGATCAGGATGCGGCCGACGAGCGCCAGAACGTCTTGCATCGAGGTGGTGGTGACGCCGGACGACGACATGGGTGCGGTGGTTGAGGCCATTGAAATACTCCTGAGTTGAAAAAAAGAGAAAAGGGTCTGACAAGAGAAAGGGCCGTCCGTAGACGGCCCTCTGGGACTAAGCGGCGAGGTCGAATACCAGCACTTCGGCATCCTTGCCGGCACCGAGTTCGATCTTCGACTCGCCTTCGATCATCGCGGCGTCGCCGCCCGACAACTTCTGGCCGTTCACTTCGAGCTCGCCGCGCACCAGTTGCACGTAGCTCTTGCGCGTCGGGTCGAGCGTGAGGCTTGCCTTCTCGTCGCCGTCGATGAGGCCTGCGAACAACCGCGCATCGGCGTTCATGCTGACCGAGCCTTCGGCACCGTCCGGCGATGCGACGAGGCGCAGCTTGCCGCGCTTTTCGGCGTCGTCGAACTTCTTCTGCTCGTAGCCGGGCGCCACACCGCGCTCCTTGGGCTCGATCCAGATCTGCAAAAAGTGCGTGGTCTCGTCGGCCTTGTGATTGAACTCGCTGTGCTGCACGCCGCGCCCTGCGCTCATGCGTTGCACGTCGCCCGGCGGAATGGACTTCACGTTGCCCATGCTGTCTTTGTGAGCGAGTTCGCCCGACAGCACGTAGCTGATGATTTCCATGTCTTTGTGGCCGTGGGTGCCAAAGCCGCCACCCGCCGCCACGCGGTCTTCGTTGATGACGCGCAGGTTGCCGAAGCCCATGTGCGCCGGGTCGTAGTAGCCCGCAAAAGAGAAGCTGTGAAACGAGCGCAGCCAGCCATGGTCTGCATAGCCGCGTTCCTGTGATTTCCTGACTGTCAACATTTGGATTACCTCTGCCCCTGTCGAGGGGCCTTGCTAACTGCCGCGCCGTATGCGTAGCGGATAGAAGTGACTTTATGCCGGGTTGTCACTTGCAAAAGCATCGCGATTTGATGGCACCATTCAAATTATTTGAACGATGATCGGCCATGCCAACCCCTCGTGATGTCTTGACCCCCGACGCGTTGTCGATGCTGCAGACCGTCGTGAGCACCGGCAGTTTTGCCGGCGCCGCCCGCGCACTCAACTTGGTGCCGAGCGCGCTCAGCTATCGCGTGCGGCAGATCGAAGACGCGCTCGACGTGCTTCTCTTCGACCGCAGCGCAAGGCAAGCTCGCCTCACCGAAGCCGGCACGGAGTTGCTGCGCGAAGCGGGCCGCATGCTCAATGAAATCGATGCCGTCGCCAACCGCGTGAAGCGGGTCGCAACCGGCTGGGAACCGATGCTCACGGTGGCGATCGACAGCGTGATCCCGCGCGAACCGATCCTCGATCTCGCCTGTGCCTTTTATGCGATCGATCCACCCACGCGCCTGAAGCTGCGTGACGAAACGCTGCTCGGCACCATCGAGGCATTGACGACGGGTGAGGCCGACCTGGCCATCGGCAGCGTGCTCGATGCCGCCAGCCTGGCCTTCACCGCGACAGGCATCCGCAGCCGCCCGATCGGCGAGTTGCGCTTCGTCTACGCCGTCGCGCCGCAGCATCCGCTGGCACGCCTCGAAGGCGTGCTGACCGACGAGGTGCTGCGACAGCATCGTGCGGTGGCCGCAGCCGATTCGTCGCGCTCCGGGCCCACCATGACGGTCAACCTCGTCGGTGGGCAAGACGTGCTCACCGTCGGCTCGATGGCAGCCAAGTTGGCCGCCCAACTGCATGGGCTCGGCGGTGGCTTTTTGCCCGAGCCGATGGCACGCCCTTACATCGAGGCCGGCCATCTGGTCGAGCGTTCGACCTCGCGTGTGTTGCCCGTTGCGACCATGCATTGCGCCTGGCGCGTGCCCAGCGCAGGCAAGCCCGGCCGCGCCCTCGAATGGTGGCTCGCGCAGTTCGACCACGAGGGAACTCGCAAGGCGCTGCTCGGGTGGCACCGGGGCCGCTGAAGCCGATGTAGAGTGCAAGCCGACTGTCATTCATCCCGTCAAAAAAAGAGAGACCTTCCATGACCAAAAGCCCAACTGCCAAGCGCCATCGAAGCGCCATCTCCCCGGCCCTCAAAACCACTGCAACTTTGGCTTCGACCTCGACGTCTACTGCGAAGCCGAAGATGGCCGAGCGCCATTACGCCGTCATCGGCGCCGGCATCGCGGGCATTGCCGCCGCGCGCACGCTGGTGCAGGCCGGTCACCGCGTCACGGTGTTCGAGCGCGAGTCGCAGGTCGGCGGCCGCATGGCGAGCGACAAGACGCAGTTCGGCCGCTTCGACACCGGCGCGCAGTACTTCACCGTGCGCGATCCGCGCTTCGCCGCCGCCATCGAAACCGCGCCCGGCCTGTGCAAGCGATGGAGCGCCAACGCCGTGCGCGTGCTGGATGCCCATGGTCTCGTCGCTGAAGCCGCGCTGCCGTCGCGGGAGCCGCATTGGGTGGCGCAGCCGGGCATGGATGCGCTGGTCGCGCAATGGGCTGTGCCGCTGGGCAGCAGCGTCGTCACCGACACGCACGTCGTGCAGATCGAGCGCGACACCATCGACGGCAAGCGCTGGCAATTGCGCACCGCCGGCGCCGACGATTCGGTGCATGTGTATTCGGGCTTCGATGCGGTGTTGCTCGCGGTGCCACCTTCACGCGCACGGCAGCTGCTCGGCACCCATTCGCCCACGATCACGCAGAAGATCGAGAAGGTCCGCATCGCGCCATGCTGGACCTTGATGATCGCGTTTCCGCAGGCCAACCAGGCCAACATGTCGCACCTCGGTCCGCAGTGGAACGCGGCGCGCAGCACGCACCATCGCGTCGCCTGGCTCACGCGCGAATCGTCCAAGCCGGGACGCGAGCGTGTCGAACGCTGGACCTTGCAAGCCAGCGCACCTTGGTCGCAAGAACACTTGCGCGACGACAGCGCCCGCATCGAGGCCAAGCTGCTGCGCGCCTTCTCCGAGATCACTGGGATCCGTGCCGAACCTTCATTTGCCAAGACGCGCTGCTGGGCCGAGGCGCAGACCCAAGTGCCGGTCGGCAAGTCGCACCTGTGGGATGCGAAAGCCCGCATCGGCATCGCCGGCGACTGGTGCATGGGTCATCGGGTCGAAGACGCTTTTCTGTCCGGACTCTCGCTCGCTCTCGCCGCACTGTGACCGCATCGGGGCGCGCTGTCCGCACCGGGCGGTTCGCCCCCTCTCCCACCGGCCCGCTGCACGCGGGCTCGCTGGTCGCCGCGCTGGCAAGCTGGCTCGATGCGCGTGCGCAAGGCAGTCGTTGGCTGGTGCGCATGGAAAACGGCGACACAGAGCGGTGCCTGCCCGGTGTGGGTGAAAGCATCCTCGAACAATTGGCCGCATGTGCGCTCGTGTCCGATGAGCCGCCGGTTTGGCAGACGCAACGCCTGCCGGCTTACCAACAGGCTTTCGATCGATTGGTGGCCGCCGGCCTTGCCTACCCTTGCGCCTGCTCTCGCGCCGAGATCGATGCCGCACTCGCGCAGCAGGGTGTGCCGCACACGCGCCATGGCGAGCGCGTGTACCCGGGCACCTGTCGCAACGGACTGCATGGCAAGCCGGCGCGTGCCTGGCGCTTTGCCACGGCGCGATTCGAAGCCGCGCACCCGACCGAGGGCGTCACCTGGATCGACCGCCGGCTCGGCCCGCAATGGCAAGACGTGGCGCAGGAGGTCGGCGACTTCGTACTGCGCCGCGCCGACGGACCATGGGCCTATCAACTGCGCGTAGTGGTCGACGATGCCGAACAGCACGTCACCGACGTCGTGCGCGGCGAAGACCTGACCGACAACACCGCACGCCAGCTATTGCTGCAGTGCGCACTGGGCCTGCCAACGCCGCGCTATCTGCACACGCCGCTGGTGCTCGGTGCCGATGGCGAGAAACTGTCGAAGCAGACAGGCGCGGCTTCGTTCGACACCCGCACGCCGCAAGCCGCGCTGGCCGAGCTCGACAAGGCGGCGCGGGTTCTCGGCCTGCCCCCCGCACAACAAGCGATATCGCCGTCTGACGCGCTCACATCATGGGTTCCGCAATGGGCCGCTCTCTACAATCCGCCGCCGTGATGACCCAACTGCCCGACACCCCCCAAGACCCCAAAGACCCGACGCCATCCTCGGACCCGACCCATCCGTTGCATCGTCGCCTGAAAAGCTTCGTGCGCCGCGCCGGCCGCACCACCGACGGTCAGGCGCGCGCCTTTACCGAACTGGGTCCGCTGTACCTGCTGCCGTACAGCGAACAGTCGATCGACCTCGCCACCGTGTTCGGCCGCGCGGCGCCGACCGTGCTCGAGATCGGCTTCGGCATGGGTGAAGCCACTGCATCCATCGCCGCGACCATGCCCGACACCAACTTCCTGTGCTGCGAAGTGCACGAGCCCGGCGTGGGCGCCCTGCTCAAGCGCATCGGCGAACAGCATCTGACCAACATCCGCATCTGCGCCCACGACGCGGTCGAGGTGCTCGACCACATGCTGCAGCCCGACACGCTCGACGGCGTGCATGTGTTCTTCCCCGACCCGTGGCACAAGAAGCGCCACAACAAGCGGCGCCTGCTGCAGTCGCCCTTCGTCGCCAAGCTGGCCGCGCACCTCAAGCCCGGCGGCTACCTGCATTGCGCGACCGACTGGCAGCCCTACGCCGAGCAGATCCTCGAAGTGCTCGCGCACGAACCGCTGCTGCGCAATACGGCGGTCGATGCCAGTGGCTATGCCCCCAAGCCCGCTTACCGCCCGCTCACCAAGTTCGAGAACCGCGGCATCAAGCTGGGGCATGGCGTGTGGGACGTGGTGTTCGAACGTAGGACGGAAACGCAGCAGCGGCCACCCATCGTGCTGCGCAAGGCCACCGCTTCTGACGCCGCACTCATCGCCGACATCCACACCCGCAGTCGGGCGACCACCTACCGCGGCATGCTTTCCGATGCCTACCTCGACAACGAGATGGCAGCCGAAAGCCTGGCGCTCTGGCAGTCGCGCGCAGACGAACTCAGGGCCAACACCGGCAACGTGCTGCTCGCCGAACGCAACGGTCAGCCGATGGCTTTCGTCCGCGTGCTGGCGCCTGACGACACCGGCGGCGCCTACCTCGACAACCTGCACGCGATGCCCGACCAAAAGGGCTCCGGCGCCGGCACTGCCCTGCTCGCGGCCGCGGCAGAGTGGGCCAAAGCCCGCGGCGCCACGCACATGCACCTGCGCGTGCTGGACGACAACGCGGCCTCCATCGGTTTCTACGAATCACGCGGCTGGCAACTCACCGATCGCATCAAGGACATCATGGGCGGCCAGGAAGTGACGGCGCGGATCTATGCTTTGAGGCTGGACGCGTGACCTTGCTCGACCTCGCGATGGTCCGCGCGTTCGAACAGCGCAGCTTCAACGCGTGGCCTGCGCGCGAGACGGTGTTCTTCAACGGCTGGCTGTTTCGCATGAGCGGCGGCTATACAAAGCGTGCCAACTCGGTCAACGCTGCCGATGCGGGCGCATCTTTCGAGGGCGTGCGGGGCGCGGCGGAAACCTTCTATGCGCAGCATGGACTTCCGACTGTTTTCCGTTTGTCACCGTTGGCGACGCCAGAGGCCGACCGCGAACTGGCCGATGCCGGATACGCGTTCTTCGACCCGACGCAGGTGGCACGTGCGACGCTGAGTGCTGCGGCGCCGCACGCATCAGTGAACATCTCAGCCGCACCATCAGCTGACTGGCTCGATGGCATCGCCGCGGCCAATGGCATCGCGTCGACGAACCACGAACTGCACCACGCTATGGTGCGCTCCATCGCGCTGCCGAGCGCCTTCGCCACCTTGCAGGACCACGGCGAGGCCATCGGCTTTGGGCTGGCGGTGCTGGAACGTGGCGCAGTGGGTTTCTACGACATCGTCGTGGCGCCGCACCGACGCGGGCAAGGTCATGGTCGTGTGCTCACCTGCGCACTGATGCAATGGGGCCGCACGAAGGGCGCGGAGTCTGCTTACCTCCAGGTGCGTGAGCAGAACGAAATCGCGCGGCGCCTGTATGCCCAGCTCGGGTTCGAAGAGTTCTATGGCTACCACTATCGGGTGGCGGACAACCTGTTCGCGCGGCCGGCTTCGGCCCCGCTGGCCAAAAAGGATTGACCCTCGACCCGACCTGCGCCAGTTGCCGTGGCAGGATGTCCCGTCCCCGCCCCATCCACCTCTTGAGCCCCGGAGTACTGCAGATGATCCGCATCTTTCACGACACGCGCGAGACTGTGATCTCGGACGCACCACTCACCGATGCGCCAGCCACCGACGCTCTGTGGCTCGACGCAACCCAGATCCACGAGGCCACCGGCTGGGAATGGAAGCCGCAAGGCCTGTGCCGCGACGACACCTGCATGCCCGTGCCGCGCAACGCCGACGCTCCGATGGTCGATGGCGACCGGCTCGATCTTGCCGCCTTCTGGCGCTACGCCGGCTGGCCGGTCGTGCATGACGAGAGCGGCCGCGTGTGGGTGCTCGGCGAAGGCGCCGCCAATCGCGCCGATGCCCTGAACAGCCTGCAGGCTCCGGACTTCGAGCTACCCGACCTGGAAGGCCGCATGCATCGCCTGTCGGACTTGCGCGGGCAGCGAGTATTTCTAAGCACGTGGGCCTCTTGGTGAGGCTGCAGGTTCGACTTGCCCGTGTGGCAGTCCCTGCATGAAGCGGCCAAAGACCACGGCTTTACCGTATTGGCGATCGCGCTCGACGAGCCCGAGCCCGCACGGCCCTGGATCGAAGCAGCCGCTCTCACCTTCCCATCTCTGATCGATCGAGAGCACCGCGTCGCCGAGCTCTACAACCTGGTCAACGTGCCGCAGGCGGTGTGGATCGACGAGACCGGCCGCATGGTGCGTCCGCCCGAGAGCGCCGGCTCGACCGACGGCTTCAACGAACGCGATCGAACCACGAATGCATTGCCGGCCGAGGTGCTGGCCCGACGCGCCCGCGCCAAAGCGGCGTACTTCGACGCGGCGCGCGACTGGGCACTGAACGGCTCGGCCAGCCGCCATGTCATGAGCCCCGACGAAGTGTTGAAGCGCCTGCAAGTTCCCGATGCCGGCATCGCCGAAGCGCACGCGCGCTTCAGGTTAGGACAGGTGCTGCTGCGCGATGGCCGCGAGGCAGAAGCCAGGGCGCAGTTCGACGCCGCGTCGCAACTGCATCCCGACTCGTGGGCGATCTGGCGGCAGCACGCGGAGCGCGACGCGCGGGGCTTGGCGGCTGGTGCGGACTTCTGGGCACGCCTCGATGCAAGGGCCGACAAGCCGTACTACCCTCCGGCCGATATCCGCGACGCCCCGTGACAGGGCACGATGACTAACGGCGTGCAGGTGAGCGTGCGCAAAGTAGCGAAACCAGCGACAACACCGACAACGAAGCCCTGCCGATCCAGGCCTACTCTGGGCTCATGAGCTTACGGCCCGAGCAGCGCCGCCTCGCGCGAGACCTGTCGGCTAAGGTCAGAGGTAGCTTGCGCAGAGTTCGCCTTCGGATTGCATCGCTTCAAAGCCACTGTAGTCCGCCTTCCAGCCCTTGCCTGCGCGCGTAGTGAGCGCCGACAGTTCCTGAAGGGTAGCGATGCCTTCAGCACGCAGCTGTGCCTCGAAGGCACCAAGGTCCGGAAAATGCTGCAGGGCTTCCCACCAAATGGCTCGGCCCGCCAGAAAGCCGTTGGCACCGGCCGCATAGGCGTACTGCATGACTCTCACGAACTGGCTCGGCGTCACTCCGGCCGACAGCATGACCCAGGGAATTCCGGCGTCTTTGCAGATCGCGCCCATGTCGTCGAAGTACGCTTGCGCCTTGCTCGCTACATCGTCTTCGCCATGGGCTGGTAGTCCGGCACCGGGCAGTGGACTCTCGAGCTTGAACAGATCAACACCGTACTTCGGCTTCGCGAACTCACGCACGCTGTCGAGCACGAGTTCGGGCATTTTTTCAGGCGACTCCACATAGTCGGTTGTGTGGCGCTCGCTCTTGGGAAACGGGTAGACCAGCAGTTCCAGCACCAGCGGGATGTCGAAGGTGCGGCACTCGGCGCCGATCTTTTCTACATACCGCTGCTGATGTGCGATGACATCCGGCTCGGCATCGGGCCGGTACCAGGCGAGCACTTTCACACCGTCACCGCCAGCACGTTTGATCTTCTCGACACTCCAGTTGTTGATCGAATGCGAGACGCGACCGCCGGGCGTGTCCTTGAAGCGATGGTCCTCGAGCGTCACGACAAGGCCCGTATGCGCCGGCAGCTTTTCCAATCCCGCCGGGAATGCAAAGTTCGGATCGAACAGCATGGCGCTCGCCTGCGGGCCCAGTACATCGACCAGCACTCGCTTGACGTCGATCATGTCGTCAAAAGCAACATCGACGGGAGCGATGCCCCGCTTCTTGCCGATCAGATTGGCGATGGGTGGCCGCTGGTCGAGCGCCACCATCGTGAAGTGACCCGCTGGCGTCGCCATGCGACGAAGACCCCATTGCTTGCCCAGATTCAGATTGGCCATGTGTGTGCTCCTAACTACCTTGAAGAAATGAAAGGGTGGCGGGCAGGCCGGGGGCACCGGCGCGTCCGCCTTCATGCCGACACTTGAGTGCCGCCGCAGCAGATGAGAACCGGAACGCATCGCGTATCGGCAGGCCGGCGCCCAATGCAAAGGCCAGTGCGCCGTGGAAGACGTCGCCAGCGCCGGTCGTATCGACGACGTCGACCGAAAAAGCCGGAACGTGCTGCAACGCATTGCCCTCCAGCCACGCAACGCCCTCCTCGCCCAGCGTCACAGCCGAAAGCAGGCAGCCGCGCGCGCGTGCAAATCGCAGACCCTCCTCTGTGTCGGCAGTGCCCGCAAAGGCAGCGAGCGCGGGTGCCGCAAAGACGGCGTAGTCGGTCAGAGGCAGCAAGGTCTCGAAGTCGGCCGCATCCGCCATGTCGCCGTCGAGCACCGTGACGACACCAAGTGCTCGCGCAGCAGTGAACAACGCCTGCGCACCTTCAGGCCAGCGTGGATCGGCAAGAACCGCATCGGCTTTTTTCAGGGTGCCGAGCGGCAACCAGGCGGCATCAACAGGCAAAGCGCCGCCGCGAAAGTTGACGATCATCCGTTCTCCCGCTGCGTCGACCACGATGCCTGAAACCGATGACCTCGCGCCATCGAAGAGACGGAAGTGCTCGACGCCAACGCCGAGCGTAGCAAGCTCCTCGTGCATCGCGCGACCGGCGCTGTCATTGCCGGCCCGACCCCAGAACTGCACGTCCGCGCCGAGCCGTGCCGCCGCGACAGACGCATTGGCCGCCATGCCGCCACCGCCTTCCTGAAGATCGAGTGCGCGGGTCTTACCGCCGCCGGCAGGCAGGCACTCGACGTTCCAGGTGACATCGAATGCCGACAGTCCGAGGCACACCAGTTGCGGCTTGGGCGACCACGCCCCGCCGATGGCGAGCGCATGAAGATTGTCGATCTCAGGCACGCAGCACTTCCCCATTGGTGGCGTCGAAGAGATGTGCCTTGTCGGTATCGAAGCCGAAATGCAAGGTGTCACCCGGTGCCACGGGCAAGTCAGGTGCCACGCGTGCCACCAGACGCACGCCGCCGCGGTTGAAGTACACCAGCGTGTCGGAACCGAGCGGCTCGACCACGCTCACCGTGGCCCGGATGCCGTGTTGCTCACCGGCGGGCAACACGCGAAGGTGTTCGGGGCGCAGTCCAAGAACCGCTTTTCCAGACGACGCGCCATTCAACGCGGTCAGCCGTCCCGCGGGCAGTGCCAGCATCGCGCCATCGTCGAGGCGCAGGCTGTCGCCCTCGAACTTCACTTCGAAAAAGTTCATGGTGGGCGAGCCGATGAAGCTGGCCACGAACTGGTTGGCCGGGTTGCGGTATACCTCGGCCGGCGTGCCGAATTGCTGGACTACGCCCGCTCTCAGCACCACGATCCGGTCTGCCATCGTCATCGCTTCGACCTGGTCATGGGTGACGAAGACCATGGTGGTCTTGAGTTGCTGTGACAGCGCCTTGATCTCGGTGCGAACTTCGCCGCGCAGCTTGGCATCGAGGTTCGACAGCGGCTCGTCGAACAGGAACACCTTGGGATTTCGCACCATCGCGCGACCCATCGCCACACGCTGCCGTTGGCCGCCCGACAACGTCTTCGGCTTGCGTTGCAGAAAGGGCTCGATCTTGAGCAGGCCGGCGGCGCGCTGCACCCGGCGATCGATCTCGTCCTTGGGCGTGTTGCGCATCTCGAGGCCGAACGCCATGTTGTCGTACACGGTCATGTGCGGGTAGAGCGCGTAGTCCTGGAACACCATCGCGATGTCGCGCTGCGCAGGGGCGACGTCGTTGACCAGCGTGTCGCCGATGTACAGCTCGCCAGCGTCAATCGGTTCGAGACCGGCGATGACCCTCAACAAAGTCGACTTGCCGCAACCCGAAGGCCCGACGAACACGACGAACTCCTGGTCGTGGATCTCGAGGTTGATCGACGGCAGCACGGTGACGTCTGCATACCGCTTGACCAACCCTTTCAAACGAATCGATGCCATGCGCTGCCCTCAAGCAAAAGACAGCATGGGCTTGACCAACTCGCCGGCCACGAAACGGCCGAACATCTCGGGCAACTTGTCGATGCCGAACTGCGCGTCGACCAATTGCCTGTACCGTGCCTTCTCCTTGCGCAGCAGTTCGACGTTCAGCGGAAAGTCGCTCTTCGGGAAATAGAAGGTGCGCACCATGTAGAAGTCCTTGCGGCGGATGGCCTTGTTCTCCTGCACCGGCCAGGGCAGATCGCTCTCGCCGATCAGGATCAGCACGCCACGCGGCAGCACGATTTCCATGCCGAGCGAACGCGCCGCATGCGCACCGCTGCATTCGACGATGAGCTTGAATCGCTTGTCATGCGAACCGACCGGATGCCGCTTGGCGCCGAAGGATTCGGCCAGCTGCAGCCGCTCTTCCTTGAGGTCGGACACGTAGACGTCGGTGTAGCCGAGGTTCTGCAAGGCCACGAGTGCACCCATGCCCACCGGACCAGCACCTGTGACCAGCACCGGGCCGGTCTCTGCCGGCGGCACCAACGGCATGACGAAGCGAATGCCGTGCGCCGCGGTTCCGATGGTGTCGAGCAGCAACGGGGCGATGTCGTCCTCGATGTCATCGGGCACCGGCAGCAGGCACTGCTCGGGCACCGTAAGGTATTCGGCGTAGCCGCCGGGCCGGTTCCAGCCGACCAGGACCGATTCGTTCAGGCACATCTGCGTGTCGCCTGCCAGGCACGATTCGCAGTGGCCGCAGTGGACGGGGATGTAGACGAGGCAGCGCTGGCCATCGAGCGCGTGGCCAGGCTGCTCGACCACCCCGAAGATCTCGTGGCCCGGCGTGAACTCGGCGCCCTTGATCCACAGCTTGGTGTCGGACCCGCACAGCGCGGTGCGCCGCACCTTCAGCAAGACCTCGCCTTGCTTCGCTACCGGCTTGTCGACAGTCGCGACCGTGATCTTCTTGTCGCCATGAAAAACAGCTGCATGCATTGGAGATTCCTAGCCTTTGACGGCACCCATGGCCAGTCCCGAGACGAGCCGGCGTTGAACGAAGAAAGCGAGCACCAGCGGCGGCACCGCGATGAGCGTGGCCGCGGCCATGAGCGCGCCCCAGTTGGATGCGCCCTCGCCGATGAAATTGAAAGAGGCCGCGATGAGCGTCTTCGTGTCGCCGTTGGACAGCACCAGTGCGAACAGGAAATAGTTCCAGGAAAACACGAACGACAGGATGGATGCAACGATCAATCCTGGCATCACCAGCGGCAGCGCGATGCGCCACAGGATGCGCGGCACGCTGCAGCCGTCGACCTGTGCGCTCTCGAGCACGCTGCGCGGAATGTTGTCGAAGTAGGGCAGGAGCACCCAGATCACGATCGGCATGGTGATGACCGCATGCGTCACGATCAATGCGGTGTAGCTGCCGATGAGCCCCAACTCACGGAACATCACATACCAGGGCAGCAGGAACAACGTGCCCGGCGCCATGCGCGCGAGCAGGGTCACCGTGGCGGGCCAGGTGATGCGCGTCCACGAGACGGCGAACGATGCCGGCACGCCCAGCACGATGCCGGTGACGGTCGAGCCGACCGTGATGACCAGGCTGTTCCACGTATAGCGCCCGAACGGCGTCGTGTCGAAGAGTTGCCGGTAGTTGTCGAGCGTGGGCGCGAACCAAAGCTTGGGCGGGTACGCCGTCACTTCGGCCGACGGCTTGAAGGACGAGAGCACCATCCAGGCGATCGGCGCCAGGATCATGAACGCCACGACAGCGATCTGCAGCAGGTTTAGCCGGCGGATGAGCGTGTCCTTGTTCATCGCGCGGCCCTCACCATGCCACGCGCTTGCGCGTCTGGGTGAGCACCATGACCGCGCCCAGCACGATGGCCGACAGCGTGACCATCAGTGCACTCGCATAGCCGATCTCGAAGAACTCGAAACCCTTGCGAAAGCCGTAGATGTTCAGCGTGTTGGACGCGTTGCCCGGCCCACCTTGCGTGGTGATGTAGATGATGTCGAAGAAGCGCAGCAGGTCGACGCTGCGCAGGATCGCCGCGGTGACGATGGTCGGCATGAGCAGCGGCAGCGTGATGCGCCAGAAAGTCTTCCAGCGCGAGGCGCCATCGATTTGCGCCGCCTCGTACACGTTCGGCGGCAGCGACTGCAAACCCCCAAGCACGATGAGCGCCACGTACGGCGTCCATTGCCAGGTGTCGATGAAGGCCACTGTCGGTATCACCCACATCGGCGAGGCGAGCCAGTCAGACTTGGGCAGCCCGACGCTTTGCAGGATCCAGTTGGCAGCGCCGATCGAAGGGTCGAGCACCACCAGCCACATCATCCCCACCACGACGGGCGGGAGCACGAAGGGAGAGATCATGAGCGTGCGCACGATGCCCGAGAGCTTCTTCGAGGTGTGCAGCAGGATCGCGACGTAAGTGCCCAGCACGAGTTGCAGCACGAGCGACAACACGTAGAGGATCAACGTGATCTTCAGTCCGTTCCAGAATTCCGTATCACCCAGCATGAGCAGGTAGTTCTTGCCGTAATTCATCATCGACGCGCCGCCGAAGGTGAAGTCGTGCAGGCTCATCCACAGCGTGTAGGCGAACGGAAATGCGATGAGCACGACGGTGAACAAGACTGCTGGAAGCGACATCGCCGAGAGCTGCCGGCGGGTGCCTATGGATTGGCTCATAGTGCGTTTCTCCGGTCAGCCGGCGAGGAATCCGCCATCGACCGCCAGCACGGTGCCGGTGATGTACTGCGCGGGCTTCGACGCCAGAAACACCACGCTGCCGGCGATGTCGTCGGGCTGCGCCCAACGCCCTTGCGGTATACGAGAGCGGATACGTTCGTAGTGCGCGAGATCCTGCCGGCCCTCGGCGTTGATGGCCGTCTCGACATAGCCCGGCGCGACCGCGTTGACGCGCACGCCTTCGGCGGCCCAGGCCAGCGCCAGCGATTTGGTGAGCATCACCACCCCGCCCTTGCTCGCGCAGTAAGCCGGAATCGCCGGCAACGCGACGAATGCGTTCATCGACGCGATGTTGACGATGCAGCCGCCCTGTGCAGCCAGCAGCGGCTTGCAGGCGTTGCAAAGCCGGAAGGTGCCAGTGAGGTTGACATCCAGCACACGCTGGAAAGTCGCGACATCGAATTCCTTAAAGCGCGCCAGGATGCCGGCGCAATTGACCAGCGCATGCAGCGTGCCGAGTTCACCGACGAACTCCGCCACCTGGGCATCGCTCGTGACATCGAGCGTCGCCAGGCGCAAGCCTTTGTGTGGCTGCAGGCTGGTGCCGGCCAATGCCGCCGCGTCGACTCCGGTCGCAACGACCTCGCTTCCGGCTTCAAGAAAAGCCCTGACGATGGCAGCGCCGATGTCCCCGACACCACCCACCACCAATACGCGCTGGTCCGACGGAAACGGGCGTGGCGTCACCAAGACTTCTCCGCTCATTCTTTGGCGATCAACGCGTCGAGTTGCTTGTCAGCATCGGCACACGCTTCGGCAACGGTCTTCTGGCCGAGGATCACTTCGTCGACAGCCTGGCCCACGAACTCGCGTGACGCCGGGTTGGCGGTGATCGGGTAGCCGACTTCCGAAATGCCGGTCTTGCCCAGTTCGGTGACGGCGTTGGCCCATTCGCGTCGCACCGGCTGCTCGTCGATCCAGCGCTTGTAGTCGGGTCCGTTGGCCACTGCGGCACGTGGCGGCGCAACGCCGTCGAGCGCGAGTTTTTCCTGCACGGCCTTGCTCGTGGCCCACTGCACGAAGTACCAGGCGGCCTCTTTTTTCTTGCTGTGCGCCGATACCGACATGGTCCAGCCGATGACAGTCGGGCGGGAGCCGCCCGGGCCTGCAGGCAGCACGGCAATGCTCGTGTCCTTCAGGCGCGCGTCACCCTGCATCACGCTGCTGAGTTCGTTCGACGATTCGAAGGCCATAGCCGCCTTGCCCTCGCGGTAGAGGCCGGATATTTGATAGAAGCTGTAGTTGACGACGCCCGGCGGGCCATAGTCTTTCAGGAGCTTGGCGTAGAGACCGAGCGAGGCCTGGCCTTCCTTGCTGCACAACTGCGACTTGCCGCCCTTCATGTAGTCGCCACCCATGTTGTGCAGGAAGACGCTGTAGCTGAAAGGCAGCGCGGGTTTGAGTCCACGCGAAACGAAGGGCGTCACATTGGCATCGCAGACCTTCAGCTTGGCCGCGACGCCTTCGAGTTCAGGCAGGCTGGCGGGCAATGCAACACCGCATTTCTGGAACAGATCCTTGCGGTAGTAAAGCACCGGCCCTTCGATGTTGAGCGGCACCCCCATCACGCGGCCGTTGTAGCTCGCGTCCTTGACCAGTCCGGGGCTGATGTCGGCAAAGTCGTAGTCCTTGCTCGACGCGGTCTTCACATAGTCGGTGAGGTCGGCATACCAGCCGGCCTTGGCAAACTGCATGCCCTCGCGCGAAGGCAGCGACATGAAGAGGTCGATCTCGTCGCTGCGCGAGTTCATCACGGTGACCAGGCGCTGGCGCATCTGCTGCTCCTGATAGGCATCGACTTTCAGCGTCATGCCGGTCTGCTTTTCGAAGTCGGCTTTTTGCTTGAGCAGCGCGTTCGCGACCGGGTTGTTGTTGGCCAGGAAGGTCAGCGTCGTGCCTTGGTGCTTCTTCCAGTCGAAGGCCTGTGCCATGGCCGACTGGCTGCATACAGCGAGTGCGGCGAGCGTGATCGGCAATGCAGAACGATGAATATTGAGCGCCATGTCTTGTCTCCGTTGTGGCTGCATTGCAGTCGGCTGCAATGTGCGCTGGTTGATGTAACCGTTTTCATAATTCTGGTTTTCTCGCGTTTCAAAGTCAATCCGAGCCAAAGCAATATGGCCGGTATTTCATAGGTGATTCCCCTGAGTCGTGCACGTGTCTTCGATGTATCAGTTTCATGTAAGCTGTTTCATTATGAAGAGCAAATCGGTTGGCATTCGCGACGTCGCTGCACATGCAGGGGTCTCGACCGCGTCGATCTCGCGAGCGCTGAACAGCCCTTCTGCCGTCAGTCCGGCGCTGCGCATGAAAGTCGATGCCGCCATCGCCGCGCTGGGCTACATCCCCGATGCGGCGGCACGTGCGCTTTCCTCGCGCCGCACCCGCACCATCGGCGCCATCGTCCCGACCGTGGACAACGCAATGTTTGCGCGGGGAATCGAGGCGCTGCAGCAGTACCTGTCATTGCAGGGCTATCTATTGCTGCTGTCGACCAGTGGCTACGACCCCGAGACGGAGTTTCGGCAGGCGCAAAACATGGTGAGCCGCGGCATCGACGGATTGATCCTCCGCGGCGACGTGCACACGGACGGGCTGCGCCGCTTGCTGGAGAGCCAGCGCATGCCGTTCGTGAATGTCGGCGTCTACCAGCCTGAAAAGCCTTACGCGTCGATCGGCGCCAACAACGAAGATGCCGCGTGGCGTGCGACCGGGCATTTGCTCGACCTGGGACACACACGCATCGCCATGGTCGCGGCAATGTCGGCACACAACGACCGAGCCTCCGCACGCGTGACCGGCGTGCGCCGGGCGCTGTCGGAGCGTGGCCTCGCGCTGCCGGACAACTGGTACTACGAAGTGCACTACCGGCTCGACGACGCGCGGCAGGCAGCCCGCGCGTTGCTCGCGCAGCCCGAGCGCCCGACGGCTGTCATCTGCGGCAACGACGTGCTGGCCTACGGCGTGTTGCTCGAGGTCGAACGCCACGACCTGCATGTGCCGCGGGACATCTCCGTGATGGGATTCGACGACCTCGAATGGAGCCGCCATCTGCGCCCCAGCCTCACCACGATGCACCTGCCCACTGATGAGGTTTGGAGCCGGGCCGGCGAGTACCTCGTCAATGTCCTGGCAGGCCGACCCGCACTGCTTCATCACGAAGTCGATGCCTCTCTGGTCGTGCGCGAATCGACCGCTGCGCCGCGGCCGAATGCCTGACAGGCCTCGATGAACCTACTGCTCGATCTTTGCCGACTGCACGATCTTGCGAAACTTCTCGCGCTCGCTCCGCACGAAACCTTCGAACTCGGCTGTTGGCATACCGCTCGGAAGTGCGCCCTGGCGCAGCAACGTGTCCCGCACTTCCGGCATCGCAAGGACCGCTGCCACGTCACGCTGGATTTGCTGCACGACGGGCGCTGGCGTTTTCGCGGGCACGAACACACCGAACCACTGGATCAACTCGAATTTCTCCAGACTGGGCGTGAGCGAAATCGGCGGAATACTCGGCGCGGCTTCGACCACTGCTTTCGATGACACGCCAAGAGCCCGCAATTTGCCGGCTTCGATCTGCTGCAGTGCCGTCGGCAGCCCGGCAAAACCGATGTCGACCTGGCCGCTCAATAGATCAGTCATGGCTTGCGCCACGCCCTTGAACGGCACATGCAGCAACGAGACGCCTGCCAGCTGCTCGACCAGCACCCCCCCCAGATGCTGGGGCGTGCCCGAGCCCGACGACGCGTAGCTCACGGCGCCGGGATGCTGCCTTGCATAGGCCAGCAGCCCCGCCATGTCGGTATACGGTTTGGACGGCTGTGTGACCAGCGCGAACGGCAGACGCACAAGCAGCGTCACCGGCTGCAGATCCTTGTCAGGGGCGTAGGGCATCTTCTTCATGAAGTGCTCGTTGATCACCACTTCGGCCGTGGCCGACATCAGGATCGTCGTGCCGTCAGGCGTGGCTCTGGCCACCGCATTTGCCCCGATCGTGCCGCTTGCACCTGCCCTGTTGTCGACGACCACCGGTTGCTTCCAGCGCAAGGCAAGCTGCTGGGACACAAGACGCGCCACCGGGTCGACACCACCCCCCGCGAGGTAGGGAACGATCACTGTCACGGGCTTGGACGGCCATGGCTGTGATGCCGCCGGCAAGCTGCAGGACATCAATGCCGTCGCTGCAAACAGGGTCAGAAAATGCTTCATCGGGTGGTCTCCATTTTGTTGTCAAAGGCTCGGCGATTTGGACCTCGCCGTTCATCGTTCATGTCAGCAACGCCTTCGACGCGGTCGCAACGAGTATCCCGCCCGCCAGCAGCAGCAATGCCGCAACGGCATACCGCAGCACCACCGGCGATGCCTTTGACGGGAAACGATGATTCAGCCGGGTGACACCGTAGACGACCGGCATGGCGCACAGGCTAAGCAAGCCGGCCCGCGCGGAGAATTGCCCGCTTGCGCCAATGAGCACCAGACGTGCTGCTGCGTTGGCCGCAAACGCCAGCAACAGGCAATTGCGCACCACCTGCGCGGCGAGCGGCTGACGGTACAGGTGATAGACCAACGGCGGTCCCGAGCTTGAGAACAGCCCACCCAGGATTCCGGACAGCACGCCGACCATCACGAAGCTGCGTGGGTTCGACATCGTGCTGCGTGACTTGGTCTGGAGCAACAACATCGCGGCACACGCCACGATGCAGACACCCAGCAAACCACGCAGCCAGTGCAAAGAGGTGCTGCCCAGCAAATCGAGGAGCGCCACACCGAGGGCGACCCCGATCAAACTGCTCAACAGCACCGGACGCATCAGGCGCCACGGCGGCCGCACGCGATGCAGCCGGAAATAGCTCCAAGCGTTGACCAACGTGAGGAGCATCGCCGCGTTTGCTGCATCGGCGATCGGAACCACGTGGAGCATGGCGACCAGGCCCAACAGAATCAAGCCGAACGCGAAGCCGGTCAGGTTTTGTGCGTAAGTCGACACCGCGACGCACGCCATGAACAGTCCATAGGCGGCGATGCCTGCGCCGAAGACCGTCATTGGGACAGCCGGCGGATAAATCTACTTGCCAAACAATCCGGTCACGCGCTGCCATGAGCGCAGCATCAGGCCCGCGCGTTCCACATCGGCCTGCGCGACCAGCGGGGTTTCTCCGACCTGTTTGCCATTCGAGCTCGCAACCACCTTGCCGATCACCGCGCCCTTGGTCACTGGCGCCTCCAGCCCAGGTTTGATCTGCACTGCGGTCTGCACCTTTTGACCGCGCGGCACGGTCACTGTCCATGGTGACCCCAGAACCGCGGGGACCGTGTCGGCCTTGCCGAAGTTGACTTTGGCAGCTGTCACCGCCGTGTTGGGCTGGATGGGCGTGGCCTGCTCGAAGTTGGCGAAGCCCCATCCGAGCAGCGAGCGCGTCTCGTCTGCACGTGCCTTTGCGCCGTTGGTGTTGAGGATCACCGTGATCAGACGCATCCCGTTGCGCTTGGACGACGTGACAAGACAGTAGCCCGCTTCCTCGGTGTGGCCGGTCTTCAGTCCGTCGACCGTGGGATCGGTGTAGAGCAGCGCGTTGCGGTTCCCCTGCTTGATGTTGTTGTACTTGAACTCACGCTCCGCATAGATCGGATAGAAGTCGGCACTGTCGCGGATGATGGCGCGCGCCAGGATGGCGAGGTCGCGCGCAGACGACTTGTGCTCCGGAGCGGGCAGGCCCGTCGCGTTCACGAAATGCGTGTGCGTCATACCGAGGCGCTGGGCTTCGGCGTTCATGAGCTTGGCGAAGTTCTCCTCGGAGCCGGCCATGTGTTCGGCGATCGCCTTGGACGCGTCGTTGCCCGACTGGACGATGATGCCGCGCAGGATGTCGATCACCGTGGCCTGGCTGTTGAGCGGCAGGTACATGCACGACTCGGTGCTCGATCCGCGGCACCAGGCGTACTCACTGACCGAAACGAGGTCTTCCTTCTTGAGCTTGCCCGATCGAAGCGCCTGCTCGACCAGGAAGCTGGTCATCATCTTGGTCAGTGACGCCGGCGGCAGCGCTTCATCGGGGTTGTCAGAAGCAAGCACCTCGCCGGAGTCGAAGTCCATCAGCAGCCACGCCTTGGCGGGCAGCGCCGGTGGGCCGCCGGCCGTACTGGCCTGCGCGGCGACTGGCGCCGCCGCAGGTTTGGTGGTCGCCTGCTTCTTGGCAGCTGCCGGCTTGGCGGCGTGATCCGAGGCCGCGAAGGACGCCGAGTACGGTAAGACGACGCCTGAGGCGATCGCGACAACGATGGAAAGAGCGGAAAGGCGCATTGTTTGCATGAGTCAGGGGCTTAACGAAATTTGTGGTGAATCGGAGCGGTGGTTTCGATCAGCCTGCATTTTCAGGCCTTGGAATCCACGACAGCGGCATTGCCGCTGCTTAAAAAGGTAACGCCGTGGTTCGTTTGACCGTGTCGAGCACGAAGCTCGTCTTGCAGTCCTGAACACTCGGATGCTTGAGCAATGTCTCCATCACGAAGCGCGAGTAGTGCGCCATGTCGCTCACCATAACGCGAAGCAGGTAGTCCATGTCACCCGTCAGCGAACTGCATTCGACCACTTCGGGCCAGGCTTGCACGGACGCGCGAAATGCATCCATCGGGCTGCGCTTGTGCACCGCGGAGTGCTTTTCCAGTCGGACGTTGATGTAGGCCGTGAGTGCAAGCCCCACGCCCTCAGGATCGAGCAGGGCGACATAGCCCGTGATGACCTTCGATTCCTCGAGGCGCTTCACCCGCCGAAGCGTGGCGGAAGGCGACAGGTTGACGACCTGTGCGATCTCGTCGTAGGTGGCTCGGCCGCTGGCCTGAAGCACGCGAAGGACGCGCAGGTCGATTTGATCGAGTTCGATTGGTGCAGACATCAGCGGTATGTTGCAGGATTCCTGCGTCAATGCGCAAGCGCAGCGTGAACTTGCAGGAAAACTGCTTGCCTCATCCTTAGGATCGAATGATCACAAACCACCCACTGATGGAGACGGCATGAGCACCGACCTTTTCGACAACCCCATGGGACTGCAAGGCTTCGAGTTCGTCGAGTTCGCCGCGCCCGAGGCCAACACGCTCGAACCGTTCTTCGAAAAGCTCGGCTTCTCGCTGGTAGCAAAGCACCGCTCGAAGGACGTGGTGCTCTACCGGCAGGGCGATATCAACTTCATCGTGAACCGCGAGCCGAACAGCCCGGCTGCGTACTTCGCCGCCGAGCACGGCCCGTCTGCCTGCGGCCTGGCATTTCGCGTCAAGGACTCGCACAAGGCTTATGCCCGTGCGCTCGAACTCGGCGCGCAGCCCATCGAGATTGCCACGGGTCCGATGGAGCTGCGCTTGCCTGCGATCAAAGGTATTGGTGGCGCACCGCTGTACTTGATCGACCGCTTCGAAGATGGCAAGTCGATCTACGACATCGACTTTGAATTCATCGAAGGCGTCGAACGCCATCCCGTCGGGCACGGGCTCAAGGTGATCGATCACCTGACGCACAACGTGTATCGCGGCCGCATGACCTTCTGGGCCAACTTCTACGAAAAGATTTTCAACTTCCGCGAGATCCGCTACTTCGACATCCAGGGTGAGTACACAGGCCTCACCTCGAAGGCGCTGACGGCGCCCGACGGCAAGATCCGCATCCCGCTGAATGAGGAATCGTCCAAAGGCTCGGGCCAGATCGAAGAGTATTTGATGAAGTTCAACGGCGAAGGCATCCAGCACATCGCGCTGCTGAGCGACAACCTCGTCGACACGATCGACCAGCTCGGCCTTGCCGGCGTGCCGCTGATGACCGCGCCGAACGACGTCTACTACGAGATGCTGGAGACGCGCTTGCCCGGCCACGGTGAGCCGATCTCGGAGCTGCAGGCGCGCGGCATCCTGCTGGACGGCACGACCGAGGGCGGGACCCCGCGCCTGCTGTTGCAGATCTTCTCGCAGACGGCCTTCGGTGGCCCGGTGTTCTTCGAGTTCATCCAGCGCAAGGGTGACTACAGCGACGGTTTCGGTGAAGGCAATTTCAAGGCGCTGTTCCAGTCGATCGAGCGGGATCAGGTTCGACGCGGCGTGCTGCAAACGGCCTGAAGGTGGCGTCCGTGCCTTGCCTCGATACCGCCGCAGTTCAGAGCGCCAAGCATGGTCTGGCGGCCGGCGATGCGGGCCAGCCCCGGCGCGCCGATTGGACCATCGACCAGGGCTGGGAAGCCTATACCGCTGCCGAGCATGGCGTCTGGAAGACCCTGTTCGAACGCCAGTCGAAACTGCTGCCGGGCCGTGCGTGCGACGAGTTCGTCGAAGGCATGCGCAATCTGCCCATTGGGGCGGATGAGATTCCGGATTTCCGGCGCCTCAGCGACGTGCTGATGAAGAAGACAGGCTGGCAGGTGGTCGCGGTGCCGGGCCTGGTACCTGACGAGGTGTTCTTCGAACATCTGGCGCATCGACGATTTCCGGCGGGTCATTTCATCCGCAAGCCGCACGAACTGGATTACCTGGAAGAGCCCGACGTGTTCCACGACGTGTTCGGCCACGTGCCCATGCTGATGAACCCGGCCATAGCGGACTACATCCAGGCTTATGGCGAAGGCGGATTGCGCGCGCAAAAGCTCGGCGTGCTCGACAAGCTCGCGCGCGTCTACTGGTACACGGTGGAGTTCGGCCTGCTGAAGCAACCGGACGGGCTGCGCATCTATGGCGCCGGCATCGCGTCGTCATTCACGGAGACGGCTTTTTCGCTCGACGACGCATCGCCCAATCGCATTGCCTTCAATCTGGAAAGGGTGATGCGAACCAACTACCGCATCGACGATTTCCAGGAAAGTTACTTCGTCATAGACAACCTGGAGCAGTTGCTGAAGCTCGCGAAGATCGACTTCGCGCCGCTGTATCAACGCATCGCAGGCCAGCCCGATTTCGATCCGGGCACAGTGCTGGCGAGCGACACCTTGCTCGCACGCGGAACGGGTCGCTACCATGACGATAAGCGTAAAAAGCTCGCTGGCTAAATCGGGGCGATGCGGGCTTTTTGTCTAGTTGAAACCCGCACCACGACATCGCGGTCGGGCTGGTTTCTCCAAAGCGCAGTCGCCATCACTGGATGACCACCGGTCGTGACGCCCGGCCCGCCAGATAAGTGCGATGGTCGGCAGAGGGTCCATAGCTGAAGTTAACCTGCAGCCAACAGAAGCGTCGAAGGCTGGTGGAGCGCTTCATAATCAAGATCTGCCCCCCGCTTGTTCGAGACGCCTACCTTTCATCATGGATAAATTTTTGCTGCAACAGCAGGTGCTGGAACGGCTCGCCGAAGACCTGCTGCAAGCCGAACAGGCAGTGCGGGCGGCCCATGAAACGGCGACCCACGAAGAAAACATCGCCGAAAACAAATACGACACATTGGGACTCGAAGCCGCCTACCTGGCCACCGGCCTAGCTCGGCGCGCCGAAGCCATCCGCCAGGCGATGGCCAATTGGCGCCAATTCCGCCCGCGTCCCTACGACGCCAGCAAAGGCATACAGCTCGGCGCGCTGGTCTGCCTGGTCGATTCCGAGGACAAGCAGCAACAGCTCTTTCTCGGCCCGGATGGGGGCAGCATGAAGTTGGTCAGCGGCGCTCAGCGCGTTCAGGTCCTCAGCAGCGAAGCCCCTTTGGGCAGGGCCATGCTGGGCAAATGCGAGGGTGATGAGGTGTCGATACAGGTCGCTCCAATCCGACAGCAGTTTGAGGTGCTGCGGGTTCGTTAAGCCGCAAGAGCCGCAGGCAAGTTCACGCCGAATTGGCCGAGGTCAGCAAACGTGCAGGCGTCGTGAACGTACCGGCTGGCTGGCAAGGTCAGCAGTACTTTGAAACCGGCCACGGGGTCCGACATGACACTGGCGCATGAACGACCGCTGCGTGGCCAAAGACCGTGAACTCAGGGGGCCGACATCACCGGTAGCAACCGCTGCAAATCCGTCTGCAGACCTGTCGCATTTAAGGACTGCTTCGGGCCCGAAGCAGTCCTAGCTATTGCTCGAAAGCCGACATTCGGACCGTTGTGAAGCAGGGTCCACGGTGATCCGCTTGCCGGGCAAATGAATCGGTTAGGGCCTTCAATAAAATCGCGTGATGCATCCCACCGTTGAATCGTCGTTGGTTTTTACCAGCCGTAGTGTCGAACTCGATTTCGATGCCATATCTCGGACTTTGAAACTCGAAGCGACAGGCACCAGGTCACTGCACAAGATATTAAAGTCAGGCGTGCGGCCACCTTTGCGAAGCTCGGAATGGTGGATTTCAACGGGCTCGGTGGAGGTCGACTCGTTGGACGACAGCTTAGAAAAGCTCTTCTTGCTTCTGGGCAACCCTGAGTCGATCCGGTCGACAAGTGCGGAACTTGAATGTGATGTTTTGGTCATCACGCGCGTCACGAGCGACGATGTTGACGATCGCCCCTTTTACGAGTTGGGGACTATCACGATCGGAAAGCTGACGGCCATTGGAGCTAGATGGGAGCTAGACGTCACCGGCATTTCTCGCACGAAGGGCTAGCACTAGGCTAGTGGGCAACCGTTGCTGAAGTCCGCTTGTGGCCCGATTGGCGACTTCAAGACGCCCACTCAAGCAGGGTCGGAAGTTCTCCGAGCTTATGAGCGTCGGAGACCTTGCGCGATGCCCGGACGAAGAACGTTTGCTGCGTCTTTTTCGTCATCGCGATCTCACCCGTTGCTTTGGTGAGACGCAGTTCGCCAACCTCATCAGGGGACGCAGGATCAAAGAACCGGAATGTAGCGTCGCGCTCGGTATCCGTCAGTTTTTCGACGCGAATGTAAAAAGCCATGTTCGCCCTCTTGCCTGTTAGCGGCGTGCGCCTACTTGTCGAACCAACGTCCGGTGTTGGCCGAAAGTTGGCATACCGCACATAGGCTGAACTACCTCTGCCAACGTTTATTTACAGCGTGCGTAAGCAGAGCAACAGCTAGCCCGCACACAAGAAACCACTGCGCAAATAAGCGTTCCGCATCGAGCAGTAGAAACAACATTCCCGGAAGCACACCCAAAGCCGTGGCGGCACTCCAAGTCGCCCATCCGCATTGGTGAAGAGCGGAGTAAAGAGGTGCCCCCAGTAGGAAAGCAGGGCCGCAGCCTATAACAAAAGCATAAGTGAACGTCAGTGCAGCAGCATTCGGCGTCGACAAAACCGGAGCGTCTGCCACGTAGTTCTGTGTCCCAACAAATGCTGCAGCCGCAAGCGACACGACGAGCAAGGCGACGAGCGCGGCCATCTCCGTTCTTTTGAGAATATTGAAAAAGTTCAAGGCGAAGAACACGTAGTTAGATAGTGGTTGTTGAAAGTCCGGTTGTGGCCGAATCCGGCCGATGTACGTCGAGCCGTCATCTGCGTGTGCACCGTTTTTCAAGAACGACCCCAAGCATCTCTGCTGGGGCAAGCTCTGCTCCAGAGTACTCGGCGCCGAAGTACTTGTTGGGCCAAAAAATAAGATCGGAAACAGCATCATCGCCAGTGTTGGCCTCAATGCATCGTAGCCAATACTCGACGTGGACCGAAAGGCCGCGACCAGCGCAGACGCCTTCAAACAGCTCCAGAAGCTCTTGCTCCGACAAGTCCATTGGTACGGCGTGCCAGTCGATTGAAAATCGTCTTGCAAACTCATCCGCATCAGATGAGCCGAAAGCAGCAAGGACATCTGCTTCGCCGACAACGCGACCAAGCAGTCGGGACATCTGCTTTAACTCCGTCGAGTACGGTTCCCCAGCCTCGTGCAAACGAATGACAGCATCGGTCAACGGCAGTAGTTGCCGGTACTTATCTTGATCTTCGGGGTCGCTCAGTTGGGGGCGCATAGGTATGACTGGTTTTGGCCGACACCGGCGGCGTCGGCCTCCTCTTGAGAGTTGCCGAGCGTGCTACCAGCCCTCAGGCGAACGTTACGGCGTGTTACGTACAATCTATCAGTACAACAAGAAGGAGTCGAGGAGTGATTAAGAAATACACACGTATCGGCAACGTGGCACTCGTGGTCACAGTCGTGAGCTTGGGCATTGTGATGTACGTATCCGCAAACAAGCTCATCTCCGAAGACGCGCGGCTTCCACTTATTGCCGTCTACGTCATTTCGCTTTGGACGATGTTTTGGGCGTACGCCAGGGCCAAGGGGCGGTCAGGCGCTTTGGGCATCGCTTTGCCTTTTTTGAACCTGATTGGGTTGGTAATCCTGCTTTGTCTCAAAGACCTCAGCAATCTGCCGCCAGACTGGGCCTGCGAGAAATGCAAAGGCAAGAACCTGGCTTCGGATTCAACTTGCCGCTACTGCAGCGCTCCGCAGCCAAGCTAGAGCGCCTTCGCAGGTCACAGATGTCAGGCTTTTTGGCGGCCGGAGCGAATGTCTGGTGTTGGTCGCTTGCCGACTCATTCGTCGTTTGCCGCGCTCCGCTGCCGCTGCCATGACTCGGTAGCAGACCGCCTAACCGCGAAGTAGCCGGGTAGCAAATCCGCTACCGCAGCCAAACCCTCGTCCATCTCTAAAACCCGTCCGAGGCTCACCACCATAGCGTCAGCTTCACTGACCTCGACGCCCGGTAGAAATTGCCAGTCCCATCGGCATCCCGATGAGCTTCGAGAATTGGCCTCGTGCCGGCCATGACATCGCGCACCGTAAGGCACGGGGTGGTTGCTGCGCTCTCAAACGGCCATTGCTGCATCTGCTTCCTGATCGGACTCGTTAATTCTGTGACAGGCGCCGGACGTCGGCTCTTGGCCAGATTGCGGACACAGGCCGAGCAACAGTGTAGGTCCGCTTCGCGCCCGCAAAGCGGACATCGAAGGCAGCGTCGTACGGAACCACGGCGACGAGCAGTCGGCAACGCGGCCGACGAGTTGATGGCACCGATCGACAGAATCGAACGTGAGCGGCCATCCGAGCCGCCTTATCGACTCAACCCAACAACCGCCCCAGCACCGAAGGCAACGACTCGGCGTCACCCAACAGCGCGCTCTGCCCTGCCCCGAAGATCCGCCGGCTTGCCGCCGCCCCTTCCGCATCGAGCAACAAACCGAGCGTGCCAATACCCACCAGCCGCGCCGATTGCACCGCATGTCGCGCATCCTCGATCAGGTAATGCGGATCGTGGATGTCGACATCGTGCGGCTCGCCATCGCTCATCACGACGACCAGTCGACGGGAGGCGGGTTGTGCTGTCAGTGCACGCGTCGCGTGGCGCAACGCGGCGCCGAGCCGTGTCGACAGGCCGCTTTGCAAGCTGGCCAGTCGCGCGGCAGTGCCGTCGCTCCACGCCTCATCGAAGTCTTTCACGCGCCAATGGTTGACGCCCTCTCGGCCATCGGAATCGAAGCCCTGAATCGCGAGTGAGCCACCGGTTGTGGCCAACGCGCCGGCGAGCAGTCGGGCCACACGCTGCTGCGTCGTCAACTGAGTGCCGCCCGCCGCATCGCTGCCGTGCGGCCGCGCGCTGGAGGCCGAACTGTCGATCAACAACAGCACGGCGACGCTCTCCGCCGCCTGCGTCGATCGGGTGTGCACCCGAAGCTCATCCGCACTGCCGCTGCGCTGTGCAAGCACCGCACTGACGGCTTCGTCGAGTTCGATGTCGTCGCCGTCGCGCTCACGCCGTCGCAGCACGCGGGAGCGCATCGCAGACTTCTGCAGCAACAGGGTCAATGCGCGCTGCACCGGTGCGTCGTGCTCAAGCGTCGCCACCGCAGATGCCTGCGCGCCGACAGACTCCCCAACCTGCGGATGCCGCTCGTGCACCACGCACCAGTCCGTCCGCAACTTGCCGATCCGACGATCCCATTCCGGATATCGCCACTGCACGGGCGCAGGAGGCGTTGCATCGGCAGGCCCCTCTTGCAGCCGTGCTGCGGCAGACACCGGTTGCGACTGCTCGGGCTGTTCGCCGGCATGGCCTTGCCAGAGCCATCGGTTGTCGTCGCGGTAGCTCGGCCCCGGCCGGTACATGCGCGCGTTGAAGCCCATTCGCATCTGGCCGATATCGTTGCCGAGGGCCGATGCCATCGCACGCAGCGCATCGGGTTGCGACTGCGCCAACACCTCGCCACCATCGTCGAGATAGAAGCGCGCCCTGCCCTTGCGCACCCACGGATGCGGATCGTCGTAGCCGGGATCGACGAGGCCGCGTGCGAGCCGAAGCATCAGCGTTTCGAAGCCGTCGCCGTCTTCCGGCGTTGCGGTGTGCAGCGGCGCCCAGAGTCTCCGCAAGCCGGGTAACTCACGGCATGCCAGCGCTTCGGCCCGCGCGTCTTCGAGCAGGCCGAGCAAGGCCTGCGTGATGGGCGCCGTGCCTTCGCGCACGAACACGCGGCGAGAAAAAACGATGTGTGCTGCAGCGTGCGCGGCGGCTGCGCTGTACCAGCGACGGGCATCGGCCTTGCTCGCGCCGGCGGGTGGCGATGGCAGGTGCAATCCACTCTCTGCAAGAAACGGCGTCTGCCCGCCTTCGATTCCTGCGGGAAGATGCAGCAACGGTGGCGTCACGTTCCAGAGAAGCCGCAGCCAGGCGCCGATGGGAAGCCGCAGCGCATCGAGCTGACCGCTTTGCTCGGTGCTGTCGCTACCCGTGATCGCGCGAGCCGTCGCTACAGACGGGTTCGTGCCCGCTTGAAGGTCCGCTCGCAAGTCCAGGTCAACCACCGCGCTCATCGCAGCAGGCGTTCAGAACGAAGCGTCGACCGCCGCCACCAGCGCATCGCGCAACGCAACGTCGTCGGTGAGCGGCGCCACCAACGCCATACGGCAGGCCGCAGCCGGGCTCGCACCCGCGCGCACGAGCGCAGCGGCGCGCACCAGCATGCGCGTGGAAGCGCCTTCGTCGAGACCATGCCCGGCCAACCTGCGCGAGCGACGTCCGAGTGCGACCAGCGCAGACGCCAGTTCGATCTCGACGCCGCTCTCGCGCATCACGATTTCAGCTTCGTTCTCTGCATCGGGATAGTCGAACTCCAACCCGCAGAAACGTTGCCGCGTCGACGCTTTCATCAAGCCGCTGCCGCCACCCGGGTTGTATGAAACCACTAGCGCGAAGTCGGGATGCGCATGCACGAGTTCGTTGCGCCGTTCCAGCGGGAGCATGCGGCGCGTGTCGGTGAGCGGATGGATGACCACGGCCGTGTCGGCACGCGCTTCGACGATCTCGTCGAGGTAGCACAGCGCGCCGTGACGCGCCGCCAAAGTGAGCGGACCGTCTTGCCAGCGCGTCTCGCCACCATCGAGCAGCCAGCGGCCGACGAGGTCGCCCGCACTGGTGTCGGCATTGCACGCCACGGTGACCAGCGGCCGGCCGAGCCGCCACGCCATGTACTCGATGAAGCGTGTCTTGCCGCAGCCGGTCGGCCCCTTGATCAGCACCGGCAGCCGGCCCGCGTAGGCCGCCTCGAACATCTCGCACTCGTCGCCGATGGCGCGGTAGTAAGGCTCGGTATCGATGCGCCAGGGCTCGAGCACATCTGAACCCGACGGCACCATCGACATCACCGGTGCACGCTGACCGTGTCTTCGTTGGGGATGCCCTCGATCGGCGCTTCCGATGTGCCGACAGTGGTCCGCGTGAACGACTCGACCATCTCGC